>JAPXLT010000066.1:0-17921 GCA_033809415.1 Lentisphaeria bacterium
GCCTCGCCGCCATCCCCCCTCGCGAACCGGATATCCGGATCGCGGAGGGGGGAGAAAATGAAAATGCGGTTCCGTTCCCCTTCGGAATGCCGGGTCGAACCCGGGAGACTTCTGCAGTTGCCTTTTCCTTTGGCTGGTGGCCCGAGCGGGGCGGCAACACCCGTTCCCATCCCGAACACGGCCGTTAAGGGCCCCTGCGGCGATGATACTGCGTTCAAGAGCGCGGGAAAGTAGCGCGCCGCCAGCCTTTTTCTTCAAGGCGCCTCCGTGCCAACGGAGGCGCCATTTTTTTCAGGGTGCAGGGTGCGGGGCCGCCGTGGACATTGTGGACATTGTGGACATTGTGGACAGGCGTTCTGTCGGACGTGTCCGACCCGTCCGACCCTGCGCTACGCAACCGGGACGGTCGCGCCACTCTTTAAACCGCATACCATCCCACCCGTCAAAGTAACACTTCTATAAATTTTTCCGCGTTTTCTGTGCTTTCCGTGGACAAAAAATAAATTTTGATTGCCGATCAACGGAAAAAGTCAACTGCTTTTTTAGGTTTATTCAATGCGTTTGTTCTCAATTCCCGGCATGTCTTCCAGAAATCCTCTACTTCGGTCAGTTCGAATTCCCGAGCGACATCCTCGGCGGTGAATTCGTCGGAATAGCTGTATAGGACGGAGCATCCGATCGGGGAATGGGTGTCTATCAGGATTTGCTCCTTGTATTTCCGTCGGATGTCCGCGAATTTTTCGCTGTTGTACGATCCGTGCATCACGAAGCGGTCGAGATTGATCCGCGCCCACGCGATGCGGTTGTAATAAGTTGTCGAATTGATCACGCGCCCCAGCGGATCGCGGATGTCGCTGGTGCCGTCCTTGATCGCCCCGACTAGGAATGAATGGGTTTTATATGCCCAGTTCGACTGCAGGTGATCGCCGTGGAAGTAACTGGAGAAGCAGAGGATGTCCGGCTTGAGGAGGATGTATTCATCGCGGAGTTCGTCGAAGTTCAGGTCGAAACACAAGGCTCCGCCAAGGCGTCCGGCTGGCGTTTCCACCACCTGTGCGCCATCGCCAGGAATGGTGCCATTGCGAATGGCCGCGTCCGTCGGAAACACCTTGTGGTACATTCCGAGGAGTTTGCCGCCCGGCCCGTAATAGAGGATGGATTGACGGGACTCCCCGTCGAGCATGATTCGGGCGGCACCGCCCACAGTGCAGTTATTGCGCTTGGCAAATTCGATGTATTCCGTCAGAATCGGGCCCGGTTTCAACGGGTCCTCCTCGCATCCGACAGGTTGGTGCATCATCATGGTTTCACAGGTGACGACGAGATCGACGCCTGTCCCATCCAGCATTTGCGCCGCTTCGCGGAACTGCCGGATGGGTTCGTCCGGCGCTTCCTCCTGCCGTTCCATGACCATGCCGCCGATCGCGGCCACATTGATGATTTTTGACATGTTGAAAACTCCTATTCATCAAAGCAACAACATCAGAGCGTTTTCATTCATTTTCATGGACATGGACAAGAATGGACATCATGGACGGAATGGACGCGATGGACTTTCCGTTTGATGGACGAATGGACAGGTCCAAAACGTCACCTGCTGTATGTGTCCATTCTGCCCATAAAAACGTGTCCATTTGTGTCCATGACGTCCATTGCGTCCATCATGTCCCTGTCCATTAAAAAAACGAGACATTTTCCGGTGTGATTGGGAGAATGAAAACGTCCTGATTTCAAGGATGGTGTTGCTCCGGCAAGATTCTTTCACTCATTGCATGGGGTGAAGGATATCAGCGTCATAAATAGTCAAATTGCGGATCAGTGCACCGGCATTGCGGACGTATTTTTGCATCGAGCCGACATAAAGAAAGGTCGGCGGATTCTGTTGATTCCGGAGAATGGCGGTTTTGCAGACGGGCTTTTGATTATTCACTGAAAGTTGGATGGTTTGCTTTTCCTCATTCCAGGAGAATGATATTTTTTGCCATTTTCCCGCCTGCCACTCCGGGCAGGGCGAGTTGATCAGAACATTGCCATCTTCGGTGTAAGCAAGAAGATTGAGAAAGTTTCGTGTATTATATTTGTACAGCAAAAATCCGCTTTTATTATGAGGCCCTCGGAGATCAATGATGGTGCGGTAATGGTCGTCGCTATCATCGAGATTCCACAAAGGAAGCATTTCCAGGCTGATTGTACCTGCTGAAAAACGGATGTTGTTGCCGGTCATGTAACCAAGCACGGATTGTGATGTCTCTGCGGAATATCCGGCATCAAGCGCCTCCTTGAAAATACGCATGGTGTTTTCAACTGGCTCCTTGCTTGCGCCATGCTCAGCGATGCAATTTTCTTTGAATGAGGCAAAAAAACACCGTTTATTCTCATTGCCAATGGGATTGCTGCATAACAGTTGCAGTTGATGGATTGCTATCCATTTGGTCTGTATGTTTTGTGCATCGTCATTAACTTTGATGCGTAAAGTATTGCTGCCGGTCCGCAGAATCCCATCCGGTATCTGCAATTCCATATCTCCCCAGTCGTTTTCAGGGAACCCGTTTTTACCTTCAAAGATCAAAGCTCCGTTGATGCGCACTGAAATATGAACGGCTTCCGGCTTGTCGTCATCCTGACCGTTGATGCGCAGAAATGCAGCTCCCGGGTAGACTGGCAGTATAAAGTCGGCATCCAAGGCGGAAAATTGGGTCATGTTATTCCGTATGAGCACGCATTTACGTGGGGGACAGTGATACCCGTAAATCAATGGAGGCTCCAATCCGTGGACCATCTCCAATGGGAATTCCCAGCCGTTTTCGATACTTTGCAAAGTTGTCTGCCGATGAATGTCCAGAGTTACTTCGTCGGGGCAGGTCATCAATGCCCGCACGGTTGCATCCTCGACCCAATTTTTCTCCGGCACATCAATACCGGCACAACTCCACAACCAAGAACGCTGACGCTTGTCAAGAGTTTCCGGAAATTTTGCAAAAAAGTTCTTGGTTTTGACTACGATATTCAGATATTCTCCGAGTCTGCGTTTGAAAATTCCAAGGTCTGCCGTCGGATTTCTTATAGGGGTATACAAATCCAGGTATGTCCGTAGAAGAAACGATTTTTCATCCCGTACTCGCTGCAGTGTGATCGGATTTTGCCGTACTTGTTCTTCTGCACGGTCAAAAAGGGTCAGGAGTTCTTCTGCCTCAGGGATATTGATGAATTTCTGGATTGGTTGTGCGGGACTTTGAATGCGGTCTGGCTGCAAGGCAATAGCTTTTAATCGCTCATATACAGCCTGCATTTCGTCGGCACCATCTCCATAAAAAAATGCGATGAATTCCTGGGTCAGCGGTGCCGTGTCCAATTCCGGGTTCCAAGCCAGTTTTGCGCAGACAAAATATGACAACGCAGTCATAAAAGAAGGACGTCCGCAGTACCGGATACCACGAATTCCATCCTGGGCATATCGTTTCATGCGAAAATACATCTGCTCATGCGGCAGACTCAGATTCCTTCGGCTGATCAAGGGATAGTCATAAATATATAAATGTTCCGAAAATTGCTTTGTCCATCCTTCATACCAAGGGAGAAATTGACGGTTGTCGGGGGCGTCAAACCAATGCCCCTGATCGCCGACTTCCGGTGTGTACGGGCAAAGAAAGATGCGGACATTTTTTTCTGGCTTTATCTTGATTGGCGGGGGTGCGGTATAGCAGTATGCAGCGGTGACTACTAAAATATCCGGATTCCGCCTGGCCAGAAAATTCACGTAATCAAGGAGCCTGTCAGTGTGAATGTTACCTGGGACCGGATCAAGTTTGCGGCATTCCGGGCATTGACACCACCCGTAACCATCCATCTGCATCACTACGTAAAACAATTTTCCGGGGGAATTCTCTGCCCATAATTTTAAATTTTCGGCTGCGATTTCTCTGACCTTCGGATTTGACAAGCACAGCATGACCCATTGGCTGTACATTTCTGCAGGGGATAGCAAGCTGGCCTGGCGCACTCCGTCGCGCATTGCATAGTATTCCGGATGACTTTCTGCATATTTTTCCGGGGGAACCAGATAAAGGTTTGTGTGCTCCCAGACTCTTTTTGTGATATATGCCACTCGGGTGTGCAGATTATGCGCACCCAAGTTTTCAGAAGCATTAACTATGCGGATATCATAGGCTGGAACTTTCAATAAATCCAAGTCCGGCAACTCGAACGCATGATTTTCCGGAATTTTGACGAGGTCTTCACCATAAAAACGGAATCCGATCTGTTCCAGTAATTCGTAGACCCCATAAAGGACAGCCGAGTCCGATGCCCCGGCAATATGAATGTTGCCTTCCTTTTGACGAATCCTATATCCGCCAAACGAACCCGTCACGGTTAATTCCTGGGGTGAAAAGTCCGCTTTCTGAGCCAGAAACAGCCCACCGGTTTTTTCTGGAGGACTGTGCAATACAGGGAGTGCTTTCCCGGTGAGTTGACTATGATAGCGGTTGAATTCTGTAATGGCGGTTTTGACATCTTGGCAGGGATCAACAGGTGCAACCAGAAATCGGAGGGGGGCAGACTCGACAGTAAAGATGAAACCCGATGCCAGAAAAAGGATACACCACAATTTTGCCAGAAGAAGGCATGGATTAAACATGGGTAATACCTCCTGTGGTTGGGTGACTAATGCTGCTCGATAAAATCCTTGTTGAATTCTGCAGAAGCGGCGACGTGATTGGTTGGAGCAAATTTTTTCCATTTCACATGTCCATCTGCATAAAGCCAGTTCATGCCAAAATTATGAATCGGATTGATGTTATGCCCATACCAGAATGCACCCCAAGTGCCTATGGTCGTTCCAATCTGCCAACCATAGTGCCCTCCCGGTTTCGGCTTCGAGTCGCAACTCAACGCTTGAAGAGAAGGTTTTTTTAACATGGATGTATTCTTTGTCTCGGAGTTGTCATTCCATTGTATCCATCCGGGGGAAGTGTATGTGCAAGTGTATATAGTGCCATAGCGGGTGTCCGTCTGTGCATACTCCCCATATGCCATGTTTTTCGGACAGAGGAACGGACTGTTGCGCCAGTAATATCCTTTCGAACCATATAGCTTGGCAGATGGCTCGATGTACGGGCAAAGCAAATCAACAAAGGTAATCCAATGCAATGCACCACGATTGTTCTCCTTACGCCCGGTATAAACTTGTGGTAAATATCCTTGATTGTCCTCACTGTACATTTCCATGCTCAGCCCATGTTGCTTGAAATTTCCAGTGCAACGGATATGAAGGGCCTTTTCGCGGGCTTTTGACAATGCCGGCAGCAGCATCGAGGCCAGGATTGCGATAATGGCGATTACGACTAGCAGTTCAATCAGGGTAAACGATAAGGATCTTGCTCGGCGCTTTTTCATGTTGACTCCTTTTTTTGGCGTGGGTTCATGATGGCATGGCTCTTAAAAGTGGAGTGAACGTAAGGGGGTTGGCAATTGTCGTTGGAGTGATCGCAACGGGTTTTCGTGTCCGTCGGCTTTGGATCGCTGCTGCGGTAATTTCGCTGGCGCGCAATCCGTCGATTTCGGAGGCGGCATGTTGCTTTGTACCATTGAGGATAATGTCGGCGAAATGGTCAATGGCCGCCTGCCATCCTTTGTCGACGGAATAGTTGAGCAGGGGCAGTTTATCGCGTTCGCTATCGCTCAGTGTGTTATCAGCCATTTTGACGGCGAGCCGACTGCGGAATTCGAGCAGCGCGGGATATCCCTCTTCCGCGAAGCGCTGCACATGCTGCTGGTCATGGTCGGGATGTGAATGACCCGGAAAAAATTTCACCAGATCGGGGGTGTTCGGCAACCCGAAGGTTCGCAGTTCGACGAATTCCTCGATGATCAGCATCCCTGCCTCGGCGACTGCTTCGAAATGCTCTTTCGGAACAGCATGCGACGCAAACCCGCTGCTGAGGATGCAGGCGGCGCAGCCGGATTGGAAAGTCAGCAGGATGCTTTCATCATCGTCGCGCTGGCTGCGGCAGTAGACCTCCGCGACTTCGCTGTCGGCAAAGAAGCGCAGGATGTCGAAGATATGGCACAGCTCATGGAGCATGCGGTTGCCCTGACCAAAGCGATGCCCCCAGGTGAAACTGTAGGTGTCTGCAATCCGATAAAAAAGATTGCGTGCGCCGCCATTCTCGAGCAGTAGTTGCCTGGCCATGACGTAAGCGGGTGCGCAACGACGGTTCATGCCGACAATGACACACTTGCCGCTGGCCTGCCGCGCCTCGACGACTTTGCTGCATTCCTCGGGAGTCTCCGCCAGGGGCTTTTCAACATAGACATGCTTGCCTGCCTGCAGTGCTTCGACCGTCAGCGGAACATGGGTGTCCTCCCGCGTGGCAATGACGACGCCGTCAATGTCCGGATCGGCGAGCACCTCCCGGTAGTCTGTCCTTGTTTTGGCAACCTGGTATTTCCGCCCCAGGCGCTGAAGCAATTCGGGGTTCAGGTCGCAGAGAGCCTCGAGTTCCGCCAGCCTGGAGCGTTGGATGTTGGGCAGATGCTGGCTTTGTGCCAGGCCGCCCGTGCCAATAACTGCAAGACGTGCTTTTCTCATGTCTGCCTGTTCTTTCAAAAATGGGGAGGTTTCAGTTGCAAATTTTCCGCGCTTTCCGTGCTTTCCGTGGACAAAAAATGTGTTGTGGGCGTTTTACTCGGCTGGCGTTGCCTCGAGCCAGGTTGGTTCGACTACCCGTATTTGCCGCACCCGGCCAGGGTGCGCTTGTTCCTGCTTCAGCAAATCAAAGGCTTCCCTAATGCTTTCCTGCGGATCCGTGGTAACACAGGGGAATTCCCGCCGAGTGCATTCGACAGCAGAACGGCCTACCAGCAGCAGGTCATCAGGGATGGAAATCCCGTTTTCCTCCGCCAGCCAGTATACAGTCCCATAGTATTCCGCAGGAAAAATCAATCCGTCCGGGTGTGGGCGGTTGCGCAAAAGACTCTGCAGGTAGTTGTTCAGGTTGTGTTGAAAGACATCACGGGGATTGTCATAATTGTCAATGGATTCATAGTATTCAGAATGGAAGGCGATGCCGACGTCGCTGAACGCATCCTTGTAGCCATTGTAGTAGGCATTGCCCCAGATCGACTCCCGAGGCTGCCCGATCGCGGCAATGCGTCTGGCACCTTGCCGCAGGAGATAGCTTGTGGCCTGGTACATTTTGGCGTAGTCATTGCCCACCACCTGGGAAACCACCAGTTCATCGCTGCGCTCGCTTTCCTGCCACAAGTCCCCAATCAACACCATCGGAATTTTGAAGACGCTTTGCAGCCTCCGTATTAGAGCACGGGTGTAATTGCCAATCAGCAACAGCCCCTTGAGATTCCGCTGCTGCGTCAAACGTTGTTGCAATTTTGCCAGTTCGTCGTCCGCAAGGTTAGTCAGAGGCGTATAAATAATGCAGGCCGAATGTTGGCTGGCCTGGCTGTCGATCTCATGCAAAATGGTGATGACAAAACTCGATAAATTGCTGCCGCCAAGGTGCAGGACAATATATTCACCGGGCTTCTCGATCGGACGGCGAACCATCGTGCCGTATCCCTGTACCTTGTTGATCAACTGCTGATCCGACAAGCGCTGCAAAGCACTGCGCAACGTGTTGCGGCTGACCTGAAACTCCTGGGCAAGCTCACGCTCCTGAGGCAAAAAACCACTGGCACTGTAATAATCTGACAAAATGCGCTGGCGCAAAACCTTTTCGATCTCCACATATCGCGGAGGCCGCCCAACAGCATTTGCCGAAGTCTTTACACTCATGATTTTCCCTCAAAGCGCATTTATGAACCATTTTAGCACCTATTATAAACCATAAAAAACACAATTCAAGTCGCCGGCGATTTTTTTGTGTTTTTTTCGAGCCTTTCGTTGTTCAAAAAGAATTTCACCGGGCCATTACCAGGCATTCCAGGAGTTTTTTTGCGTTCCTGCAAGATTTGTCTTGAAAAAGTTCTTATGGGTATTATTTTGTCAGAATGTTTGTCGATCTTCTGCGGTGTATTTTTGCCATGAGGATCAACTTGGAAACTTTTTGTGAGAAAAATGATCAAGGCCAATTACCATACACATACTTCTTTATGTCACCATGCGGAGGGCGACATTGATGATTATTGCCGTGAAGCCGTCGCTGCCGGCATTTCCGTTTTAGGCTTTACAGATCATTGTCCTTTTCCGGATGGGCGTTGGGCTTCGGTGCGGATGACCATGGCAGAGCTTCCTGGCTATGTGCGTGCAATCGAACAGGCCCGCATCGATTATCCGCAATTGACGATCCTGGCCGGCCTGGAATGCGAATATGTTCCGGAATTTGCAGATTTCCAGCGTGATTGCTTTCTCGGCGAATTTTCCCTGGATTATCTGATGGGTGCGGCACATTCCTACTGGTATCAAGGAGAATACAGAGGGATTCACGGGCAGACTCTGAATGCAGACCAACTGCACGCGTACGCAGATTATCTGGTCGATACTATGGCCAGCGGACTCTATTCCGTCGTGGCTCACCCGGACCTTTTTGCGATGGCGATCTGGGAATGGGATGAGGCTGCCGAGGACTGCTCGCGCAGGATTCTGGAACAGGCAGCTTATTACCAGATGCCTCTCGAGATCAATGCCTACGGCCTGCGCAAGCCGAAAAAAGAGTACGCGGAAGGTTTTCGAAGCATGTATCCAATGCTGGAATTCTGGCGCCTGGCGGCCGAATATGGTATCGAGGTGCTTCCCGGGTCGGACGCCCACAGCCCGGAGGACGTCTGGGGCAACACCGACGACTGCATCGCCATCGCAAAACACTTCGGCTTGAAAGTCATCAACGACGACTTTTTGACGCGAATACAGAAAGCCCCATAAGGTGCGAGGAATTCTTTTTGAACAACGAAATGCCGAAAGGACTCGAAAGCTTGCAGCTGTAGTTGCGATTGAAAAATCGGTACGAGGGATTATATTTTTTTACCGAATCGGGGTGTCCCGGCATTTATTGTCGCCGGGGCTGAGATCACACCCGTTTAACCTGATCCGGATCATACCGGCGTAGGAAATTCTGATGACGAGTTTGCCTTCCCTAAAAGCCTTCCGGGCAAGCCTGAAAGCGGTGATTTTCTGCGTTTCTTAGAACCGAGTCAATAATCAGCCGGCAGCGCAGAACCGGGATTGCATTGGGAAGCGTTCGTTTTGCGGGGCAAAATGCAGTTTTCCTGTTTATGCTGCTGTCATGCTGTTTATTGATTCCTTGCACGAAAGAGGAAAAGCAAATGTCAGCAGAGAATTTGATTGCCAGCGCCATCATCAAGCGTTATTCCGAGAAGTTGGCGTCGAGTCTGGATTTGGATGTCGCTTTGGTTGGGGGCGGTCCATCGGCTCTGGTTGCCGCCCGGGATTTGGCCGCAGCCGGGTTCAAGACCGCAATTTTTGAAAAGAATCTGGCGCCTGGTGGCGGCATTTGGGGTGGTGGGATGCTGTTTAATGAGGCGGTTGTGCAGGACAATGCGCTGCCGATCCTGTCTTCATTCGATATAACCACCAAGCCAGTGCCGGGTGCAGAAGGGTATTATACGCTGGATTCCGTCGAAATGGCTAGCGGCCTGATTTTTGGCGCGTTGCGGGCAGGTGCGCGGATTTTCAATTCGGTCAGTGTCGAGGATATCATTTTCAAGAATGGAAAAGTCAATGGATTGGTGATCAACTGGACGATGGTCAAGCGTCAGTCGATGCCGGTCGATCCACTTACGGTAGTGGCAGAAATTGTCGTTGATGCCACCGGACACCCCAGCGAAATCCTGAAGTATGCGTCAGAGAAGGCGCAGGTCAAGCTGGATACTGCAAGTGGCGGAATTGTCGGTGAAAAGCCGATGTGGGTGGATGCCGGCGAAGCGGCAACCGTCGAAAACACGCGTGAATATTACCCGGGGCTCTTTGCCTGTGGAATGAGCGCAACTAATGCTGCCGGCGGCTATCGCATGGGGCCGATCTTCGGCGGCATGCTGCTTTCCGGACAGAAAGTCGCCGCCCAGATCGCTGAAAAACTGCGTGCCAAACGGGCATAGTTGTAGTGCGGGTCGGACAGGTCGGACAGGTCGGACAAGTCGGACAGAACACAGTCTTCCCTGCACCCTGCACCCTGCACCCTGCCCCCTGCACCCTTACCTGGAGTTCTTCATGAAAATTCTCAGTATCGAGCCTTTGTCCGGCGCTGCCGGGGATATGATTTTGGCCAGTCTGATTGATTTGGGCGCCGATCCACAGCAAATCACCGAGCAACTTAAAAGTGCCGGGCTGACAGACTTTTCCCTGCATTTTCAGCGTAAGCTTTGCAAGCATGGCATTCTTTGCGGGTACTTGGAAGTGATTACTCCGGAACTCGAGTCGGCACATCAGCCTGCACCGCATGCGCACGATCATCATGACCACGATCACGATCATGATCATGATCACGCTCATTCTCACGCCCACGGCCATGGTGCGGAATCGAGTGACCATGAGTTACCCCGGCATGTGCACTGCCATCGCGGTTTGGCGGAAATCCTTGAAATGCTGCATCGGAGCGCAATCACGCCCCAGGCCAAGGTTTGGGCGGAGAAGATTTTCCGGCGCCTGGCTGCGGTGGAAGCGGAGATTCATGGAGTCACCCCGGAAGAGATTCATTTTCATGAAGTCGGTGCGGTTGATTCGATTGTGGATATCTTCGGCACTTGCATTGCACTTGATCTGCTGGGGATCGAGAAAATTTACTGTCCTGGGCACAAAATCGGGCACGGTGTTGTTCGCTGTGCACATGGCCTGATGCCGGTGCCAGCGCCGGCAACCGCCCGCTTGCTCGAAGGCTTTCCAGTCACCCGGCTGGATATCGAATCGGAATTGACTACCCCAACAGGAGCAGCCATTTTAACGACTTTGAGCGCGGGAACGCTCTATTCCGGACCATGCAAAATTCTCGGGACTGGTTATGGACATGGGCGCAAGGAATTTGACTCCATGCCTAATCTGGTACGTTCCGTTTTGTTTGAAGTCGAAGGTGGCGACAGTGAGCCGGAGGCTGGACTGGTGACTGTGCTCGAGTTCGAGACGGATGACCAGACGCCGGAAACCTTGGGCTGCCTGATGGAAAAACTGCTTGCAGCCGGTGCCTTGGATGTCTCCTGTTCAGCCGTTCAGATGAAGAAGAACCGCCCTGGTCAGCATGTGCGAATCATCTGCAAGGAGGCGCAGCAGAAAACTCTTTGCGAACTGGTTCTGCGAGAATCCAGCACCCTGGGTGTCCGGATGCGTCAGGAACAGCGCCTGGCTCTGAAACGACGCCTGATCGAGGTGGATACCCCTTGGGGAAAAGTTACTTGCAAAGAAGTGTTGCGTCCCGGCGGATTGGTGGAATATGTTCCGGAGTATGAATCTGCCAAAGCCCTGGCGGAAGCCCAAAATCTGCCGTTGCGTCAGGTGATGGCGGCGGCTGCCCGCTGGGAACAAAAATAAGGCACCGGGGATCCTTTTTGAACAACGAAATGCCCGAAAAGACCCGAAAAAAATTCATGCCTAAAAAAATTCCGTGCTTTCCGTGGACAAAAATGGGTTGTGGACGTTAGTCCGTGCCACGGTAATGTAGGGGTTTCTTTACATTCCGGGGGCGATTTTTTGTTGCAAAATTGGAATCTCTTCGGCGGCTTTGCCATGGAAAGGAGCGAGGAAGAGCTGAATTGTCGTAGTGTCTCCAATCCGCAGCTCTTGCCTGGGCCATTTGATCAATTCCAGTGTAAATCCGCCTGCCTGTTTTGATGAGGAGAGCAATTTTCCCGGCAGTTGCTGCCAGTTCCATGGGTCTGCTCCGATGACTGCCAGCCCATAAGTATTGTTTTGATTAGTATATCCCAGCCACCGTTGCAGATCATGTCGGGGCAGGTTAAACCAGGCTGCCCCCTTGTTGAGGCGGTAATGGATTTGATTGTCGGAAAAATAAACTGCCGCCATCAAAGCCGGGCCGGTACTGAGATTCAGAGTGGCACGGGCGCAGGACCAGTCACTGGTTATGCAAATCTGATAATCCAGGCGAAAAAAAGGTTCTTTGCGGTAGAAGGTGAAAATTTTTCGCAGTTGCAGCATAGGCCAGTCCTGGATGACAACAAAGCTGGCTTCATTGGTTTGGGTTTCCAGCTGAAAGTCGCTGACCCGTTTGCCACAGTATGCCTCGGTTTCAGAAGGGTGATCATGCCTGGCCATGGACAAGGAAATATATTGAAGCAGGGCGGGCGAGCTGCCGTCCGCAGAAAAATGTTCGAGGATGAAATTCCGTGTCGGATTCAAAGACACGACATAATCCGCAGTTGTAAATGTCAGACGTTCAGCGGAGTTGACAACCTGCAGCCAGTCTCTGTGCTGAAAGGTGAATGCCTCCTTTTCTTCCCATTTGCGGATTTCTCCGCCCATGAGTAAGGCGGCATGCAGAATCAGCAGTAGATAGCAGGCGTCCAAAAGGTTTTTAACCACGAAAGGCACGAAAAAGCACGAACTTTTTTTAGAGTTGGGTGGTGTGCTGATCGTAGCATTGCAGGAATTCAGAAATTCCATCGCCAATTTCCGTCTTTTTTCTTCGCCCAATCCGGCATCCTTCCTCTTGCAGATAAGCGCGTTCGAACGTGGGAGGGCAAACATCAATCACAACCGGGACGGTTGCGCTACTTTTTAAAACGCATGCCATCCCATCCGGCAAAGCAACAAACCCTATACAAAATTTTCGTGTCTTTTCGTACTCAGGGACGTATCGCTTCTTTTTTGCTGCCGGGGGGCATCAAGATAAATTTTTCGAAGCGGGCGGGGTTTTTCCCTCCGCAGATTCCATAGGTCAGGCCCATCCAGTAGTCAATTCGTTTGACATCCTGATCGGTTGCGACAAAATTGAAGGCGAAAACGCTGCCGGCAACTGGCTGTAGCGGTTGTAATAGAGTGAAGGGGATTGCCAGTTCGTAATCGATTGAACCGTCGTTCACTCTGCTGGCTAGCAGGCAGCCTTCAGGAATCCGCTGAGGCAATGGCCAAGTCTGACTGAGCAGGGGCTTCTTTTCATTGCTGGAATACCCAAAACTCCATTCCCGGTCATCGTCATTATATCCCACGCTGCCTGCATTATTCAAGGTGTCGAAAGCAATCTGGATGCAATCTCCTGCCCAAATTTTCATTACTTCATTTGCATTGCAATGTATATCATCGTAAACCCGGGCGGCAAAGTAAAAATATTGCTTGTCCCATCCGATCCAGGCTTTGATGGATAAATCAGCCGGATTTTTCCACAATGAATGGGATGCCGCATCCGGCGGGTACAGGTACTTGCTCGAGTTAAGCTCGATGAACGGGTGGCCTTCCCACTCGGATAAAGAACCATCAATGCTTGCCGCCTGGTCAACATAGTAACAGGGCAATGTCTTGACTCTCTGTTCAAAGGACAATTTGCCTTCAGAAGTTGTGACAAGGGCATTGAATGCCGCGCCCTGATTCAACTGCCGCAAATCGAGCGGACTTGCAAGATTCAATACTACTTTTTCAGTGATTCCAGGACGCAAACGCGAAAAATCCTGTTGGACGGGCGCGGCGTTCTCGGGAACGCCCGGCAGCTTGATTTGAATCTGTCCGGACAATTCTTTATTGAGCTGGCTGGTCAACTGCACCTGGATTCTGTCATGACTTTGCAGGCGCAACTCCAGGTCAACTGCCTGCACCAGGAGTTTTCCTTGTTGAACATGGGCACGAAGTTGGTCAGGCGGCTGGTTGCTGACCAGAAAGCAGGGCGTTCCGCTCAGTATGATGGATTTGCCGGGATCAACGGCATTTCCCATGCAGTCGATGAGCCGGACTTCAGACGTGACCGGCAGTGAGCATTCAACTTCCCGGTTGTCAGGGCACCATAACGCAGCCAGGGAACCCGTCTGACGCCGGAATAACAGTCCGCGAACCAAACTGCCCATGGATAATGCTTCCGGCTGGTCTGCATTGGTTAACAGCTGTGCAAGATTGGCATAGGCGGCTACCATCGGGCGTGGATGCGGCCATTTCCAGATCGAATAGCTGTCATAATTGCCGGCAACTGTATACCACATAATCCGTATGACCTGGGGGACGGATGCAGTCAGCAGGAAGGAGCGCAGCATATAGTCAGACATCCGGCGTGAAGCGGCACTGTTCAGCATTTCCTGCTGGTCAATCGCAAAGCCGAATTCACCATTACTGACCGGCAGCCCGCCGGCCAGGCGAGAAGCCGCCAAGTAGATTTCCGGAAGCTTGTTTTCTTCCGGGGATTGAACATAATTATCACCGGAAAAAGTGCTTGGATAGCAGTAGGGATGAATCGTTGCTTCGTCGTAGAAGCCGCGTGCTTTTTGTAAAACCTGACTTAAAAACGGGAATTGGCCTTTCGAGCAATCCACGCCGCTGACTCCGGTAACTGCCACGACGGCGTTAGGGTCCGCCCGTTTGATTCCCTTGTAGCCATACTGGTGCAGCTGTGCCACGATTGTGCTGAACCAGTCGGTGTCTTTTCCCAGTTCGTTTTTCACACTGTCCGCGAGGAGGTCCGCCTCACCTCCCCAGAGTTGATAATTTCGCACACGCCCTTTGAAATGGCTGGCCACCTTGAAGGCAAAATCTTCATATAGTGGTATCAAATCCTCTTTTGGCGGGAAAACATCATGCGGGTGCTGTTTCATTGCCGCCCATGGCGGGGTGCGCCGCAAGTACATGATTGGTTCTATTCCCAATTGTCGGCACAAATTAACGCGCTGATCCAAACTATCCAGATAGTGCGGCATCAATTCCTGTTTTTCATTGTAATAAGACCAGCGAAAGGCCATAGCAGAAGCCTTGACCCCGATGCGTGAAAGTGCAGGTAAACGATCAAGAGGCCCTGCGCTCATTCCGAAAAGAGAACGCCCGTCATCGGCTGGGGGCAGGGGAGGCGCCACAATGCAGAACGCTCCCTCATGGTTCTGCGTCTCCCCAGTTTTTGAACGCAACTGATACTGATAGACAAAAAAGCCAAGTTTATCCTGTCTGGGCAGGCGATAGTCCCATTGCCAGGTTGATTTCGGGGCGAGCATAAGGTTTTCGGATTTTTCATCAAGCTCATTCTGGTAATAGTCCGAAATCCGCACCTGGAAATTTTGTGTTTCAGGGGTCTCCCTGCTGTTATAGACCTGAAAGCGGATTTTGACCTCTTCGCCGGGATGAAAGATATTGCCTTTAACTGGGGAGAGCACCTCGCTGCTGATACTGACCGCTTCCGAGGCCTGATAGGATGACGCTTGGGCACCCTTTTCCAGTTGGACTGCATCCATCCAGACAGTCTGCTGGTTTTTAGGCTCGACCCGCAACCAGAACTTGTTGTGTCCACCCAGCGCCTGTGGGGGAAATTCCAACGTGAAACGTTCCCATCGAGTGCTAGGGTGTACCCATTTGTTGATGTATTTTCCATCCCAATTGGTACGGTATCCCTGTAGATGGACCGTGGTTCCCGGTTCCGCCGCTTTCAAATAACAGGACATGACATAGGGTTGGTCAGGCTCTAAAGTAAAAACAGCATGAGTCATGACGACAGATGATAATTTGAGGCTCTTTTGCCCGTCTATGGCAGTGTCGGCGACGATCTCTCCTTTTTCCTCCCAAACTCCATGTCCGGTCTCAAAGCTGCTGTCCCCTGGAATCAGGTTGCTCCCAGTCAGTTGCAGGCAGCAAAGGACAATCAAAAAAGTCAAAAGATGTTTCAACATTGCGGTTTGCTCCTTGACTCTTGTTTTTTTGAAGATTTTCAGTCTATAATTTCCAAGGTTCCCAGAATTGGGTCCAGCTGCTAGCAGTGACGACAACCGGCTTGACCGCGACATGACCATCCAGAAAAACCATGCTGACCCGGTTTTGATGGACGGCACCGAGAGAATCCCTTGATGAGGTATAGTACAATTGGAAGTTTTTTTGTACCAGATTTGTTTTCAGTGCTTGCGGAAGTGCCATCAGGTCAATTTGATAGAAAGAGGCGTCAGTTCGCATGCCGCTGTCTCCCATGCTTAACATCCGATCTGGCAGGGAGAACTGCATCAGCTTGGGATGTTTATAGCCCAGATTGGCATGAAACCCATTGCCATAATACACCGTATAGGCATAGTTGGAACCGGTCGCAGGCATCGTCCATAAATGCCGGACAACTTGCCGTGTCGGACAAATGAACAGTTTGTCGCCTTTGAGATACTTCAGTTGCGTTGCCAGCTGCGGCCAGGAAAATCCCCAATTGCAGGGTGGAGTATATTCATCATAATCGTCGATATAAAACAGAATGCCCATTCCCCATTGCTTGAGGTTGTTGCTGCAAATCGTCTGCTGGGCTTTGGCACGGGCCTTGCTTAAAGCCGGCAGCAGCATCGAGGCCAGGATTGCGATGATGGCGATGACCACTAGCAGTTCAATTAAGGTGAAATTCCACATTTCCTGACGTTGTTTGCTCATTGTGACTCCTTTTCAGCAATTCGCTGAATTCTGTTTTTTTACGGTCATATGACAAAAAAATTGTTCGTCAAACGCTCTGCGTCTACGGTTTCAGATTGCGGACCGATTGCCCGATCAGAAATGAATGGTCAATGATCAACTCAATTTTCTGGCATTTTCCCGCCAGAAGTCGTTGCAGGTTTTCCATTGTCAAACGGGTTATGTGGTCATATTCCTGCACCAGACAGGTTGGCTCAGGATATAAAAACGGGGTGACGGTTGGCTGGTAGTAGGTGATCAAAGACAAATCTTCCGGTATGCGATAGCCGGAATGCATCAACTGATGCCAGACCGGAAGTATCAGGTTCTCTCCACAAACCAGCAGTGCGGTTGGTTGATATCTCCGTACCATGGACGGAAGCTCTTTAATATGTGATATCGTCCCGTAAAAGACCAGGTTTGGATCAAATTCACAATGCGAGGATGCCATCGCCTGTTTGAAGCCATTGAAGCGTGCTGTTTCACCCCAGGACATATTCTCTTCAAAGGGAGCTAATAAAATGCCGATGCGGCGATGCCCTTGCCGAATGAGATATTCCGTCGCCTGACGGGCGCCACCCTGGTGATCTGTACATACATAATGACAGCCGACCGTTTGGTAATTGATGGTTATGACCGGCATTTCGGTGATTTGACGCAGTGAATCAGCCGCAGATTCACTGTAAACCATGGCGATTACCGCTTCTGAAAAATTCCGGTAAACCTGATCCAAGGCTTGCAAAGGTACAAATTCCACATTGAAATCCAATTGCGAAGCTGCGCAAAAAAAGCTGCCCAACATGGAGGCTTCATAGCTGTTCCTGATGATGTTGCTGCTGGTCAGCACCATCGATACTGTCTGGCGACGAGCGACTACCGGCGGCCGATAATCCAAACGACGAGCTGCCGCCAACACCCGGCGCGATACTCCCTCCTTGACATAGGGACGACGGTTGAAAACGCGCGAAACCGTCGCCGGAGATACCCCCGCCTCCTGGGCGATTACTTCTATATTGACAGTAGACATCACACTACCCGCACTATCAAATGATATTCCTGAAAAACTTTCAGAAAAGACAACCTGAATGCCTCGAAAAGCGCATTAAGCCCGCTTCAATTCTGAAAGTCTTTCATACTCGCATAATCTAATTCGGCAAAATATGTTTTGCAAATGAATGGTTGAAAGTTGCGATTCTTTTTGAACAACGAAATGCCCGAAAAGACCCGAAAAAAAATTCATGGAAATGGCTTTTTCTGCGAAAACAAATCGTATTTCCTGAATCCGTGAAGTAACTTTCTGAAAAAGAGGTCAAAAAAGTTGACAACCTGCTGATTTGTAGTATATTATGTTGTCGTCTCAACATCATAATTCCACTCACCAACGAGGTTGTCAATGATTAAG
>JAPXLT010000067.1:0-17896 GCA_033809415.1 Lentisphaeria bacterium
ACCCCGCACCCTGCACCCCGCACCCCGCACCCCGCACCCCGCACCCTTTAGCTATTTTTCAGATATTCCTTCAGGCGGGTAATTTTTTCCCGGACGCGGTTTGCATCGAATAAATAGGCTCGGGCTTCGGCATGGAAGCCCTGTCTGGCATCCCTTTCAAGGTATGGCAGCAGTTTTTCCACGTTCTCGAGTTCTTTCCGCTGAATTTCCGCATACGCCGGGCCTGAGGCTTCGCCCTGTTCCTGTTTCATCTGAACGATCCGCAGCAGGTGACAAGTGCTCCGGAAGACGGCGGAAGCGGTATGCACCGCTGAAAGCTCCTCTTCCGCATGAGCGCAAGTGGCGTTCTCGAGAGCCTCATCCAGCAATGCGGTCCCCTTTTCCCAGGCATCCGCCAATTTTTCCATATATGGCAGGATTTCTTGCAGGGAAAACTTTTCGAATGCTCCGGAAAAATCATCTCCGCGCTCGTTGCCCAGTCTGCAAGAAAAGCTAAGTCCGCCCTTTCCCTGCATGGGGCCTGGCGGTGAAAAGTATCCTGCGCTCCAGTTGACTGGTCCGACATACATAAAGTCGTTGTCAAAGGGGTAATAATTGCTGAGCGCCTGTGAAAGGCTTTCCCAGGCTTGTGCAGCTTTTTCCGCGTCTGCACCGACAAAATACTGCTTGGCAAAAGCGCACAGTGCCTGATGACAATCCTCAGGTGCTTTGTCGCTCAGAAAGAAATTGAAGGCACTTGTGTTGGCACTGAACATGTTGCCGAAATTCCAGCATCCCATGAAACCTGCGGAACGCCTCTTGCGCAGGAAACTGGCCTTCTCAAACAGGGTCGCCAGCACCGGCAAGTTCGAGACTGTGGCAAGCTCATGGGTCGTACCTAGTTGCAGCCGCGCCATCCAGCGCATACCCTGTTTCTCCGCTTGCTCGATCTCTTTCACGAAACGGGGGGATGGGCCGGGACAGCTCAAGGAATACTCGTTGATCAAAACATTTTCCCGACCACAGACCGTACGACGGCAGCCAGACTCGAAGTTCGGCATCAGGATCACATCTTTCGGCAATTCCGGGACGATATCCGGAGCATGCTCGCCCCAGCCCCAATCCCAGGCAATAATCTCCGCTTGTGGATTGGTGCTCCGAAGCCCTTGAGCGGCCAAGGTAACGACTTCAGAAATGACATTGACTATCCCGCGGGCTTCGCAGCGGGGACACGTCTTCTCCGCCGACTGGCGGAATGTGAAGCAATGCGCCGGAAATTCCGACGCAGTTATCAGGATGCAGCCTCCCAGACCAGGCAGGCATTTGCCAAGCTCCGCGAAAGCTTCCTCGAGATAGCGTTTCACCGGTGCAGTCGAGGTGCAGAGCGAAATAATCTCGGTATACTCCTTATCGCCTTTTGCCCCCCAGCTTTTCGTATGGATTGGGTGCCGCGTACCGGCTATATCCGAATGCTTTTCCCAAAAGGCGTGGTCATTTTCACTGACTCCCCGCCCAGGCTGCATGCACAGCCAGACTTTGATGCCATGTTTCGCCGCCTTGTCAATCAAGCGGGACAGAGCCTCGATATGCTGCTCGGCAAAAAGCCCGAACTCCGGAAATTCCGAATGTCTTACCAGATCATAAAGATGCGCGTCCAGCCAGATGCCGTTGAAACCATTTCCGGCGATATCGGTTAGAATTTCATCTGTATAGAGCTGGTCACACCAAGCCGTTTCGATGGTCTTCGAACATTCCAGGTCCGGGTTGTGATTATAAGGTGCTTTGTAATACCGCCAAATCCGTTGCATAGTCATTTCTCCGTTAGTACTCCAAACAAATCATCGGCAAAATTGAAATATTGCTCCCAGTCATACAAGGTCAAAGAATGCTTGCCAATTTTCACAAAGTACCGGACTTGGTCACCGACGACTTTGTTTTCCGGCGGCATTTCCTCGACTTGAAGTCCTTCAAAGCCATACAAGCGCCAGGCTTTCGAGGCATTCAGCGTGGCAAGAAACTCACCACGTGGATCGGC
This sequence comes from Lentisphaeria bacterium, assembly GCA_033809415.1. Lineage (GTDB taxonomy): Bacteria > Verrucomicrobiota > Lentisphaeria > Oligosphaerales > Oligosphaeraceae > JAQVUB01. The sequence goes on from JAPXLT010000067.1 coordinate 2,015, forward strand.
GGTGACATCTCTCGAGGAACTTGCCACGCACAATGCGCGAGGTGCAATGAGTGCAAGAAGTTGATGCTGATCAATAGGAAGCTCATCCTCATACCCAGCATAACGAACCATCCGGTCGCAGAACCAGTTGCTTCGGATCATCCACAACATGCTCAGTGTTTCGCCGAAATTGCGGCGGGAAAGTGCAGCACCGCCGTTTCCGGAGTTGTTCGAGGCGACTAATTTGAAGCGCGTATCGTTGGCGCCCGCCCACAAGGCAGCCTTGCCCAGACGGCTGTGACCGACAATCGCCAGCTTCGAGGCATCCACAAGATCAATCGTCTCCAGGGCATCCGCTATCCGGGAATATCCCCAGGCCCAAGCGCTAATCGCACCAATAGTCCGGCGATGTCCCGCCTTGACCTCCGTCAGCGACACTTCGCAGTCCGGGCGCAGATCATCATGAAACAGCCGGAATATGCTTTTCCGGAAACCATCCAGGTTGTCGGGAAAGATTTCTCCGTAACAGGCGGTGGCGATGGCATATCCCCGCTTGACTGCTGCGCTGAAGCAGTCCACCATCGTATTCCGAGCTTGGGCGTTGACACCTACCGTATGCCAGCGGTTTGGCAATGTGTCTCCAGGAGCACGTGTGGACCGGATATCGGGGTCCGGCCCAGTCTGATTGCCCATGAAATTCAGGATGATGAAAGTTGGTGGTGGGATTTTGGCATTTTTCGGCACATAAAGCATCATGTCAAAGTCAAAGCTTCTGCCGTTGTTCATCCGGCAGAAGATGCGATATTCGCGGCGGATAGCAAGTCCACCCAGAGCTTCCGGATTTTCGGCCAGCAACTTCAGTTCCAGCATGTCAGGCGGCGGGGGCACTTGACCGTACATGCATTCCTCGAACTGCTGCAAGACTTCCGGGCGCTGCTTTTCCCATTCCTCGAGGGTATCCGGCAAAGGCGGCAGTTCATAGTTGCGAACCTTGCTCTCATCGGTATTCATCCGCCGAAAAGCTTCTTCCGCCCAGAGATTGACTCCCTGCTCCCAGGCAAGGCAAAGCTCGGGGTGGTCGGGCGTCCGCATGGACTCCCCCAGGTCATCATAAAGCATTTCAGTGTGGCACCTGGTCATATTAATTCATTATTCATACGTCACTGACAAATAGGGAAAAGCCAGCCAAAAGAAGCTGGAGTGACAATTTTTTACAATAAAGACACTGAAGGGCACGAAAAAATTTCATGGGAAGCACGAAGCATTCCCGCAGACAAAGCCACTTCCATGAAATTTTTTCGTACTACTCTTCGAACTTCTTGTTTTTTCAGAAAGATTTTTCTGGAAAGAAATTTCCAAGTCATTGACACGCAACCCTTTTAAGGTACCGCCAATTCCTGTGTTTTTCGCCGACATAGCCCGAAGCAGCAACCCCAATAAAATTTTCCGCACTTTCCGTGCTTTCCGTGGACAAAAAAAAATTTTATTCATCGAAGCCGTATTTTTTATCTCTGGCGGCTCGACGTCTGGCGTCGTTTGCATCAAGTTCTTTCTTGTAGTTGTCTGTTTTGGTCTTTATCTGACCAACGGCTTCCTGGCTGACTTGCTCGGTTTTGGCCTTGCCTTTGCGGAACAAGTCCATGAGGCGGTCGCGGTGCTGATAAGCAAACCAGGCCAGCACCAGAATGATCAGAAGGGTAATCAGGTTGCGGACCATACGCTTGAGACCGCTTTTCTTCTTGCGCGCCATGATGTCGCCTACGACAATACCAGAATCGAGGGCATTTTGCAGGCAGGCATTCGAGCAGCAGGTGATCCCCTCAGCGGTTTTCGCGCATTCTGCGCAAATCGGTTTGCGGCAGGTCGCGCAATGCGCCACGGCAGGGACATCCGGATGATTCAGACAGACACTTCCAGCATCGAGTTTTCTAGTTCTAGACATGAGATACCTCCTTGTTGGTAAAACACGAGCCAATCAGACACTTTCAGAATTGTTGCAGGAAACGCAGATCATTATCATAAAGCAGGCGCAGGTCATTGATCGCATAGCGGATCATGGCAGTGCGCTCGAGCCCCATGCCAAAAGCATAGCCCGTCGTCGTCTCGGGATCGTAACCGACATTCCGGAACACCGCCGGATCTACCATGCCGGCGCCGGCGAGCTCGATCCAACCGGAACCTTTGCAGACACGGCAGCCCACGCCGTCGCAGATCATGCAGGACGCATCACACTCGACGCTCGGCTCGGTGAATGGGAAATAATGCGGGCGCAGACGTACCTTGACATTTTTCCCGAACATCTCGCGCGCATATTGCGCCATGACCCCTTTTAAATCCGCCAGGGAGACATTGCGGTCAACATAGAGTCCTTCGATCTGGTGGAAGCTCATGCCGTGTGTCGCATCCGGCGTATCTCGTCGGTAACAGCGCCCGGGACAAATGATCCGGACCGGCGGCTGTTTTTTCCCCAGCATCGCACGAATTTGCACCGAGGAAGTATGCGTGCGCAGAAGCAGCGTTTCGGAGTTCAGCCAGTTGTCCCCCTCGAGACCGAAGTAAAAGGTATCCTCCGGTGTGCGTGAGGGATGATCCTGTGGCGAATTCAGCGCGTCAAAATTGTTCCAGACCGTCTCGACTTCCGGACCATCGGCAACGATGAAGCCCATTCTGCGGAAAATGGCCACGGCATCATCCATCACCTGGGTGATCGGATGCTTGTGCCCGAGCGGACGCTTGCGCCCTGGCAGCGTGACATCCAGCGCACTCTGCACGGCGGATGCCTTCTGCAGAAAAGCCGCTTTTTCCTCGAAAGCCTGCTGCATCTGCTGCTTGACGGAATTCAGGGTCTTGCCAACGGCCGGTTTATCCGCCGCAGGCACCTGACCCAGTTTTGCCATCAGAGCCGGCAGCAGCCCTTTGCGTCCAAGGAAACGCGCCCGCACCTCCTCGAGTCCGGCAGCATCCTTCACTCCCGCCAAGGCTTCCTGCGCCTGCGCCAAAGCAGCCAATAATTCCTGTTCCAATTCTGTCATAGCATAATTCCTAAAGTCAGCCGACAATTGCAGATTTCGTTTTGTGTCTTTCGTGGTAAAAAAATTGCTGGGCAATGTGATTACTTGAGTATGCCGGCATTACCCATGAACATCATTGCGAAAGCCAGCACGAAGATGGCGATGGTCTCGATGATACCCAGTGCGATCAGGTAATTAACGAAGCCTTTCCCGGTTTCCGCGAGGGCATCGCAGGCGCCTGCGGCAGCCCTGCCCTGGTAGGCGGCGGAATACCCGATGCCGAAGCCGCCCAAGACGCCGACCAGCAATGCGACCAGCCAGTATGTCGGTTGGACAGTCAGAACGGACCCCATCAGGATCATGCCGTAGATGGTCTGTGACATCGGCACACCGGTCAGAATCGACAGCTGAAACGGTGCGTTTTTGTTCTGCGCATAGCATTTCTTCCAGCTGCCAATGGCGGAAGCGGCTGCCACGCCGCAACCATAGGCGGAACCTGCGGCAGACAGGCCGAAGGTTGTAAAAGCGCCAAAATAAACGAGAGCCTGTTGCATGGATTCAGTCATATTCGTTCTCCTGATTTTTTGTTTGGGTTTGGTTTGATAAAAAGAAATCGTAAGGTATCAGTGAAACTGGGTAATAGGGGCTTGTTTTACAACGAAAAACACTAATGGACACGAAAAAATTTCATGGCAAGCACGACGCACTCGCACAGAAAAACCACTTCCATGAAATTTTTTCGTGTCCTTTCGTGCATTTCGTGGTTCAAAAAGAAATCCTCGCCTATCCGAGTTACTGACGTCTTACAGGAAATCAATCGCCATTGGCGGCGGTTTTCAGCGGCTGGTAGGGCTTACCGCTCCAGCTCAAGCCGATATGGCCGGAAAATTCGAGGGTGTTGAGGCGGATGCCATGCACCAGCACGCCCATGCATGCCAGCGCGATATTCAGAGCGTGCCCAGCAAAGATGATGATCAGGGCAAGCGGTATCATCCATGGTGAACTCTTCCAGACCATGGCACTCATCGAATTGAAACTATCGGCAATGAAAAAACTGGACAAACCGACTGCATACAGCCGGATATAGGACAAGACATCCACCAGGCTGTTGATAAAATTAAACGGGGTGTAAATGACATCGCCCATATCAAGCCAGTTGACTGAACAGGTCAAGATCAAGACCGTTCCGGCGACATAAAGCACCTTTGCCACAGTAGGCAAGGTACCGCCGGAAACCAGCAACATCTTGACGGTGAAGAAGTTGCCCCAGAGGAAAAGCGCCCAGCCGATATTTCCCAGACTCGAGCGCACGCTGCCGCTGATGATGGCAGCCCAGACCCGAGCCATGGACAAATGGAACGCACCGATGAAAAAGCCGAGCAGTTTGACATGGTTGCTGTTGACATCATCCCGGAACCAAGGAATTCCCCGGAGAATCAGGGGCAGGCGCTCGGCAGGCAAACCGAACCAGGTTCCTGTCAGTGCGCCATACGTCAGGATGCAGGTGCTCATCAGCAGCAGAAGCATAATCGCCTCCCGCTTTTTCTGTTCAGCGTGCCGGTTTTGGAACCAGAGTACGCAGCCCGTACCAAAAAAGAGCAGTCCATAGCCGGCATCCCCGACCAGCATCCCACAAAAAATGGAAAGGAAAATCAGTATCGGAACACTGACATCGACCTCGTTGTAACCCGGCAAAACCCCGACAAAATCAAAAATCAGCTGCGCCATGCGAAAACGTTTCGGAATGCGCAACTTGGTCGGAACGTCCTCGTCATCAAGAGCAGCTTCCTCATGGCGCACCCCCCAGCCCTCGAGGCGTGCGGTCTGCAGCAGTTCCGGAAGCTTCTCCTGCGGCACAAAGCCGGACAGATAGGCCAATTCCTCGCCTGCCAGCCCCATCCCGTCACGTGCTTTGGCAAATGCCGTCTTGTCGTTCAACGCCTCTGCAAATTTTTGCAGCGTTGCTGTTTGCTGCACGGCCATGGTTTCCAGATCATCCTGCAGCTGAGCCTGTTCCTGCCGCAGTTGCCGCAATTCATGCCGCAATGCTGCAAGGTCACGCCCCTGGGGGAAATTTACCAGGGGCAGATTCAGTTCTGCAATCGGCTCAGTTGTCACCACTAGGAAAAGAATATTTCCATGTACCTTTTTGATGACTTGGCAAAAAGCGTTTTCCGGCAGTTCGGGCAGCGATCCATCCGGGCAGCTGCACAGTGCCGTATGCCAGCCGCGTTCTTCGAGTCGTTGCAGTGTCTCTTCGGAAAACTCGCCCCAGGGTTCGAGTTGCTCGATAGCCGGCAGCACAGCGGTCAACCGGTCGGCAATGGCCTTCTGCCGAGCAAGCATATCAACGATCTTCGTCAGAGTTTCCGATGGATTTTTCTCTGACAGGGCTGTTTCCGGTTTGACTTTCAGGTCGGCAAAGGTATTCAGCACCCGTTCGAGGTCCGCCGTCTGCCGAGCAAGTTCATTCAATTCCTCTGAGACAGGTTCCGTTACCGGCACCACATGAAACACCCCCAAGCGCTGCAACGCGGCAACGGCGGATTCCCGTTCGCTCGAGAGGCAGACCAGAGTGATTTTTTGCATCTTCTCAATCAAGGAAAAACTCTCCTAAGATAATCAGCCAGGCGCAGTTACGCCAGAGCTGCTTCGCGTAGTTCACATTTCTTCTTGGCGATCTTCGAACGTCCGACCGAGTTGGTCTGCTGGTCGCCGATGTAGATGTTGATGCGGCGGATATTCTCTTTGGATTCCGGAATTTTCACCTTTTCAAAGAGGTTGACCCGTTGCGTGACAATGCGCAATTCCTGTTCCAGCAACTCGAGCTGCTCCTCGGCCAACGTCCGGCGCAAACGCAATTCGAGCTGCTTTTTCAGGATCTCGAGAGCGTCATCGAACCAGAGTGGAGTCGCAAAAAGATCATATTCGACATCCGCAAAGGTCAGCGACCGAAAAACCGGGACATCCGTACCGGCCACGTTATGCTGGCTGACTTCCCATTGTGTGATTTCCAGCAAGTCCCGAAGCTGCCCTGCATCCGGATCGGAAAACAAAGCCAGATTCTGCTGATTGCGAGAGACTTCCTCCTGCAACTGCCGATCCAAGTCCGCCAACGCCTCACGAATCATGCTGACCTCGACCTGGAGCTGCTGCTTCTTGAGTTGCAGCGTCGGCAGATAGCGTTCGAAACGTTTCAACGCATCCCGCTGAATCTTCAACTCATTCTTGGTTAATTTGACTTTCGCCATCAACAAACCCTACAAATTTTCGTGCCTTTTCGTGCTGAACACCAGATGTAAAATGATTTTGGATAGGGATTATGTCGCGCCCTTTCAGGGCTTATCGGATGTGTGGGTTCCTAACCCAGGGCGTTGCCCTGGGCTGGTATGTCACGCCCCTTCAGGGCTTATTCCAACATCCCCGATCCGTTTGATCCAACCAATCTGCATCCTGTCCCTTGCGGATGGGAGCGTTCGGGCGTGGGAGGGCAAACATCAATCACAACCGGTACGGTTACACTACTTTTAAACCACATGCAATCTCATCCGTCGAAGCGACAAACCCTAAAAATTTTCCGCGCTTTCAGTGTTTTCCGTGGACAAAAAATAGATTGTGGGGTTAGTCCACCCTGTGCCATCCCATCCGTCGAAGCAACAACCCCTACAAATTTTCGTGCCTTTTCGTGCTTTTCGTTGTTAAAAACTATTTTTCACCGGGCCAGTACTTCTGGATCATCTCGGTTTTGATACCGGTCTCGGAGGGGTCAAAGCATTCCCCCAAGGTTTTCCAGCCCAGATCGAGCGCTTCCTCGAGTGGGATATTCACGCTCAGGTCCATCATTCGCGCTTCGAACATGGCGCCATATTTGAGCAGTTTCTGATCCCATTCACTCATGCGGAACCCCATCGACTGTTTCTCGAGTGCTTCCTTGTATTCGGCATAAAGGCGGATCATCGTATCCATGACGGTGCGATGATCATCCCGGGTTCTGCTGTTCACCTGCTGCTTCAAACGGCTCAGCGAACCAAACGGCTCGATGCGGCCATTGACCAGATAAAACTGCCCTTCGGTGATGTAGCCGGTATTGTCCGGAACCGGATGCGTCACGTCATCACCAGGCATTGTCGTCACGGCCAGAATGGTGATCGAGCCGGCCTTCTCAAAATCCACCGCCTTCTCATATCGGGCGGCCAGCTGACTGTACAAATCCCCGGGATAACCGCGGTTCGACGGAATCTGCTCCATGGTAATGGCGATCTCCTTCAGCGAATCGCAGAAGTTGGTCATATCGGTCAGCAGCACCAAGACGCGTTTGTTATGCTCCGTGGCAAAGTATTCCGCAGCGGCCAGTGAAAGGTCCGGCACCAGGAGGCATTCGACCGTCGGATCCGATGCGGTATGCACGAACATCACCGTGCGGGACAAAGCTCCATGCGCATCGAGCGTGTTTCGGAAAAAGAGGTAATCGTCGTATTTCAGCCCCATGCCGCCGAGAACGATAATATCGACTTCAGCCTGCATGGCAATGCGGGCCAGCAGTTGGTTGTAGGGTTCACCGGCAACTGAAAAAATCGGCAGCTTCTGGCTTTCGACCAGGGTGTTGAAAACGTCAATCATCGGCACCCCTGTGCGGATCATGTTGCGCGGAATGATGCGATTGGCCGGATTGACCGAGGGACCTCCGATGTCAATCATGTTCTCGGTGAGTTCCACGCCATTGTCACGCGGGGTGCCATTGCCGGTGAAAATCCGGCCAAGCAGTGCTTCGCTGCCGGAGAGGCGCATCGGGCGTCCGAGGAAGCGCACTTCGCTGTCGGTGGCGATTCCGCGGCTGCCGGCAAAGACTTGCAGGGAGACGCGGTTCTGATTCAGCCGGATCACCTGCGCCAGCGATACGCCACGGGCACTGCGCACTTCCGCCAGTTCGCCATTGGCGACATTTTCAGCCTCGATGGTGATTACGTTGCCGCTGATCTGTATGATGCGATGATATATTTTTCTCATCCCTGACTTACACCTTTATGTTTAAAATCCTGCTTCGAGCGAACCCGTTTTCTTCCGCAAAGCACTATCGATGCGCCCTTCCAGCTGCTGAAATTTCTCCGATTGCCAGGGGGCATAATTCCAATCAATGAAATGCTGCCTGAGATGCTGGAAGTAGGATCGCGCCTCATCTTTATCGGAAAAATTAAATTTTTTATCGAGCACCTGCACCAGTTTTTCGAAGACTTTGATCTGGCGTTCGGCGCCGCAGGCGCTGTCAACTTCGTCAAAGGTATTCTGCTGCAGATAAACCGCATCGACGAACTCACTCTTCAGATAGACGACAAAATCAGAGATCGGAGTGCCCTCTTCGCCGACGACTTTCATCATCTGGTTGACTTCATTGCCGTCGCGCAGCAGGCGGCGGGCCTTTTTGATCAGCTCCTCCGGCACCAAACTCTTGTATTTGCTCCAGCTTTCGAGGGGATGGATGGCCGGATAACGGCGGGCGTTGGCACGGTCACGCGACAACGCCAGGAAGGAACCAACCACTTTCAGCGTCGATTGCGTCACCGGCTCTTCAAAATTTCCACCGGCGGGGCTGACCGCACCGCAGATGGTGATCGAACCAGTTGCGCCATCATGCAGCTTCACCAGGCCTGCACGCTCATAAAATCCGGCGACCAGGGACTCGAGATAGGCGGGGAAGGCCTCTTCGCCAGGAATTTCCTCGAGGCGTCCGGAGACTTCGCGCAATGCCTGCGCCCAACGTGAAGTCGAATCCGCCAGCAGCAGGACATGCAAGCCCATCTGACGATAGTATTCCGCGAGTGTCACGCTAGTATAGATGGATGCTTCACGGGCTGCCACCGGCATCGAGCTGGTATTGCAGATGATAATCGTACGGTCAATCAGCATGCGCCCGGTGCGCGGGTCCGGCAGTCGCGGGAATTCCCGCAAAATTTCCACGACTTCGCCGGCGCGCTCGCCACAGGCCGCTACAATCACCACATCGACTTCGGAACGCTGCGAAAGTGCATGCTGCAAAACCGTCTTGCCGGCACCAAATGGTCCCGGGGTACAAAAGGAACCTCCTTTGGCAACCGGAAAGAACGTATCAATGACTCGCACCTGAGTCACCAGCGGCTCGACTGGCAGCAGCTTTTCCTGGTAGCAGGAAATCGGCACTTTCACCGGCCAGGTCTGCACCATGCTGATTTCGCGTTCCTCCTGCCCGTTGCTGGCTTTTGCAACTATCGTGTCAATGGTATACGAACCCGCCTCGATCAGCCAGGTCAGCTTCCAATCCCCCTGCCAGGCAAAAGGCAGCATGATCTTGTGCTTGAAAATTCCTTCCGGCACGGTACCGATTCCGTCGCCGGCCTGAAGCGTCGCGCCGACCTCGGCTGTCGGTGTGAAATCCCATGTTTTTTCGCGGTCGAGCGGATAGACATAGAGTCCGCGTTTCAGGAAATATCCTGCTCTCTCTGCCAGTTCCGGCAGAGGATTCTGCAAGCCGTCATAGACCTGTGTCAACAGGCCAGGCCCCAGTTCGACGGATAGCAATTCACCGGAAAACTCGACCTTGTCGCCGACTTTGACGCCATTGGTATTTTCGAAGACCTGCAAGTCCGCCTCGCGTCCGCGCACGCGGATGACTTCGCTCTTCAGGCGTTCGCCATCACCGGTGACTACGTATGCCACTTCGTTCTGGATCACGCGCTCGTCAAAAGCGACACTGACCATGTTACCGTTTACACCGGTGACTTTTCCACTTAACATTGTTTCACTCATTTCGTCAATCCGATATTGCTTCAGGCTCTTATGTCATGCCCTCAGGGCTAATTCCAACATCGCTAGTCCAACCGATCCAGGCAACCTGCACATCACAACCGGGACGGTTGCGCTACTTTTAAACCGCGTGCACCACCATCCGCCAAAGCAGCAACCCTATAAAAAAATTTCGTGCCTTTTCGTGCTTTTTGTTGTTAAAAAATCTTTTTTATTCCACATTGATGCGCTGTTTTGCCGCCTGCTCCAATCCCGCTTCCACTAGTTCAGCTGCAAACCTGCTGCCGGCCTCGCTGTCACGACGCTGCCGCTTATCCAGAATCAGCAAACGCAGGGCGTAGACGATCAGCGCCGGAAAATCGAACGTGTGCCCTATCCCCAGTTCATCGAGTCGCTGCCAGCGTATCAAATCAAGCGCCTGTTCTTTTTCCCAGGCATTCGGCAAGATCATGATTTCCTCGATACGCCTGACCAGCCAAGCGGAATATTCCGAACTCTCCCGCTGCCAGTGGTCAACATCCAATTTACGGCTGCGGGCGCGATGAGCGGCAACCAGATTGCGTAGATATGTCTCCCCGGAATACCATTGCTCGATCACCGGATATGCATACACAGCCTGCGGCGGCGGACAAAGTTGCAATGAGTCCAGCACGGCGACTTCCTGTTCCGACAAGATATCCATGCTGCGGCTCAGAAAAGTCCCGTAAGTCATTGGTGCCTTTTCGCCGAAGTGTAGAAAGGGCAGCGAGCTGATAAAATAAAAGAGATCGGAGGCCATGAATCAACCCCTAGGAAAAAACGTCAAGGAAACACCGCATCAGAGGTCTTCGGTAAGGATGCCGGCGATTTTGGGGCTGAGGTGGGCGGCTATTGCTTCAGCCAGGGCCTGATCGCTGAAATCATACAGGACATCACTGCCTTTGAATACCAGTTTGAAGCCACCGCTGAGAGCCTTCGCAGGAGCAAGCGAACATTGCTTCCGCAAATCCGCTGCCAGGCTGGCCTTGACGGCACCTTCCAGCTCGGCAAACTGACCGGGTTCGAGCAATACTTCCAAGTTGTCCTGCTCCCCATGCTCCTTCAAATAGGAAGTGCACAGACTGCCGATGATCCCGGCAAGGTCCTTCGCCGACAAACCATCTTTCAGCAGATTCCCAACCGCCAGGCAAACCCGCTTCTCGAGTTCAGAACGCAAGCCAAGAAGCACATTCCGAGCCGCCTGACGAAGCGCCTGCTCCGAATTCTGCTCGATGAGCTGCGCTTCACGACGCGCATCCGACACGATTTTTTCAGCCTGTTCGCGGGCTTCATCGAGAATGCCGTCAGCCTCTGTTTGAGCCTGCGACAACATCACAGCCCGCTTGGCCGCCGTCTTCTTCAGACCCTCTTCGTCAATCTTATTCAACAACGCCTGTAATTCGTCAGCCATAATGCTGAAATCTCCACTCTGTTTTCTAAATCCCAGCCCTCACGGAAAGTAAAATCCGGGGGCGTTCCACGCAAGTAATTCTAATGAATATAAACCCCTAAGACCGAAAAACAAGCCGGGGGATTTTTAACAACGAAAAGACACGAAAAGACACGAAAAAATTTTCGTGTCTTTTCGTGGTTAAAAAATGGGTTATGGGCGACAGTCCACGCCAAGTTTATTCGTTTCGATATTCGTGGATAATTTGTTTTGCCGTCAGGGCTGCGGGATAGATTTTCAGGCTGGCAATTTCACCGTAAAATGGGTATGCGTAGCCTCCCAGAAAGGCGCCGACCGAGAAGTAGGAGGAAGCCGGCTGAATTTTGACTTCCAGCACATCTGAGGGGATGCCGTTCAGATATAAGCGCAGAATACTGCCATCGTAGACAGCACAGAAATGGTTCCAGACGCCAAATTCCAGAGGATTATTCCGATAATTGACAGCCAACGAAGCTGGTTTCGCTTTGCTTCCGCAATCACATCGGAAGGCATTCCAAGCGTAGCTCAACTGGATGCCGTTGCCGTGGTCTCCACTGAAAGTCGAGAAAAGGACGTAGCGTGCATCCCGTTTGAGGTCAGCATCGGGACGCGCCCACAGGCTGATGGTGAACGGGCCAGAAAAGTCAAAATCCTGTTTCGTGGCATGAATTATGACGCAACCATGCTTGCGGTTCATTGGATCAGCCCCCTCCGGTGACTTCCGGAAACGCAGTGCTGTCAAACCGTTTTTTCGCCCTGGTGCCCGGAAAACCCGTTCCGGATTGGCGATCTTCCCTTCAATCTTCACACTGCCGCGATTGCGCAGAAGCCGTCCGGCAGATTCATCCAGCGGCAGATCGAATGACGCAATGACAGCCTCGTCTGCCAATAACAGTCCTGCCAGACTTATCAGCAATATCAGAAATTTTGGCATCTCAACATTCCTTTCTGCTACTCAGGATATTCAATCACCAGGGCGTTTTCATCCTCCCAATCACATCGGGAAATGTCTCGTTTTTTAATGGACAGGGACACGATGGACACAATGGACATCATGGACACAAATGGACAGAATGGACACGTACAGCAGGTGACGTCCTTGAACCTGTCCATTCGTCCATCAAACGGAAAGTCCATCGTGTCCATTCCGTCCATGAATGTCCATTCTTGTCCATGCCCATGAAAATGAATGAAAACGCCCTGTGTCGCCCCTTATTTTTCGTAGAGTTCGATTTCATGCAAGATGGTATCCGGGCCATTGTTGGCAGTCACCACCAAGCGAACACGCTGCGTTTGGATGCTGGGAAAGGTGATTTCCTGCCTCTTGCCCTGCGCATCATGCACTTTGCCGACACATTGCCAAGCATTATCCGCCCAAACCTGAAGTTGATAGTCGCGGAGAGACTGGTTGGCTGGATAGACGACTGCCCGCCCGACGTTGACGTCTTGGCGAAAAGTAATTTCCAGCCAGTCGGGGAGTTGTCCCGGAGTTTTATCCCACCAGGTAAGTACGCCGGCTTTACCATGCGCTCTGACAGCGGGAATACCCGTTGTCAAACCGTCCGTGACATGCCACAGACAATTGTTTGCATTACGAGACGAAGCAAAACGATTGCTGGAAGCAGTGACTGTCAGCGAGTCTTCTTCATATCGTTGATAAGCCAGATTGCCAACTTTACGTCGTTGCCGATGAACCGCAGCAATTTCACTTTCGACCTCCGCGAGACTGCGCAACGCGAATGTTCGCATATCTGTACTGTAAATGCGTGCGTCAAAGTTGGTGAACGTATCGGAAAAACGACCATCTTCAACTGAAATGGTACGGTCTTCGCGGAACACCTGCAGGCTACGCCCTCCCAGTTCCGGAATGACAAAGTTGGCTTTTTCCTCATTAGCGGAAGCACCAAAGGCAAAAAGCCAAATCTCAGTGCCGACTTTCTTGACTTGAAAGCGAATATTGGGATTGTCGACTTTCATGTCATCGGTTTTTGCATCATCAGCAAGAAGTACCGGTTCGAGTACCCGCAACTCTTTGCTCCATTCCGCATGACCGATATAGGATTCGGGGTACTGCGCCGCCGTCCAGACATAAAAGAGGCTCCCGCGTGATCCCATGGTTATGGCCATTAGATTTTCCGTACGCGTTTCATCGAAATGATAAATGCGGCTGTTTTTGGAGCCACAGTCGCCATTGTTATAGCCCGGCGTGAAATACATCAGCGAAGGTGCTTCCGGGTTCCTGGCCGCAGCGGCCTTGAAATCATCGAGATACGAGACGACTTTGCCAAAATTCGCCCGATGCCGTTTTTTATCAACAGAAGGATAGGCATGCATCATATTGATCTCAGCAGTTCCGAAATACTCCAACCCCCGGCTGTAAGTTCCGATGACCTGCGGATGCCAAGGGTCCTCATCCCGTAGAACCTGGCAAAATTGTTTCAGAAAGTCCGGTGTGAACCCCTTGCAATCCGGCTCATCCACAATGAACCAGGCAAACAAGTCTGGATTGAACATTTTGCGGGCAGTATGGCTGCGGATCAACGCCTCCGCTTCCGCATCGATTCTCCCAGAATTGCGGATTTTTGTCCGTTCCGGGTATTCCCAGGCATGCAAAGGATCAACATAGAGCAGGCCTTCCCGTTTGTAGAATGCGGCATTCAGATTGGGGGTGGTACCGTCTCCCCACTCCGCAATCAACCAGATTCGTTGCTGGTCTCGTCTCCAGAAGCCCTGTTCGTCACGCCAGACTTCTCCCGGGCGATAGGATAATTTTCGCAGGGGAACAGTGCTGATATCGAGGCGTTGTCCTTTTGCATCAAATGCTTCTGCAACCACTTGCATGCGCTCCTCTGGCAAGGCACTTGCTGGAAAAGCCACCTTCTCCGGTGACTGGAGTTTCTTTTCTTGGAGGATTACGCCAGCCATATTTCGGATGCTGACAAGGAATTCAGCGGCGCCATATACGCGGCTGTGCAGTTGCAAAATTACTTCATCGAGTTTTTGACTGGCAAAAATGGTGTTGTTATAATGCGGTGCTACGACTCTGACTTCCAGATTCCGGATGGCGATTTGCGTTAGCTGATCACGCCAGCAAAGAGGCTGACGGGTTTGAGCATCCAGAATACTGATCCTGGCAGAGCCGGCTTGCTCCGGTGAAATGACGATTGGTGGACAGTTCACTTCCTGTCGCTCTCCAGGTTGTAAAGTGACGTTGACTGCTGTTGAAAGACGGTCGGCAATCTGAAAATCCACTTTGCAAGTTCTTGGCTTTGGTGAGCGATTGGTCAGCGCCACTTTGCCGGCAACCTGCAACATCCCCTCTGGCGCGGGCGTTCCTTCGGCAGCAAGCAGATCAAGGCTCCAGGCAAAGCGCTCTGCCGCCCCGACCTTGAAACCGCCCACTGGCAGAAAAGCCGCTGCATTGTGAAAAACGCCGCCGGGGATGATGCTGGCGTCTTCATCAGGCTGGCGGATACCATAGGCAAAATTGAAGCCCCAGGTATTGCCCTCGACTCCAATATCCAGGATCGCTAGCGGGATTTTTATTTCTGTGCTCCAGAAGTCCGAGCCATGGAAAACTCCTGCACTCGCTCCCTTAATGATAACGTTTTCTCTGACAATGCCGCCTTGCCCTCTGCGAGAGGAAAATACTTTTCCGTCAACATTAACAGCAAAATGATAATAGCGGTCCCCGGTGCGGTTGGCATCGACCATGACTTCTACATGATCCTCGATCCAGATATTTGCCAAGCCGTGCACGAGGGCGTTTTTACCGGGTGGAAACGGGCAGTGAAAACCGATATATAAATGATCGTCATCAAAAAGCAGGCGGGCACTGGCTGGAAATCCCGGGGTATGTGTTTTATGGCGGAAGAATTCCAAAAATGCAAGTGCATTCTGCCAAGCTGGTTCATCCAGCCTTCCATCCATATTCAGGCAATCAGAGGTTTTTACAGCCAGCGGCAACTCCTTTGCGCTGCAAACCAGACAGTAGGCAACCAATAACAAACAAAACCAATTTCTTATCATTTATTGAATCCCCCAGGTCAGGATTGAATAGCGAACCGGGTAGACCTCTGCATATTTCAATACTCCGGAATGTCCATCGACATAACTGAAAACGGCCTGGGAAGCATTTTCATGTCGGTAAGAAATATAGGCTGTCGGAGAATCGCTCATCATATAATGATCCTGGCGTTTGCTGTCGGCACAGACAATGGCCCGCGTCGGCTGGCGGATTCTTGAAAGCAGACGGCAGGGATATTTCAAGACGTTGGAATTGTCATAATATCCTAACGTCTGGGCATTCCCTAGATAATGCCCGAAAATAAAGGACGTCGCGCTGCTGGAACCCAGCAACACCGGTTCTGACGGGCATTTGGCAAAACCCAGTTTTTTGTTCCAAGTGCCATCGAGAATGTTATAGGTAGTATAGGAACTGTTTAGGATATTATAGATGCGCGTTGTCCATGGTGTCTTGGGCGGCTGCTGTGTCGGGCAAAGCCAATCGTCATTCTCTGAAGAATAGAGATGAAAAGCGAACATGATCTGCTTCTGATTCCCAAGGCAGGTCATCGTCTGAGCCCGCTTGCGCGCCTTACTCAAGGCTGGCAGCAACATCGCTGCAAGAATGGCGATAATCGCGATGACTACAAGCAATTCTATAAG
>JAPXLT010000068.1:0-17802 GCA_033809415.1 Lentisphaeria bacterium
CTGCACCCTGCCCCCTGCCCCCTGCCCCCTGCACCTTATGAACTTTTCCTGGCAACCTTTTTTTCCGTACAATGCCATCCTTTGCCGATACAACGAGATCGGCACCAAGGGTCGCAACCGCTTTGTCTTTGAAGAACGCCTTCGAAGCAATCTGAAACGCCGTCTGGCACCGTTAGGCAACCTAACCTTTACCAATGATCGCGGGCGCATTTTCATTCTGCCGGACGCTCCCAAAACTACATTTACTGCGGCTGATCTGGCTTTATTGCGCCGTGAGATTCCGCTGCTTTCCGGTCTGGCTTCTGTTTCGCCTGGTTTTTACGTCGAGCCTGAGCTTGCCGCGATCGAACAAGTCATTGACGCCCATTTTCCGGCACTTTACCAAGCGTTTCAGAAGCACCCCGATGCCTTGCCGCCCACCTATGCCATGCGCTCGAGACGCAGTGACAAGTCCTTTCCGATGACCTGCGAAGAAGTGGAAATTCATTTTGCAGCGCGTCTGCACCAGCGTTTTCCGGATTTGACGATTGATCTGCGACATGCCAATTTGCTCATCGAGCTTGAAATCCGTAGAAATATGGCTTTTGTTTCATTCGAACGCATCGCGGGGCCTGGCGGGCTGCCCAGTGGCACTGCCGGTCGCGTTTTAGGGCTTCTTTCCGGTGGTTTTGATTCGCCAGTGGCCTGTTATCAGATGTTGCGGCGGGGTTGTTGCATGGATTTTCTGACTTTTCACAGCAGCCCGTTTACGCCACCGGCGGCGCTGACCAAAGTCTGCGCTCTGGTACGACGTCTGAATGACTTTCAAGCATCTGGCAAGCTGCTGGCTATCAATCTACTGCCGGCGCAAAAAGCTATCCGCGATGCCTGTTACAGCCGTTTTCGCACCATCCTTTATCGCCGCTTCATGCTGCGCCTTGCAGAACATGTCGCTGGCTACGTCAGGGCGCAGGCGCTGGTAACTGGCGACAATCTCGGCCAGGTCGCCAGTCAGACCCTTGAAAACCTGGCGGTAATCAATGCTGCAACAGAAATGCTACTCCTCCGCCCCCTGATTACTGCAGATAAACATGACACCATGGCCCTGGCGGAAAAAATCGGCACATGGCACATCTCCAGTGAAAATGTGCCGGACAGCTGCACCGTATTCGCACCACCAGATCCGGCAACCAGAACGACACTCGAAAAAATCCTTCAGCAGGAAAGCTTGCTCCCAGTCGCCAGCCTGCTAAAACAATGCCTGCAAACAACCACCATCCTCAACCTGGATGATTGCAGCGAACACAGTCTTCCCACTGAATGGTATGACATCCACACGGACTAAACACAGACTAAACACGGACGATCAGTCAGATCGCTTGTCCCTGTCCATTGTCCATTTCATCTTGTCCATTCCTGTCCATTCAGTCCATCGAGTCCATTCTTGTCCCTGTCCCTTGTCCATTCCGAATTAAAATTTAAATTTGAAATAATTTTTTGAAAAGTTGCAATAATTTTTTGAAAGATGCGTTATATTAGTAGAGACAGGCGATCTGGCGGGTGTCAGTGAGTCGGCAAGCATGGGAGTTTGACTGAAGAAAGGAGAGCATACAATGAATACCACTACGAACAAACAGAGAATTTATGTTGCTGCGGCAATCTTCCTGTTCGCGGCCTATGGTTTGCAGGCCAGGGGACATTGCAGCCGGCCTCGTGACATCGACCGTGCGTTACTGATTACGGACATGGTTTTGCGGACGTTGATTCCGACTCAAACGGTTATCGTTGAGCCTCAGCCGGTGGTCACCTACACGACTCCGGTTTATGAGACAACGACAGTGGTGACTACTCCGACGACTGTGATCACCCCGGTATACAGCCGTTCGGTCTATGTTGCTCCAACGATTCACTACACGCGGCCTGCCTGGCATTATTATCACCGCCCGGCCCCTCGCTACTACCATCCTCCGCGCCATCACCATCACCACCACCGGCATACGCCGCACCATGCTCCAAGAGGCGGAGGGCGCAGCCATCACGCTCCAAGAGATGGAGGGCGCAGCCACCATCGCCGCTAATGAACCCGCATTCAATGCAAGCCAGGTCGATTCGGCCTGGCTTTTTTTGCAAAAAAAATAAAAAAGTTTGGAACTGCCTGAAAATTTTGTAGTCTAAAACCTTGTGCAGTGATTGATACTGCATGCCTCTGACTGAATTTCGTTTATCCTTCCTCCCTCCCTTTCTCTCTCCCAGAAATCAGTCAGAGGCTTTTTTTATGCCAGAAATTATTTGCAAGTCGTCAGTAACCGGGTAGGCAAGAAATTCTTTTTGAACAACGAAATGCCCGAAAGGACTTGGCATGGGCTAACGCCCATAACCTATTTTTTAACAACGAAAAGACACGAAAAGACACGAAAAATTGTCACCCAGCTTTACTGACGCATTACAATTATTTCCGTCCGAATGACATATTTTTATGTTTTTCAATTGCTTTCGCCAGCTGGGAAGTGATATTATCTTGGTTTGGCAATTTATCGGCTGAATGCAGTGTTTGTTGTTTTCATTTGGAGAGCGAAATGAATTATTACGATGTTTTCCCGTTAGTGGTTCCTTCCAACCAATCCTGTGAAATACGGATCAGGCCACGTTTCGAGCATGCGTTTTTCCCGGCAGCGGAAAATCTCACCGTTGTGCATCTGTCCGTTGACGGGCTGGAATTTCATCGGGAATCTGGAGAGGCTTTGTGGGAACCGTCAGAAAATCAAATACAATCCTGGCAATTGGCTGCTGATGGCACACTACATATACAAAGCATGTTTCTTGGCGAACAGGAACATATCATCCAAGTGAAAATCCGGAACCCCCAGGATTCCGGGATAAAAACCATCCGCAGTTTCCGGGTGTATTCCGTGGAACCTGACTTGTATGCTTTGCGTCCGCTGAAAGGTGATTTTCATATTCACACCAACCGTTCCGATGGCAGGGAATGTCCCTGCTATGTGGCTGCGCGCTACCGCCAGGCAGGCTTTGATTTTGCGGCAATCAGCGATCATATGCGCTACGCCCCATCCCTGGAAGCAAAGGAATACTGGGAAAACCTGGTTCCGGACTTCAAGCTCTATCCCGGCGAAGAGGTGCATGCCACAGGCAATCCAGTGCATATCATCAATTTCGGCTCCTCCTTCAGCGTTAACCAAAAATGCTTTAACGATGAGGAGACTTATCGCCGTGAGGTTCAGCGTTATCTGCAAGATATTCCGCAACAGGTACCGGGGTTGGACTATTTCCCGGTCGCCTCATCGGAATGGGTCTTTGATCAGATCCGTGCCGGCGGGGGTCTGGCCGTCTTCTGTCACCCATACTGGTACACAACCCGCTATGTGATCAATGAAGGGCTGATCAGTGAAATTTTCCGTAGAAGACGCTTTGATGCATTCGAGCTGCTCGGAGGGTTCTACCGCCATCAACCCCGTTCCAACAACTATCAGGTGCTGCGCTGGTGTGAAGAAAGAAGCAGAGGCAACCGATTCCCCGTTGTCGGCTTAAGTGATTCGCATGGCACAGACCTCTTTCCACTTTCCAAACTCGGAATCGACTCGAGTCTCGGCATCAGTTATACTCAAAGTCGTGACGCAGACCTTTTCAACTGGTATTATACCATCGTCCTTGCCAAGGAGAACTCTGTGCCAGCCATTATAGAAGCCATTCGCAATCACCATTGCGCTGCCATTGACGCGCCCGCCGGTGAACGCCCGAATGTCTATGGCGATTTTCGCATCGGCAAATATGTCAACTTTCTGCTCCGTGAGTATTTTCCTGTACATCAGAATTTCTGCCAGGAGGAAGGCAGCCTGATGCTGGACTATCTGGCAGGCGAAAAGGAAATGGGTACAGTTCTGCAAAGTTTGAGCGGGCGCAGCACGCGCTTCCGGGAAGCTTGTTTTTGCCCTTCAAAGGTATAATTGAATTCCGGCGCCCTGCTTCTTGTTTCAGAGCAAGGATGCGGCAGTTTCCGCCAGTTCGCTTCGTTCACCCTTTTGCAATGTGACATGAGCGGCCAGGGGGCTTTGCTGGAAGCGTTCGATCAGGCAGGTAAGGCCATTCGAGCGCGCATCCAGATAAGGGGTGTCGATCTGATCCGGGTCGCCGGTCAAAATCATTTTGCTGCCGGCACCAACCCGAGTAACCACTGTCTTGATTTCCAAGGGTGTAAGATTCTGTGCCTCATCAATGATGATAAATTGGTTGGGAATGCTGCGCCCTCGAATGTAAGTCAGCGGCTCGACACTGATTTCGCGGCAAGTCAAGATGTCATTGGGTAAAATCCTGGCCGGATTTTTTTTATCCTGGCTGCGAATAAACTCCAACGCATCATAGACTGGTTGCATCCAGGGGCGCATCTTTTCATTGATATCCCCAGGAAGGTACCCCAAGTCGCGGCTGACCGGAAGAGTTGGACGGAAAACCAGCAGCCTCTGATAGCGATTGTCAGCAAAAATCTGCTGCAACCCGGCGGCAATCGCCAGTAGGGTTTTTCCGGTTCCGGCTTTTCCGGAGAGGGTGACCAGGCTGATATTTTCGTCGGTCAGCGCATTGATTGTGAAAGTCTGCTCGATATTCAGGCTGCGGATGCCACAAAGCGTTTTTGTGGTATCTAGGATTGGCCAGAGTTCACGCCCTTCAAAATCCATCCGTGCGCAAACTGCATTCTTAGGTTGTCCGGTCATGCAGGCAAAAACATATTCGTTAGGATGCAGCTTTCTGTGTTGAAAATTCAAGGGGCTGCCTCCTTGCAGCAAGGCAATTTCCTCCGGCGACAATTCCAGTCTCTGCCAGCCTTGGATGAGATTGGCAGAGGCAAGTGACTGCGGCTCATAGTCACGGGCGCAAAGCCCCAAAGCGTCCGCTTTCACCCGGAGATTGACATTTTTACTGATAATCACCGGCTGCGGCTCGCCTTCCTGACATTTTTCACGCAATTGCAAGGCCAGGCGTAAAATCGCATCTGCCGCATTTTGGTGGGAACTGGCATTGAAATGATAATGGTCTGAAACAATCTGCAGGAGGCAGTTCTGGCCGATCTCGACGCCATGCCGCAAAGACCCCTTTGCCCGCAAACGGTCAACAATCTGCGCAAATCTGCGGGCATTACGTCCGATTTCGCCAGCATCATGCTTAAATTTGTCAATCTCCTCAATGACTTCCAGCGGCAGCAACAGGATGCTATCGCTGAACTGCTCCATCACTTGCGGGTCATATAAAAAAATATTCGTATCGAGTATCAGTTTTTCGCGCATGGGTCTCTCTTGTTAAATTATGAAAACAAACGAAGGGCAGTGTGCCATATTCAAGTTATCACCGGTATGCCCCTTTGCAAGCGACTCGCTGAGAATTTCATGCGATAATCAAAAATCAAAAACAAAAGTAATAGGTCAGTCTTCTGTAGTGCGTAGTGCGTGGTGCGGTGTGCGGGTCAGACGTGGTGGACGGTGTGGACGTGGTGGACGGTGTGGACAGTGTGGACAGGCCAAGAACATCCCCCGTACCCCACGACAGTCAGAATAATCACAACCGGGACGGTCGCGCTACTTTTTAAACCTGCCCCCCCCTGCACCCGTTCCCAACGCACTTCGCACCCTCATTCCCTTGAACCCTGTACTACAGAAGACTGAGGGAATACAAACAAAAAACAAACCACCGCACCAATTGAATGGTGTGGACATGGTAGACATGGTGGACAGATATCCCCCACACACCCTGCACCACGCACCCTGCACCACGCACCACGCACCCTGCACCACGCACCCTGCACCCTGCACCACGCACCCTGCACCCTGCACCCTGCACCCTGCACCCTTCTTTTCCAAAACTCATTTTTTACATTCTTTCCAAGCCTAATGCGCTTCACAGAATGGAAAACGATGTTATTGTATAATTGTTTACCTGACCCTCCCATTTGGAGTTTTCCATGTGCTCAAAAGCTATTTTGCCAGAAGATGCGAATTCTGTCCTTTGTTCTCCGCCTCCTCCGGTCCTGCGGCATGCAAGCAGTGGTGCATGTGTAGCCGAGCAACCCCGCAAAGCAAAGCAGGGCAGCGATGAAAAATTGCGAGTGTTGCTGCTGGGCGGCAGTGGCTTTGTCAGCGGAGCGATTGCCCGCGTCGCCTTGGCCAAGGGGCATCAAGTAACCATCGTCACCCGTGGCATAAAACCGCTTCCGCAGGGTGTATCAGCCATTCGCGCCGACCGCACTTTGCCCGGCTCCCTGGAAGCTGCAATGGCCGCAACCAAAGAAGATTTTGACTTGGTTGTAGACTGCATCGGCTATCAGGCTGCGGACGCCAGGCAGGACTTGGCACTTTTTGCCGAACGCTGCCGACACCTGGTATTTATCTCAAGCGACTTTGTCTTTGATCCGGCAAAACGGCAGTTCCCGCAGCCTGAAAGCAACGCTTTTTTCCTTACTGACAACAGCTATGGCGCCAATAAGCGGCGCTGTGAACTCGAATTCATCCAACATACCAAGAATTTTTCGCACTGGAGCATCTTGCGTCCCTGTCACATCTATGGACCGGGTTCCCGTCTTGGCTGCCTGCCCGAGCATGGACGAGACCCGGAACTGATTGAACGCATTCGCACCGGCACCCCTCTCCGGCTGGTCGGAGGAGGAAAATTTCTGCAACAGCCTATCTTTGTCGATGACTTGGCAAATCTGGTGCTGAGCTGCCCTTTCTCTCCATGTTCAGCACGCCAGATCTATCATTGCGCCGGTCCGGATATCGTCGAGTCTGTAACCTACTATCAGATTCTTGCTGAGCTTCTGGGGTGTTCCCTGAATGTGGAGGAGCTGCCGGTTTTGGATTATCTTCGGGAACATCCGGAACAGAAATCGTTCCTCTGCCATCGCATTTATGACCTGAAGAAAATTCGCATGGACTGCCTCGAGGTGCCCTCGACACCTCTGCGCACCGGCTTGCAAAATCACTTGGAAAGTCTTCTATAAAACCTCCTTTAACCTTTCAATTTACACCTTTTTCAAGAAGCCACTGTCATGATCTCTGCGTTGGATACACTTCGTCAATGGGGCCTGAAAACCTACGAGCAAAGCCCCTTTCTGATTGCCGGTCCATGTAGTGCCGAAAGTCGGGAGCAGGTTCTTGAAACTGCCCGCGCCATCCAGCACTTGCCAGTCAGCATCTTCCGGGCAGGAGTCTGGAAACCGCGCACCCTGCCGGAAACCTTTCCCGGAATGGGAAATGTCGCCCTGTCCTGGTTACAGGAAGCCAAAGCAGAGACCGGTCTGCCCATTGCCATTGAAATTGACCGCCCTGCCCACCTCGAAGAAGCCTTGCAGGCCGGTATTGATGTCTTCTGGCTCGGTGCCCGTACAACCGTCAATCCCTTTGCCGTCGAAGAGCTGGCCGCTGCTTTCAGCGGGGTCGACAAACCCCTGCTGGTAAAGAACCCGATCACCCCCGATCTTGGCGCCTGGGTGGCGGCAATCGAACGCCTGCGCAACCGGGACATCAAAAAAATAGGGGTAGTCCTGCGGGGCTTTGTCAACCGGCACCCGAGCAAATGGCGCTATGAACCCGAATGGGACATGGTGCTCAAACTCCGCCAGATCTTCCCGGACCTCCCGTATCTCTGCGATCCCAGCCACATCGCCGGCAATGCCAGCATGATCTTTGACATCTGTCAGCAGGCACTGGATTTGAACTTCCACGGGCTGATGATTGAAACCCATTTCAACCCGGCAAAAGCACTCAGTGACGCTGAACAACAGATCACCCCACTGGCACTCGAAGACATCCTTGACCGCCTGATCCTGAAAAACCCGGACTTTGCGGCAGGCAGCGACCACAACGAACTGGGAAGATTGCGGCAGAAAATCGACCGCATTGACCAGAAATTGCTCGAGACTCTGGCCGCCCGCATGGAGCTGGTTCAACAAATCGGCCTCCTGAAAAAGGCGAAAGGGCTTGCGGTATTTCAGCCTGCCCGCTGGGATCACGTGATCGAACGGGTGCATGATTTTGCCAGGAATCGTGGACTTTCCGAGCAATTCCTGGAAGATATCTTCAATCGTATTCATCAGGAATCCATTCGCAAACAACAATAATGCATGCCAAGGCGTTTTCATTCTCTCAATCACATCGGGAAATAGCCCGTTTTTTAATGGACAGGGACACGATGGACGCAATGGACATCATGGACACAAATGGACACGTTTTATGGACAGAATGGACACGTGCAGCAGGTGACGTCCTTGAACCTGTCCATTCGTCCATCAAATGGAAAGTCCATCGTGTCCATTCCGTCCATGGTGTCCATTCTTGTCCATGTCCATGAAAACGAATGAAAACACCCCGTAATGCATGCGATTTCGTCAACGAATTTAAGGATCAATATGCTTGAATTAGGACAAGTAATCACAGTCACGATCAATGATCTCGCCTTTGGAGGCGATGGAGTCGCCAGGCTCGAAGGGGGCGCAGTAGTCTTCGTCCCTTTTGCAGCACCCGGCGATGTGCTCGAGATCGAGATCACTGAACAAAAAAAGTCGTATTTGCGCGGTCGCATTACGCAGATTCTGACAGCCGGGCCGGATCGGACAGAACCCCTTTGCCGACATTTCGGGCGTTGCGGGGGCTGTTCGTATCAGCATATAAGTTATCCCGCAGAATTTTCCGCCAAGCAGAAGCAGCTTCTCGATATCATGCAACGCATCGGCGGCTTCCGCGACCTGACATCGTTGGACTTCAGCTTTCCGGCACCGGAAATCTATGGTTATCGCAACAAGTTGCGCCTAGAGCCAAGCGAGCCGGTTCGTGAGGATCATGGGATATACATGGCCTATGGTTACTGCTTGAAAGACAGCCAGGAATTTTTCACGGTCAAGGAATGTCCTCTGGCCATGCCAGTGATCAACCAGACCATAGGCAAGGCCATCCGCAGTCCCTGGGGGCGCCAGAATGCGAAGAAACCAATTCCGGCGCCGATCACTCTTCGCGCCAGTGCTGATGGGCAGTGCCACTATTATTTTGGGCGTGCTCCGGTCAATGTCAGTTGGCTCAAAGAAAAGATTGGCGACCAGGAAGTCAGCGTCCCTCTGGGAAGTTTCTGGCAAGTTAATTCGCAGGTTGCCGATCAGCTGCTCAAAACGGTTGCTTCCTGGGCCGAACCGCTCCCTGTCGAAAATCTAATTGACGCCTACAGCGGCGTCGGCACCTTCTCGATCGCCTTGAACCGCCCATTCCGGGAACGGATTTTGATCGAGAGCGACCGACCGGCCGCTGACGCTGCCAACCTGAACCTGGCGACAAGGGGATATGGATGCCAGATCATCAAGGGCACCACCGAACAAGCACTGCCCAAAGTCCTGAAAACGACCAATCCGAAGCAAACTCTTGCCCTCCTTGATCCACTGCGTACCGGCTGCCAGGAGAAGGTATTGCAAACCCTGTTGAAATATCAGCCCGAACACATTTTCTACATCTCGTGCAATCCATCCACATTGGCGCGAGACTTGAAAAAGTTGTGCAGCGGCGGAAAGTATCAGCTCGAGAAAACAGCCCTTTTTGACATGTTTCCTCGAACAGCCCATTTCGAGGCTGCCGTCCACCTGTCACGGCAGCACCGCTAAGCAGACCGTATCCAAAAAGGATTTTTTAACCACGAACCACACAAAAAGACACGAAAATTTTTTTCGTGCTTTTTCGTGCCTTTCGTGGTTAAAAACCTGTTTGGCAGGCGCAACCTTCATTTTTCGGAGTAACCGTATATGCTCGATCTCAACCAGCCTTTTCTTGAACCCGGTGACACCGTCATTTGTTTTGGCGACAGCCTGACCGCCGCCAAAGATGGCTATGTCAGCATCCTACAAAACCGGATGAAACAGCACCAAATCATCAATGCCGGGCGCGGTGGCGACAAAACACCATGGGCATTGACTCGTTTTCAAAGCGATGTGATCGACCGAAAACCCGATGCGCTGATGATTTTCCTAGGCGCCAATGATGCCGCAGTCGGCAGGGGCTGCTGGGCGGATGAACCTACTGTAAGCGTCGAGGCATATCGTTGCAACCTAGTCTGGATGTGCCACTTGGCAAAATTGAGGGACATTCGTAAAATCTCGATTTGCACCCCGGCAGCATTCTTTGAAGGCCAAGCATATTTGGAACACGGCGATGTTCTGGCACCATATTGCATGGCTGCTCGAGAGGCTGCCGACCAATGCCATTGCCGACTGGTGCCATTCGATGCCGCTTTCCGGAATGAATGGGCACGCCACCCAGGACACAGCGGAAAACTGCTGACCCGCGACGGAACCCATCTGACCGCAGAAGGAAACCTGCTCCTGGCTGAAACCATCCTCGAAGCCTGGAAAATCACCCCGTAATCCTATTTTCAAACCACGAACCACACGAAAAGGCACGAAAAATTTCGTGTCTTTTCGTGTTTTTTCGTTGTTTAAAAAATTATTGTTTATGCAGGCGTACTTCTCCGTTGCCTGGCCATCCTTTCTGGTCTTTGTCGGCAATCTGCCTTTTGACTTCCGCCAGGATGCCGGGTTCTTCTCTGCCGGTGATCTGTCTTTGTCCGAAACAATTATTCCAGGCTGGCAGAATGCCGGTTGTGTTGATGTTGTCATCATACAAAAGGATATGCCGATATCCTGCATCGGCATCGGCTGATGGGCGCAAGACATTTTGCTGCAACAAGACACCACGACAGCTACTCTGGCTGACTGCCGGATGACCAAACATCAAAGCGGCAAATGGACTCTCGATGATATTATTGCGCAGTGTCAAATCACTTGCTCCAACGGCCTGGATGGATGGATTTCCACCCAAAAACACATTATCGCGCACCTGAATCGAGGAAGCGCCGTTTCTGATGCTCAGGGATGAACTGCCCGGTGTCTGCTTTTCCTGCACGAAAGCAAAGCCCTCGATGATGACACCTGAAGCCAAGGCACCTTCGATCCGCAAGACACCCTGCAGAACAGGGAAGCGATCATCCCGGCGCAGCCCCTGCAAATGCACCTTCTTTTCAACCAGCCAACCATCGGATGGAGAGACATATTCCCCTGGCAGCACCAAAATGTTGCCTCCAGGAGCAATCCGTTCCAGCGCATCCGTCAAATCTGCCAGCGCATCCGCTCCGAACTGGTACGTTTCTCCAGCGAATTCGATGATGTCTCCCGGTTTTCTGGTGAGGTTCCAGTTCGCATCGACAACGATAGTTTCAGCCTGTATCAGCAGTCTTCCCGGAGTAAAGTCCACCTGATAATTTGGTCCAAAGCTAAGAGTTCCCAGGTTGGTTGCATAGACTCCAGCCCGTTCGCCAGACGCCCTGGCCAGTCTGCCGGTAATTTCGGGATGCGCATCCACCAAGTCCTCGGCGGCGTAATGATAAAGCAGTTCCGGGTCTTCCTGTCCCTGCCGCTTTTCCTGGAAGGCTCCGTTGACCTTCAGCGGCTTTGGCAACACGGTCAGCCGGCATTCTCCTTGCAGAGGCGCAACACTCGAGTCCGCAAACAGGAAATTCCAGGCAACGATCCGTGTTCCGCTTTCGGGAAGCAAGTCCGGTTGTTGCCAGACAAATTTGCCTTCCTGGTGCTGCTGCCCGTCGGTGAAAATCACCTCGCCGGTCAACTTGGAATGATTCAATGCCTGTCCATAGACGAGACTTTCCGCCTGTACTCCCCTTGCGACATAAACGGGTGGCAGGATCGTCAAATGCCCGGGTTCATAGGCAAGAACATAATTCCGCCCGGATACCTGTAGCGTTCCCTGCCGGATTTCATAGACACCCGATTGTTCGCCTTTGCTGCGGGACAGCTGCCCAGTCACTTGAACGGCAGCCGGAATTGTTTCTTTCAATTCCCAAGTGAACGGCGGATCACTCTCTCCCAAATGCTTCTGCTGATCGGATGCCAGAACAGTGATTGTCCGGGGAAGAATCTCCAACGTTCCTGGAATGAACTGCACTCTTGCCCCGTCGGGACTATGCAGGGTTCCCTGGTTAATGGTATAAGTGCCGACATCTTCGCCCGGCTGACGTTCGAGGCGTCCCTGCAAGACCACCCCCGCGTCACCGCCACCAATCACGCGGTACTGAAACACAGGATCAGGACTGCTAAAAGTCTTTTCGCAAGAAACCGCCTGAACTTGAACCACCACGGGGACACTCTCGATCTCCTCGGAACGATCAGCCGCTTGCACAACTTCCTCTGCATCCGTCAAGTTTTCAGAAAGAAGTTCCTGCCCTGAAAGCTCGATGGTGGAAGAAGGCTGCTCCATCGAACGGGTCGCTGCCATGTTCCCAGCACCGCCAGAACGGGTGCCGGAAGATGCTGAAATCGTGAAAACCCCTTCCGTGAAAATCAATTCATAGTTGCTACCCAGCGACAAAGTCCCCTGACGAATCGGGTAAGCGCCTGGAGTTTCCCCGCTTACCCGATTCAGGTGCCCGGAAAATGCGTCACCGGCAACAAGGTTGCCCGCTGTGACTTCGTAATCAAAAGCAGGGTCCGTAGTCCCAACAACTTTGCCTGAATTCAGCGCACGGACAGCAACTGTGCGTTTATTGACCGTCAAGCGCCCTTGCTTGAACTGACAATAGTAATCATCCGGAGGAGTTTGCAGCGTCCCCTGCTTGATCAGGTATTCGCCAACCGGAAGTGGCTTCGAGGTGTCAACCGGCAAACCGCTTCCTGCCTCGACCAGAGCCAGTTCCCCGGTGATTTCCTCATCCGGGAAAAATTCATAATCTCCGATATCCCAAGTGAGTTCAGGCAGCGGATCACCGTAAATCATGCTCTTGTCCTCCGCTGTGACATCCAGGGCACGGGTTCGCACATGGATCAGCAGGGACACGGAGCCTCCAGTGTAATGTACATTGTCGTCTGGCACAAAAATCAATTCATGGGCAGCAATCCCTTTACGCATACGCAAATCGCCCTCCGGAAAATAAGTGGTTCCGGTCAGTATAAGATTGGTGTGAGGATCAATGAATCTGCTGAAGTACTCGACTTGTGAAAGAATATCTCCATGATAAAGAACCGTGGTTGTATGACCTATGCCATAGGGCGCGATCTTATCGATCCGGAAGACCCCCTCGATAAATGTAAATACGTAATTTTCGGCAGGGCTCACGTCAAGAGTGCCGCGGGTGATACGGTACTCGCCCGGTTCTTCCCCAGGCTCGCGCTCCAATGCCCCCGTGATCCTATCTCCCGAGACCAGGTTTCCACTGACGATTCTCCATTTTAGCCCATCCTGCGGGTCCTCGAAAGAATACTCTTTCTGACAATCAAAGGCTCTGACGGTAAGCGGTTGCGGAAGGACTTCGATTATGCCCGGGATAAAAGTAAGCTGATAACCTTTTGCAGCCGATAAGCTGCCCTGCGATATTTCATAAGTGCCAGGAATCCTTTGCCAATCACTGTCCATGGTTCCAGAGAGATGTTCCTCATCAAGCAACGTTCCGGAAATGACTTGATAGGTCAGGTCTGGTCTTGGCTGGCCGTAGAACATTTGCAAGTCATCTGCCTTCACGGTAATCGGGATCAAATCAATCACCAAGGTTCCTGGCGTGAAGTTGATCTTGTAATATGGCGGCAAAGTCAGGGTTCCCTGCAAAATGGTGTAACCGCCGGGCAATTCTCCAGGCTCGCGTTCGAGTTGGCCTGAAAATTCATCCTGGGGCAACAACGTTCCCGTGAAGGTAAATGTCAATTCCGGGTCAGGTTGCGCATATCTCTTTTGCTGATTGGCGGCCTGCACTTCGATTTCGAGCGGGAGCACTTGCAGGACACCGGGCTGGCAGATAAATTCATAATTATCAGCCTGGCCTCCATCAATCGAGATCTCGTATTCGCCTGGCAGGCTGGTTTTCACTGCTGCGCAGACGACGGTCGGCGGTTGAATCAGCACACTCGAATCCTCATCAAGCACAAATCCATCATAGTGCAGTTCAAACGGGGGATTCTCCTCGCCGTACTTTCGGCTTGGCGAACCTATGCAGCTCACTTGCAGCAAGGCTTTCTCAATCTGAATCTCGAGGCTGCCAGTCAGAGGCGGAAATCCCTCGTCGAGATCAGGAACGAAATACCAGCCAGCCTCCATGGTTCCTGCCGGGGGACAAGTACCTTCCTCATCCCAGCAAAAATGACCTGGCACCAGTTCGCCAGTCGAGGCATTTTCCACCTCCCCCACGATCATTTCGCCGGAAAGTGGCTGACCATACACCGGATTGGTAACAAGCAGCTCGCCAGTCAAACGATAAACCTGCGGCAGGATCGTCAGGAATCCAGAGTGGAACTCCAGCTGATAATTGTCCGACACGCGTAAATCTCCTTGTAGAATCTCATACTCTCCTGGCTCTTCGCCTTCCATCCGTTGCAAAGTTCCGGATATCCAGTCAGGATCAGTGGGGGTGTCACCGATGCAGAACCAAGTAAATTCCGGATCCGGTTGGCCTTCATACTTGCTCACATCCACAACTTGGATCGCGACATTCTTTGGCATGATGCGGAATGTATCGCCGGAAAACACTAGGACATAATTTTCGTTCAGTGCCAGGTTCCCCTGCTCGATATCATACGAGCCGACGTTTTCACCCGGTCTGCGCAGCAGGGTTCCGGTAAAGGCATCGCCCGCTGCCAGCGAACCGGCGGCGACATGATATCGCAACACTGGATCGGAATCGCCATAGGTCTTATACCCTGGCAAAGCAGCCACATGCACCTCGCGTTTTTCAATAGTCACCAGGCTGTTTCCAGACAGACTCTGATAATTATCGGAATCCTCAGGGATAAAATGCCAGTTGCACTGCCACAGCCCGGCAGGCAACACCTGATTCTCCTGATCCCAGACAAAAACTCCCGGCAAATAGCTGCCATCTACCGATGATATCGCATATCCCATGATTAAAATCTGTTTCAAGGGCATCCCATAGACTCCCACGCTCAACAAAACCTCATTGAACAGCCCCTGAGTTTTGTTGATCATCAAGATTCCGCTTTGCAGTTCCAGCTGATAATTCCGGGCACTGCCACCCTGCAGATAAATCTCGTAACCATTTTCATTCACCGGACTCAAGCGGTCCGCATTGGTAAAAACCATTGGTGCTGTAATATCTGAAACACTGTCCCCGGCGAGAAACCCTTCATAACGGATGGTCAAAGGAGGATTCTCCTGCAAATAACTCCGGAACTTATCCTCCGCCCGGCAGATCAGAGGTGCCTTGCTGATCTGCAGCAGGGTGCTATCTATGCCGGTATAAAAGGTGTCCTCGACCTGCGCCGTGACACGATATTTTCCAGCATTGACTGGCGGTGTGCTGCTCGAGGGGTATTGTGTTCCATCGACTCCCTCATAAGTCAGCTGCACGGTCACTCCAGCAGGAACAGTTTCGACGACAACTTCCACAGGATACCCGCTGTATGTCTTTTCCATCGAGGAAAATTGAATCTGCGTATTTCCCTTGACCCAGGTCAGGACGCCAGGCAAGACCTCGAGCTGATGGTTTGCGCCACCAGCGGCATCGGAGACACGCAAAGTTCCACGCTCGATGGGATAATCCCCAGGCTGATCGGGCTGCGGTGTCTGCAAGCTGCCGACAATTTCATCTCCGTTGGCCAGTCCTCCGGAAACGATCTGCCAGGTCAGCGGGGGTATTTCATTGCCCCATTGACACGTTAGATCGTCCGCTTTCAAAAGCAGGGATTTAGGCTGAACCGGCAACGTCCTCTGCATGACAAAAGGATTCCAATAGGAAGCGACTTCGGGCAAGGGATCAAGCGCCATGATAAGTTCCAGGGTGCCTGTCTGCCTACTGGTAACGCTCCATCGCGAATCTTCTTCCTGTTGCCAGTCTGCCAAGTCGTCGCCGGACGAAAAATTGACATTCGCCCGTTCCGGAGTCGCCTGTGCGCAATGATAAACCAGCTGGGCGCTCTCCGCATACACTAATGGGACAGAAATCTGGAAGTCCCCGGTCATATTTCCAGGCAGGTCTTCCTCATAGCAGCCAATATCCGAATATGGGGTATCGTTCCGGGGACGGCTTGCAGCGTCAGCAATGGTGCCTGTTGCCTGTGCCCTGTTTAATAGATAGGAGCCTGCCGCCAAACGGTAATTGCACTGTTCAGGCGCAACGAAACAGGGATAATAAGCATGCACCCGATTGTCATTCCCTTCCGGACCGGATTCCCCGCAATTGACGGCACACAGGGCAATGCAGCCGGGAATTTCGACGCCGGACTCGATGGCGTTGTTTTGCAATTGCGTTTCGTTGCTGTAAAGCTGGCAGGAACTTCCCAGATTTCCCCAGATGACGCTGTTGCTCAGCAGGCCACCGGTGCCCGAATAACGCACCCCGCTACCTGCACCAATGCCACAATTGCCGACGATGGTACAAAAATCCACTTTTCCCGCACCCGTCACGGCCACCCCGCCACCTCCGCGATATGCGCCTTGATTTTCAAGGCCGTTGTTCCGCACCAGGCAATTTTCCAGGCAGACGCCATCGCCCAGGAAAACTCCGGCACCTTCGCCAGCCCATCCTTCGGTGTATAATTCATTGTTCTGGAACAAGCACTGCCGGACAATGGAAGCGCCGAAAACTGCCGCACCCCCTCCGCGACGTGCAATATTGTCGTACAGACGGCTTCGCTGCAAAATGCAGTTTCCTGGCAGGAAAGCCCCACCTCCTTCCCCGTCGCGTCCGGCACCGGAAGCCTGCCCGTCGCAGATGGTAACGCCATCAATCAGCACCTGCACCGAGAACGGCTCGAGTCCACCATAGACTACGCTGCCCGCCTTGCCCTCGATTGCGCTTAGGATCGTCACAGCTGCGAATTCCCATGCTTCAACCAGGCCATTTCCATCTGCATCCTGCAAGAGCCGTTCCGCAGGGCTCTGCTCGGTGCCGGCGAACCCACCGAAGATACTGACACCATCCCGCAACATGAAAGAGCTCGATAAGGGATTTTCTCCAGATGGACTCTGTCGCTCCTCAGTCGGATAATAGATTCCGGAGGCTATCCAGACCTGGTCTCCGGGACTGGCCCTGTCGAGTGCACTCTGCACGGAAGCCGCTGCTGTCTCCCAGCTCAAGGCGTCCGCCTGATCATTTCCTGTTTCTTTCACATAGTATACGCTTCCCCATACCCGCAGGATCACCCAGAATTGCATGATGAAAACCAAACTTTTGACACGTTGCATGGTTGCCTCCTTGTACTGAACAGTGAAAACACACACCGGAATTTTCCGGGAATCTGCTTTCAAAATATTGCCAAAAGAAGCAACTGCAAGGCTCGAAAGTCACTATCATAAAAAGTCATGGAAACTCCATGACTATCATAAAGGGTGCAGGGGACAGGGGGCAGGGTGCAGGTTTAAAAAGTAGCGCGACCGTCTCGGTTGTGATGGCGCCGTTAGTCTTTTCCTGCTGAATGACAGAGGCAAGGGTACAGGGGGCAGGTTTAAAAAGTAGCGTAACCGTCTCGGTTGTGATGGCGCCTTTTGTCTTTTCCTGCTGAATGACAGAGGCAAGGGTACAGGGGGCAGGTTTAAAAAGTAGCGCGATCGTCCCGGTTGTGATGGCGCCGTTAGTCTTTTCCTGCTGAATGACAGAGGCAAGGGGCGTTGGAGACGTCCATCTTCCGTCCGACCTGCCCTGCACCCTGCACCCTGCACCCCGCACCCCGCACCCCCCATAGACGCTAACTTGTTTCCGTGAGCAGTTTTTCCAGCTGGTACTTTTTCTTTCGCTGGGACTGGCGAAGTTTTTCACTGATCATCTCCCATC
>JAPXLT010000069.1:0-17740 GCA_033809415.1 Lentisphaeria bacterium
GTGCAGGGTGCAGGGGGCAGGGTGCAGGGGGCAGGGGGCAGGGGGCAGGGGGCAGGTCGGGCAGGGGGCAGGGGGCAGGGTGCAGGGTGCAGGGGGCAGGTCGGACGGGTCGGACGGGTCGGACGGGTCGGACAGGTCGGAAAGCTATACCCGCACTACGCACCCCGCACTACGCACTTCCTGTCCCCTGTCACCTGTCCCCTGTACCCTTTTTTATTTGCAGCCATGCTTGTGGGCTGACGATCAGGTCGGGATGTTTTGTGAGGTAATTGCGAACGGCCTCACGGGTGGAAAGGCCGGTGTCGCAGGTACGGCAGGCAGGATTTTTCAAGATGGCGTTGAGCTTAGGATAGCGGCCACTGCCCGCAGCAGTGAAGTTGTTCATGGCAATGCGCAGACGCCCACCATCGTCAGGCGGTTCGAGAATTTCGGCGGATTCACCATTCTGGCTGATGCGGATTTTGCAGCCATAAATCCCGGAAAAGGTGTAGGAATCCCGATTTTGCCACTGTTCGAGGACGATTTCGACCAGTTCGCTGCGGGAGATTTCAGCGGTGACGATGGAATTTTCGTAGGGGACGAACTCGAACAGGTCTTTTTCCGTGAGCGCTTTGCCAGCCAGCAGATTTTTTTTGCTGAGCGTTCCATGCAGGGCGATGGGGGCGTTGGCGGCTTCCGCGATTGCAGCGCAGAGTAGTTCGCTGGCTTGGCAGTTGACACCCGGGCGCCCCTTGCTGAGGATGTCTTCCGCAGGCGCCGGGACGATGGGCTGGGTTTTCGCTTTGCTATCAATCTCCAGCCAAAGTGCCAGCGCCTTTTGCAATTCCGGGCAGTCCGGCGTGTCTTCCTGAACATTCATCAGCCAGGAGTTGATTTCGACGACTTCATGCTTTTCAGTATCCAGGACAGCCCGCACGACGCCCAGGCTTTTTGCTGCATGTCCAGCTTGTACATACCAAGTGCGCGGGCCGATTTTATGCCCGGGCATATTACGATGCGTATGCCCGCCAAATACCAGGTCGATCTCCGGAAACTCTTCGACGAGCGTGGTCACTTCATTGACATTGCGGGCATCATTGCTCTCCATCCAGGCCTGATGGATGGCCAGGACGATCATGTCCGGACGCAAAGGCAGGATTTCCGGAAGGATGCGTTGCAGGCTCGTTTCGGCCAATTCGACTTTGCAGGCATCCCCGAAGCTTTCGCCGAACCAGAATTTCAGGTAGGATGCGGTCATGCCGATCATGGCGATGCGTGCGCCATTGCGCTCGAACATTTTCCAGGCTGGGAAGGGGGGCGCGTGCAATGGTTGCAGGTTGCCGCAGAGAATGATCTCGCGCTGGGTTTCAGCCAGTTCGAGGAAACGCGCAAAACCAAAATCGAATTCATGGTTGCCGGGCACCCAGACGTCGTAGTGCAGGGTCTTGAGCGGTACCATGGCTGCTTCTCCGCGTGAGAGTGCCCCGATCAAGGTGCCTTGAATGGTATCGCCGCAGTCAATCAGAAGGCAGCTTTCCCGCCCATGTTGCTCGCGCAATTCCCGGATCAGGCTGGCGATTTTGAGCCAGGAACCGGAATCTGCATTTTCCTTTATCAGGACGGCATGGATATCAGTGGTTTGCAGCAGATGAACCGTGACTCGTTCGGCCAGAGTCCAATGGCAGAGTAGTAGCAGGATGAGCGTGGCGATAATTTTCATGGAGTATGATTTCACCATGGTTCACTGGGCAAGCGAGTTTTTTTTGAACAACGAAAAGACACGAAAAGGTGTGTCTTTCGTGGTTAAATATAATTCCGGAATGGAAATTATCATACAATAAACGCAGAGAAGGCAGTTGTATTATTATACCGGTATTTTATCTCCTCGATCTGTCAAGCCTGTTATTTGCAGCATCATCCATATAAATTATATTATTTGCCATGAAAGACGCTAATCAGAAAACTCAAAAAAAACAAGACGAGAAGTTGTTTTTGTCCACGTATGCAGGCAAGGGCTATTTTGTCGCTGCGATGAAGTCGATTCACATACGTCCAGTTCAGGATGAAGGTAAAAATGTCACGAAAATTCATAGCCATGACTACTATGAACTTGTGATTGTAGTTCGTGGCGAGGGAATTCACTGGATTCAAGGAAAGCGCTACGATCTCGCTCCTGGGCAGGTGTATCTTCTGCGCCCCGGAGACACGCATTACTATGAGGATTTTCAGCATCTGACCTTGCAGAACTTCATGTTCAGCAGGGGTGTCCTGCGAACATGCGGCAAGTTACTGCGTGCGTTGTCAGGCTACGAAACGTTTTTCCAGAATGACGAGATTCAGCCTAAAATAAAGATCAACAGCAGCCTTATTGCTGAATCCGATGTCATTCTCCAATACATTGGACAGGAAAATCAGCGTAAAAGTTATCAGAACAGCCTTCTTCAGTTTTCATATATTGCCATGCTGTTGGGCAAGTTGCTTGACGAGGAAGCAACAGGAGTAACGGTGCTGTTTCCAAAGGATAATTTGCAAAATGCTATTGCCTATATGCGTCAGAATTACTCCAAGCGTATTTGCGTCAAGGTTCTTGCGGATATATGCAATATGTCTTATAGTTCATTCCATGTCAAATTCCGCCAGGAGTTTGCTGCTTCGCCAATGCAGTGGCTGATGAATTTTCGCCTTCAAAAAGCCATGCAAATGCTTATGCGTTCGGAAAAAAGCATTGCCGAGGTGGCATACGCCTGCGGATTTGTGGATCCGCTTTATTTTTCACGTCAATTCCGCAAAAACATTGGCTGTTCACCCAGGAAATATCGTCTTGATGGGCAGGGAAACATAGAAAGATTGCAAGGGGAAAGAACTCAAAAAGACTCCTCTTATTTGAAATTGCATTCTTACCGAGATAAGATGAAATCACCTGTTGAACTCATTGACTTTTGAGAAGGCTTCCTGCCAAGGATGTTGCCTTTTGCTTCCATTCGCTAACAGGACTATTGAAAAAAACTGTCCTAACATCATAGGATGCAGTCGTGCCACCGGGGAAAACAGAATTACTGTAATCGACGAGATAGTCCTTCCTGTAAACATCCCTGTCCCAAACTGTGCGACTTATGTTTTTCTGATTTTTGCCATTTGGCAACAGCACTGTAACCACTCCCGTTTCGCTTTCGCGGTCATACCATGCTGCAATAGGATGATTCTTGCTATGCAATGGGAACTTTCCATCGGACTTGAAAACGTAGTGCAGTTCCTGGTCATTCGTATCGATGGCAATCATTTCATCAAATTCCTTACGCCACGGGTGCATAAAATGATAGCTGATTTTCAGGTTCACGTCCTTGGCGGCAGTGACCTCGATGGATTCATCAAGGATGTCATTCCACAGTGTAAATCGATATACAATTGAAAAATCGCGTACTATCGAGTGCTTTTCCAGTTGGATTTTTCGCCCCATCACTGGCCCGTTCTTCAACTCATCAGCAGTGATCTCCTGCCCATCCTGCAGAATTGTGATGTCCTTAACCTCTTCAACAAAACCGGTTTCAGCATGACCTGAACCACAGAATCCCTTGGTTTCCGCATAATAAAAGACCGTGCCGTAATGTGCGCCAGGTGAGTCCAATCCAATGTTTCTATTTTTATAGTCGATACGGTTGATGTACCAGCGTTTGGCTTTGTCCAGGCGTAGGACGGTTTTACCTGCTGCTATTGAAATGGATTCAGGAAGTTCTTCTGGCGCAAGTGCAAAAGCTAATAATGGCAATACACAGAGAAGCAGTGTTTTTTTCATTTCTCAATTCCTTTTGGATTCTGTTATCAGCGCGTGCTTAGGCGCTCCATAAGTATTATGCCGATTTGATTTGAGTTCAGAACGATATGTGCGTTTCCATCCATTGGCTTTTCTGGCTGTGTTTTTGATGCAGCAGGAAGCAATTGGCGATATGAGTATCCGGCAGGCACTTCGAGGACAGGCCCGGAAATTGTCTGACCGGTACCGTTGTACAGTGAGTAGAGAATCTTGTTGCCATCTATGCTCGAAAATCTGTTTGCATAGACAAATTTCCGGAGAGTCGTAACCAAAGGTTCAATTTCTCCCACAAAGCACTTTGCGTTCTCATGAACTATTTTCGTGTACTCCTTGCTATAGCGCCCGCCTGAATTGAAAACACCATTGCCATTGAATAACATAATATCTTTGGCATTTTGAGGACCGCCGACATTCAATTCAAACAATCGGCATTCAGGAAAATAGAAGCGGAACAGATTGATTTGCAAAGGCCTTAGTGGCGATTGGCGTCTGCAAATATCGTAACTGAGCGAAGCATCCAGCCTTGAAGCGGCAAAATCGGCCTGCGGAAATTCAGAAACCAATAGGGTATCCTGGGGGATAACTTCACGTATCAGTTTCAATGAATGTTCCAATGCCTGCAACCATACATGCTGGCCATGTTCACCAAAGATATGCTTGTGATTTTTGCTTAAACAGACATAGCCTCTGTGGCCATACTCGTCAAGTCGAATGCCGTCAGCACCGGTTTCCTCAATGACGCGTTTGACGTCCTCTGCAATTTTTTCCAGATAACCGCTGGTATTCAGGCACATGCAGTATGAGTAATAATTGCATACGACATTTTCGGGAACTGTAGGATTTTTAGGGCATTGATGCGGGTCTTTCCAATCAGGATTTATAACCGCATACGAAGGCGCCTCTGTTTTCCCATATCTGCTATTGCCGCAGACAATCACAGGGTCCATATACAGAAGAGAGATTTTTCCCTTGTCGCGCACTTCCTTCAACTGCCGCCGGAAACGGGGGAGCCCGCCCCATTGCGGATTATAGCTGTCATAATCTCCTCGGCAGAAAACATAGAAGGGCTTCCTCGAGAATGGGTCTATACCGTATCCGAAGCTTGACTTCATGTCCTGTTGCGCCGCCGCCCCGAGTTGCTCGAATTGCTCCCATGGAGTATTCCATGGCGCCAGCGGGGAGACACTCCACCATCCATTGATTTCACAAATGTCGTTTTTTGCTTCAAAGCCTTCTCTGTCCCATACATGGCCAGTATAAAGTTCCCCTTCACATCCGAATCCGGCTAGATAGTTGAATTTTTGGGAGAGTTTTCCAGGGTATGGGCGGAAGGTCCAGACGCTCTTTGCCCAGTTGGCGTATGTGTTCATCGGCGCCTTCCAGTTTCCGGAGTGACTGCCAATGAGTGTAACTGGAAGAACAAACGTCTTGCCTG
Source organism: Lentisphaeria bacterium (assembly GCA_033809415.1). Classification (GTDB taxonomy): domain Bacteria; phylum Verrucomicrobiota; class Lentisphaeria; order Oligosphaerales; family Oligosphaeraceae; genus JAQVUB01. The sequence continues at coordinate 5,226 of JAPXLT010000069.1, forward strand.
GCGCCAAAGTTGAACGTTGATAGTCAACGGCAATTCCACTGCCATTACCATCTTGGAGGCGGAACTGATAGAAATATAGGGATAGATTATTACGCGCTGCAACGCGTGGCGGTCGAATGATGTTTTCCTGCGGTGGTGTGCGTCCCTTTCTCATGGACAACCCTTTGGCCAGGCCGGTCGCATCCTGAACTCGCAGAAAAAAACCGCCGCCATTGGCAGGTGAAAACAAGTCCATCATCTGCCACCATGCATCGTTTTCTCCATAAATACTGCGCAGGTACGCCGGAGCATCGCCAATCACTCCTCCTCCCCAGGGGAAGCAGTAATAGTCGTTGCCGTCTTCATTCAACAACAATCCGTCAATTTGCGGAAATGCAGTTTTTACAGCAATTTCATGGTCTGATGTCAGTTTCAGCGAAAAAGCAATTTCATCACCTGATCTAAAGCATTCCAAAGTAGCTACTATGCCGATAGGAAAGCTAAGTTGCGCTATAAATCCACGCTCATTGGTTTTGATGGAATCTATTGCGGCAGTAGAAGAGTTCAGGATCGTTTCATTGTCCAATTTCAACCTAAATAATTCTGTTTGCTTTGGATATTCAAGAATCTGACGATTCATATCAGCACAAAACAACTGCTTCAGGCGCAGTCCCGCCGATATGTCAAACGTGGCTGTTAGTCTTCCTGTATCCAGAATTAACAGTTTATCCTTTTGTTGACAGACAACACTGACTTCGTGAGGCTCGCCCTTTGGTTCGCTCATTATTGGCGCCATGTCGATTGGCGGTTTTGCAATGGATCGTGTGTAATCCAGAGTAACCTTGCGCAAACCACGGTTTGCCAGTCTGACTCCATAACAACTGTCATCCTGTGGAAGAAAGGCTTCAAATAAACCGTCCGCTTCTCGGAACTGAAGCGGAGTGGCTGCATCTCCGCCAGAACACAAAGCCCAGCCGGTCGCCTGTGAAGCATCAACGCAGATCCGTACAGGTTTGCTGAAATCTATTCTCCGGCGGTTAAATTCGATACGCACGTAAGAGGCGTCAGAACTTGCCACGGCAAATGCATCTGGCAAATCCTGCTTCGTCATGCCAGGCGTCCAAGTCGCATGACTGCCATACAGTGCAAATGAAAGAAGCAATATGAGTCCGATTCTTTTTATCATAATCATTGATTTTATCATTTCTGCCAAATCTGTTCGTTGCCAAGTGCATCCCAAACCCAGAATTTATATGCTTGATCCCAATCTCTGAAAATTCCACGGTCAATGCCTGCGACGTGGCCATCCAGAAAGAGCATATTCGCACGGCCAGCATGACGCAGGGCAAGACGAGCGGTGCCCGGAGAGCTTCCGGTTGATGCCCAGGTGGTCTTCATCGTCAACAGCTGGCACTGTGGGTGATCGACACGGTCATACGGACCGGTCAAACTGTCAGCTATCAACATCATCTTTGTGGTTTCCCGGGCTGCTTTTGATATTAGGACACATGAAACATAATCTGTAAAATTCTTGACGCAAGCGTTTTCTAACAACCACCTTGGGTGCTGGTTGACATGCGCCGGCGCACCATATCCAAGTTTTTGTGGAAGATGAACATATTTTGTGGAAGGACAGCTTATTATTTTGGAATTTCTTTGCAAATAATTTAGATCGGCATCCTCAAATAGAACTGCTCCTGATGTGCTGGCTGCACCTAATGCTATGGCCCAACCGCGGTTCTGCTGAAGTGCCAGCGGCACGTAACTGTCATAGTCATCAGCATAAAAAGCAAATGCAAGGCCAATCTGCTTCTGGTTGCTTGTGCAATGTACGGCGCGAGCCTTTTCGCGAGCTTTGCTCAATGCCGGCAACAACATAGAAGCCAGAATGGCAATGATAGCGATAACAACGAGAAGTTCAATCAGAGTAAAATCCTTGCGCTGCATGTTTTTTCTCCTTCTTTGTTTTGAGGGGTATGACTGCCTGGTAATTAACAATTGCTTTTCTCTTGTTCTCCTGTTTTGTAATGTTAATAATATGTATCGATAAGGATCAAAGAACAAGGACAAAAACTCAAAAAACATGGATGATTATTTATTAATTTTTATAAGATAGCTATAATCCGTGTAATAAATGTGAGCTTCTCGATCCGATTTCTAAAAACAAGGTCTGCGGAATGGATGTCTTGGCGACCTTGGGATTGCTTCATTCTCTGACGGGTGCAACGTAATGCCTTCTGTAGTACAGGGTTCAGGGGAATGGGGTGCGTAGTGCGTTGGGAACGGGCGCGGGGGCGCAGGTTTAAAAAGTAGCGCAACTGTCCCGGTTGTGATCATCCTGACTGTCGTGGGGTGCGAGGGGATGTTCTTGTCCTGTCCATTTTGTTCACAGTGTCCACACTGTCCATTACTGCAACGGCAAGATATTTATTTGTTTGGCGTAATTGTACGATACTGGCATGGTTTGACAGTTTATATTAATGTTTTGCTTGGTAAAGTTACCACGACAACCAAAAGAAGAATTATGGAACAGGATAAGATTCGCAACATTGCCATCATTGCTCACGTTGATCATGGCAAGACAACGCTGGTGGATGAATTATTCAAGTTTGGGGGCTTGTTCCGGGACAATCAGCGCGTGGTCGAGCGCATGATGGACTCGAACGAACTCGAACGCGAGCGCGGGATCACGATCACCGCGAAAAATGGCTCCTTCCCCTACAAGGGATACCGCATCAATATCATTGACACGCCCGGACACGCGGATTTTGGCGGCCAGGTCGAACGCGTTTTGCGGATGGCGGACGGCGCCTTGCTGCTGGTGGATGCTCAGGAAGGACCGATGCCGCAGACCTTTTTTGTCTTGAAAAAGGCGCTTGCCTTAAAATTGCCGGTGATTGTGGTGATCAACAAGATTGACAAGCCGGCGGCGCGTCCTTATTGGGCGGTCGATCAGGTCTTTGATCTGTTTGTCAAACTCAATGCGCCGGATGATCTGCTCGATTTTCCGGTCGTCTATGCCTCCGGTCGGGATGGCTATGCAGTCGATAACTTGACCGATGAGCACAAGGACCTGGCGCCTTTGTGTGAGCATATCATAAAGAATATTCCCGCGCCTTCGGGTTCCAGTGAAGAACCCTTGCAGATGCTGGTCAGCACCTTGGATTATTCTCCGTATCTTGGGCGAATCAGCATTGGCAAGATCACCAGCGGCAGCCTGAATATCAATAAGGAAATAGCGGTGGTGATGCGTGATGGCTCGATCCGCCCTGCACGTATTACCAAGGTCTTCCGCTTCGAATCTAATCAGAAAGTCGATGTCGAGACGGCCTGTTGCGGGGATATCGTGGCTACTGCCGGCATGGATGAAGTGACCGTAGGCTGCACCTATACCGATCCGGATGATCCCAGGCCCTTGCCGCCAATGGAGATTGATCCGCCGACAGTTGCCATGAGTTTCGTTCCAAACGATTCGCCGTTTGCCGGGCGGGAAGGGCAGTTTGTCACTTCACGCCACCTGGCTGACCGGCTTTTCCGCGAGACGATGTCGGATGTCGCCTTGCATGTGTCTCCCCTGGATGAGGGCATGGGATTCCGGGTGGCAGGACGCGGCGAACTGCACCTGTCAATTTTGATTGAAAAGATGCGCCGCGAGGGGTACGAGTTTCAAGTGACTCGCCCTCAGGTGATTTACAAAGAGGACGCTGATGGCAGCCGCCTAGAGCCTTTTGAAGAGTTGACGATCGATGTGGATGAGGCGTATGTCGGGGCGGTGATGGAGAAGCTGGGGCAGCGCAAGGGACGCGTCCAGGTCATGGATACGGGTAGTGGCATGGCTCGATTGGTGTATTTGATCCCGACACGTGGACTGCTGGGCTACCGCTCGGAATTTCTGACCGATACCAAGGGACTCGGCGTCATGAATTATGTGTTTCACGGATATGAACCCTTTGCCGGTGAAATCCGCCACCGGGTGAATGGGGCGATGGTGTCGATGATGGAATGCCAATCAGTCGCCTACGCCTTGTTCAACTTGCAGGAACGCGGGAGGCTCTTTATCGGACCTGGAGTCAATATCTACATCGGGCAGATTGTTGGCGAGCATTGCCGTGAGGGGGACCTCGTCGTCAATCCCGGCAAGGGCAAGAAATTGACCAACGTGCGAGCAGCAGGTTCAGACGAGAATATTATTCTGACGCCGCCGTTGCAACTCAGCCTCGAAGATTGTATTTCCTACATCAATGACGACGAGCTGGTCGAGATCACACCCAAGAATATCCGCCTGCGCAAACGACACATGCACAAGTGGTGAAGAAACGCCACAGCCGACATTTTTTAACCACGAACCACACGAAAAGGCACGAAAATTTTTTTCTTTATCTGATTATTGAGCAATAATTTGATGGCAAAAAAATATTGAAAAAAGTCAAAAAGTTGCTTGACAAGATTTATTATGCCTGTTATTGTATAAAAAATAGTACAAAAACAATCATTCACAGGCGCGGATTTACTGATTAGGTTGTAGTTTGTTTAGGGTCTGATTGCTTGAGGCGTTTCATGGTAGTTAGGCTGTGTGAATCGTCAGCTGGAAGTTTTATGCGGTCGTTGGAGGCTGTTTGAATGGCTGTGAACAAGCATAAATTATTGATTGATCCAATCATCCGCTATATTAGCCACCGTGTTAATAAAGCGGGTGATGAGCCTGAATTGCTTCCCAGTGAAATGGAACTGTGTGATCGCTTTAAGGTTGCCCGGGGTACAGTGCGCAGGGCCTTGGCCTTGTTGATTCAGCAGGGACTGGTCATCCGCCTGCCGAAAAGGAAGGGGTATTTTAGCAATCCGGCATTTTCCCGTATCAATCCCTATCGGGTTATCGGAATTTTGGTCGGCAACGGTTTTTACACTAATTTCGGTTATGGCAGCGATGCCGTATTTGCATCGTTTTCAAAAAACATTCGGGATTTGTTTTGCGATTATCATTTTTTATCGTTGCCAATGACCAACACCCTTCAGCAAAATTTGCAGGAAATCAAAAACTGCTTGCTTGATGCGTTGCTGTTCATTGCTCCTGACGAACGATTAATTGCAGTAGCTGATCATTTGATTAACAAAGGTTTCCCGACTGTGGTGACCGGATGCACATGGGATTCGTCGATTCCGGCATTGAAGTACAATTATTTTGGCTATGATTTTGCTTTCGGCGGTATCTGCCGCGCACGCTATTTCCTGGAAAACCATTGTCACAAGCTTGTTTACTGTGCACAAAAAAATGTTTCCACGGAGAGTTTCCGCCGTTTTTTGAACGAAGCCGGTGTTTGTTTCCCGGAGAGCAATTTGCTGCAGGATGCGGAGCAGGTCGGACGTGTTCTGCCAGAATTACTACAGCAGGATGCCGTTGATGGAATTGTTTGTGACGGCAATGCGCGGCGATATGATCAGGTTTTTAAAATCCTTATGGCATCCGGCAAAAAGGATTCGGTCCGGCTCCTGGTTGAAGACGAGCCGCAGGCAATTGTCACCTTGAGCAAATATCCCGACCTCAAAGCCGATAAAATTCCGCACGTGAATATCGTTAAAACCTCAGAGTTGGCAGGGAAAAAAGCAGCATTGCTACTCAAAAAGATTTTAACAGGCAAGCAAGTAAGGAAAACGGAGAAAGCGGTCTTATTGAAATAGTAGTCCAAAATCCATATTAACAAAAAGGAGTTGAGCCATGAGAAATCATTCAGGGTCGGAAGTTTTTGGTGAAGGCGGAGCGGTATTGGCAAAAGAGAAAAGCCTATGCTTCACTTTGATCGAACTGCTTGTCGTTATAGCAATTATAGCCATTTTGGCCAGCATGCTATTGCCTGCTTTGAGCCGTGCCAGGGAAGCGGCGAAAAAAATCACTTGTCAGAATAATGAGAAGCAAATATATCTTGGTCTGATTGGGTATGCGGATGACAACACGGATTATTTGCCGAGGCCGCAGCTTTGGCCGCACTATATTATTCCGACTTATATTCGGAATCGCAGTGATCATCCTTCGAATAAGACTATTTACAATTGGAAGATTCAAGGTGTTTTGCTGTGCCCGTCAACGGCACCATATACTGGGTCTTACCTTGGCAGCAAACCCCTGATGACCAGTTATACCAGCACTCAAAAAACAATTTGGACAGCCGGTGCGATTATAACAAAAATACCCTATGGCGGATGGAACGCGACTTTGAACGGCACGGGTTTGCCGCGTCACATGCGGACCATTTTGAATAATACAATTATTGTCCAGGAAGCGATTTTAATTGAAAGTTACGCAACGAGCTGGAACGTCATTACTGCCGAAGTCAACTCGATGATGCCTCATTACACCAATAATATCGCCAGGAACAATTACCATTATGGAGTGTCATTCCGGCATGCTTTGACTGCAAACTTCCTTGCCTTTGACGGCAGTGTCACCAACTACAAACTGGGAAAACAATTTTCAGGGGATTATGTCCCGCAATGACTTTTTTTGCTTGTCAACAGCTGAAGTTTTAAAATTTGTAAATATGCCTTAAACGGCGCTTGTTGCAGGAGGAATTATGTCAATCGTTTTTGTCTCGATCATGTTGTTTTTTGTTTGCAGCCTTGGTGCGGAAAATGCATTTTTCGAGCCGCTTGCCAATTCCCGCGCCGACTGGGATGCGGCGGTTTCGGAGACTGGCAATCCGCCAGTGCAGGGATTCAGGAACTGGTTTTTTGGTTTTTATGATACGGACGGGAAGCCGGAGACCTTTCAGGAATTTGCACATTGCAGCAAAAGCTACTGGGGTGATGGCAAATTTTCCCAAGGCGCGATCTTTCGTGATTCGATTGCCTGGTCAACGGGGAAAAACCGCGATGTTGTCCGGCGCTGGCGTTGTCCGGTAGAAGGCCAATATCAAATCATTGTCGAGGGGCGCAACAAGAATCAGCGCCGGCTTTGCATATACGTCGATTCCAAGGAGGTCATGCGGCATACTTTCAGCCAAAGCGGAGATCGCATAGAATATAAAACAACCGTGAAAGCCGGATCAACAGTTGATTTCGCCTGGGAGAAATGGGGCAGCAGCAGCCTTATTGGAACCTTCATCATCAACAGGATGATTCCGGGGTTGACAATCGCCGAAGACAGCCAGTCGGATTATGCCATTGTCATTCCTGAAAACGACCCATGGGATTTTTCGCGCCGGGCGGCTGTGCTGCTGCAGCGCGTCATTGAAGAAATGAATGGCGTCAAGCTTCCGCTGCTGACGGATGGCGGGAAAATTGACAAGCCGGCTTTTTATATCGGCAAGACCCGTCAGGCTGCCGAAAACAACTTTGCCCTGGAGACACTTTCCACCACGGAATATATGTATTCGGTAAAGGATGGGAACATCTATTTGGCCGGGGTGAATTCCATTCAATACAAGGGGCAAAACGCAGAGGAGGTGTTGCGATCTCCGTACCGGAACGGCGATCACAGGGCGGTTGTTGCTTTTCTGGAAAACGAACTGGGGGTGCGTTTCCTGCTGCCGGGAAGAATGGGCGAACATATTCCGGTAGCCAATCCGCTGGTGATCAAAGCAAATCTTTCCCTGCGTAGAAAGCCGGACATCCCCTGGCACACCGCCATGGATCTCGTCTATTTGCAAAACCGGGATTACGATGATTATATGGTTGCCAACAACATGTTCAGGCAATTGCATTACAGATTGCACTGGGGGCATTCCTGGCCATTTTCCGTCCCCGCCGAAAAATATGCCAAGTCCAATCCGGAGTTCTTTGTCATGAAAGGTGGGAAGCGCCATCCGGATGCCATTGGCAATCAACTGTGCATCAGCAATGCGCAGGTTCAGGAGATCATGCTGCAACATATTGATCAAGCATTTGCCAGCGGCTATAAATTATATCAGCTTGGGCAATCGGATGGCTTTCAAGCCTGCGAATGTCAGTCCTGCCGCGAACTGGGCGAAACGGCCAATGAGCGCATATGGAAGGTGCACCGGGCGTTGGCTGAAAAGATGGCGGTTAAATATCCGGACTGTAGAATCAACATTATGGCCTATGAGGTAAGCCAGGAGCCGCCCGTGTATTTTGATTCATTTCCGGACAACGTAGTGATAGAATTAACCAAGTACGACGAAGTTGAATTCCAGAAGTGGCTTAAATTCAAGGCGCCCTTTATGGTCTATACCTATTGGTGGGGATGCTATAATGAACTGGGCTATCTTCCCAAGCGCACCCCGTTCATGATTTCGGAGCACATGAAAAGGCTGAAAAAATATCAGGTACTTGACGTCTACAATTGTGGTTACCGGGATGGCCTTGGCGGCTTGCAAGGGCCGGTTCTGTATCTATACGGGCGGCTTTTTGACCAGGTTGACTTGAATCCTGAACTGCTTGTTGAAGATTATTGCCGCTGCTCGTTCGGGGATGCCGGCCCGATCATGTACAGCATGTTTACGGATATGCATAAATACCTCGAGAAGTATCCTGAGAACACGTATTTCACCTGCGATGACCGCAAACTGATGCGCTCTGCGGAATTGATGATCAGCCAGTGCTATCCTCCTTCGCTGATCAACCATATGGATGAGTGCCTGCAAAAGGCGGGCAAGCTGGTCAAGACGCCGAAGGAGAAGATGCGCTTGAAATTTGTCGAGCTGGATTTCGCTTATTTGAAAAGTACCGTCAAGGCATTGACTGCATACCGTGCATTTTTACTGTTCCCGGGACAAAGTCTTTTTCAGCAGATTTGTCAATCCCTGCGGGAACGTGAAGAAGCCATTGCCAATTATGAAACAGCGGAAATACCGGAGGAATGGAAGCTTCGGCACCGGGAAAAACGTTATTATCCCAGCAATTTTTTGGCCGGCGGTACGTTAATGGGCAAACTGGGTGCCCCTTTCACCTGGGATTATCGTGAAATGGAGAAAACGGGGCGTTTGCCGATCGTCAAGACAAAAGAGGCCAAAGCCCGGAAAGCCGCCGGCGCGGTGTCCATTGACGGCAAGCTGGACGAAAAGACCTGGCAGGATGCGCCACGCCAGCAACTGGAAAAAGTCTCCGGGGGAACCGCTGATACGGACACGTTTTTTCAAGTTGCCTATGATGACGAATATCTGTATTTTGCCTTTGAGGCGATCCATCCCACTCTGGCCAAGCAAGCATTTACGAGTGTCGGCAAAGACAATTATCCTAGGAAGGAAAATATTGATCTCTTGATCAACACGACCGGATTGTCGAAATGTTACTATCAGTTTATCTTCGGACCTGCCCCTGACTCCGGCATGGACGCGGCGATGAATATTGCTCTTCGTGGCGCTGACCCCCGCCAGGATATTCTCGACCGCAGCTGGGACAGCAACTGGACCTATGCTTTCCAGCTGCTTCCAGAGCAAAACAAGTGGACTGCCGAGGTGCGCATCCCGCTCAAGGAACTTGGCGAATTTCAAGTCAAATCCGGTAAATCGATTACCATGAATGTCGGCAGAACTCACCAAAACAAACTCTTCCTATGGTCGCCAAACCCGGAAAAGGCACAATTCGGAAATACGATGTACTTCGGCGACCTGGTTTTTGAATAACCTCTAAATAGATCGCGTCCAAAAAGGTTTTTAACCACGAAAAGCACGAAAAGCACGAAAAGACTTGGCGTGGGCTGGCGCCCACAACCCATTTTGTGTCCACGGAAAGCACGGAAAACTCGGAAAATTTTTCGTGTCTTTTCGTGTGGTTCGTGGTTAAAAAAGTGCTTAAGAAATCATGCAGAAACATGGAAAATCCTACAAAATCCTACAATTTCCAATCCTAGAAATCTGCGTTCATCTGCGTAATCTGCGGATAGAATGTGCACGGAACCCTTTTTGGACACGGTATTGTGGTTGAAGTGTAAAGGGGCGGAAAATCTGGGGGGGGGATCAATTTGCCTTGCGGTTTTCGAGATATTCATCCATGCGTTCATTGGCTGGCCATGGATGATCCTTCGGGCATCGTGCGATTTCCCTGGCGAGTCCATCGTAGAGCTTGGTCAGGCTGTCTTGTGTCATGCCGGTGGCTTGCAGGACTTTCGAGTTGTCCATGATGCGGTCGAAGAGGCGGTCATATTCCAGCTGCCAGCTGAGATAAGGACGATAGGGGTCTGGCGAAAGGATGCGGATGTAGTCTTTTTTGTCAACCCATACCGCTTCGAGCTTGCAGATATCTTTGTAATAATCGGCGATTTCGCCCCAGGAACGATGTTCGGCGGTGGCGACCGTAAATGTTTCCCCCAGGGCTTTTCCATTGAAGAGGAGACCTGCAATCATTTGTGCGACATCGCCGGCCCAGCTCATTGTGGCTCGGATGTTTCTGGCCTGCTCCGGAAGAACAACCGCTTTTCCGGCAAATGCGCGACCAACGGTGTTTGGCGCCTCGAGAGTCACCAGTTGATAGCGCATCAGCGAGTAAGTGATGGCCGGGCGGATAATTGTCCAGTTCTTCTCCGCAAAACTATGCATGATATTTTCGCCGCGCGCCTTATAGATGCAGTAGTCGTCCGAGTTTCGCAAAAGCACATCTTCCGAGCTATCGATAAGGCGCGGCGAGGTTTCTTTGACCGGGTGTTCCTTGTTGTCATAAATTCGGTAGCTCGAAAGATAGATGTAATGCCCGGTATTATTGACCAGCATTGGCAGGCGGCAAGCCAGCTCGGCGGTCGGATAGACCATGAAGTCAACGATGCCATCATAGTTGTTTTTCAGCAAATCCGGCAGCGTGTCACCTTCCTTGACATTGGCCGTGATATGCCGGACATTCGAGGGCAGCGGAGCGGTCATGTCATCAAAAGCCACGGAGTCAATCTGATAGCCCTCCCGAGCCAGCAGCGGAACCAGATATTGCCCCATTGCACCGGTCGAGCCAAGTACAAGCACCTTCTTCATCAATTGAAAATCCTTTCTCTTTCCATGTAAATCATCAAAACTTATTATGACCCCATCCAAAAAGGATTTTTTACCACGGAACACACGAAAAAATTTTCGTGTTTTTTCGTGCCTTTCGTGGTTAAAAAAATCGGTGCCGTCTCTACATGGCGGCAATTTTGCGCATGGTTTTTGCGGTGTCGGCGAAGGAGGCCAGGTTTTGGGCGACTTCGCTGACCAGCGGTCCCTTGTATCCGGCTGTGCGCAGTTCCTTCATGACGACCGGGAAATTGACTTCGCCCTCGAGCAATGCGGTCCACTGCCCATTGAGTGCGTTTCCTTTCCAGTCTTTCAGATGGACATGCAGGATGCGCTTGCCCAGTGCTCGTACCCAGTGTTGCGGATATTGAAAGACGGCCATATTGCCTGGATCAAAATAGAAGCCGATCAAGGGGCTGCCGACACTATCGAGGAAATTCCGCATCTCGAGCGGGCTGAACAGGAATCCGTTCCAGACAAATTCGACGGCAAAGGCGACTCCGAGTTTTTCGGCGGTCGGTACAAGTTTTTTCAGTGCTGCAATGGCATTGTTATAAGCGTCTTCATAGTATAGTTCAGGAGAGAGCCTTCCGAGGGTGTGCAGACAGACTTTTGCGCCCAGCTTGGCGGCGCATTCGAGGCCGTGGGTTGCTTCTGCAATACCGTCGGTCTGAGCCTTTCCGTCGGCAAGCAGGTTGCCGGCTTTGGCACCGATGGTCAGAGACGTGATCGGGGTTCCGGTTTGTGCAGCCAGTTTGCGGTATTCTTCGAGTTGCTTGTCACCAGTCTGGTAATTAAGCGGGGCATCTTCGGCGGGACGCAGCGAGAGTTCGACCTCATCATAGCCGGCCTTTTTTGCCTGCTCGAGCAGTTCCGGAATCGTCAGCGTGCCAGTAATCAATTGAGAAAGGGAAATGTTCATCAAGGACTCCTAATAAAATGTGTATATCGAGGGAACCGGAAACTGCCGGTTGCATAATTAAAGAATATACACCTTCCAAGAAGATATGGAAGTCCTTCGACGGAAGAAATGACGAGAAAGAAAAGAAAGGTAACGGGTTAGTCTTCTGTAGTGCGTAGTGCGGGTCAGGCGTGGTGGACAGTGTGGACAGCGTGGACAGTGTGGACAGTGTGGACAGTGTGGACAGGACAAGCCCCCCCCCGCACCCCACGACAGTCAGAATAATCACAATCGGGACGGTTGCGCTACTTTTTAAATCTGCGCCCCCTGCACCCGTTCCCAACGCACTACGCACCACGCACTACGCACTCCATTCCTCTGAACCCTGTATTACAGAAGAGGCATTACAAAGAAAAGAAAAGATGACTTGAAATTGTGTGTGCGGCACTGGAATATAGCATAGGTATGGATGATAGTATGCAAATGGAGGTTCTTGTCCGTTTTCAACTCGAAATACTTTACAGGAGACAAAAAGATGAGTGGAATTTTCGATACCGAGCAACGGATTCGTCTGGGCATTTGGGGACTGGGGCGCGGCAGCAATTTTATCAATGCGGCCAAGGAACTCAATATTGATGTGGTCGCCGGATGTGATTTTCACGAGGATATGTGGAAGCGCTTCCTGGAATGCTGCCCAGACGCATTTG
>JAPXLT010000070.1:0-17559 GCA_033809415.1 Lentisphaeria bacterium
GTGCAGGGTGCAGGGGGCAGGGGGCAGGGGGCAGGGGGCAGGGGGCAGGGGGCAGGGGGGGGCGGGGGGCGTCCGTCCGACTTGTCCGCCCTGTCCGACCCGTCCGACTTGTCCGACGGGTAGATTTCACAAATTTGCTTGAAAGTCCATACAAACAGGAGGTGCACATGAGCATGAACACTTCACAGAATTCTCAGCGGAGTCGCAGCCCAAATCCATGTTTCACCAGTTATTTCACTCTCATTGAACTGCTGGTAGTTATTGCCATTATCGCCATCCTCGCCAGCATGCTGCTGCCGGCTTTGCAGACAGCTTCGCGAAAAGCCAAAACCATGAGTTGCATCAGCAATCTTCGGCAAGTCGGCGGGGCGACGATCTTGTATGGAATGGATCATGACGATTTTTTGCTGCCAACCAATTGCAATTTACGGGGGATGAAGGGAACCGCTTATATGTATTGGAATTATTATGTGCGAGGGTATTTCGGCATGTCAGAGACGGAAACTCCCGATGTAAGTACAGCCTATCCGGTAAATGTGCCTGTCCAATGCCAAAGAGGAATCATGAAATGTCCGGCAACTAGCGGCAATGTAATTTCGCTCGGCTACATCAGTTACGGAATGCTGATCTATTTTATCGGAGGAACAGATCCCAACACTGGCACAGATTACATGCAATGTTTTCAATTCCGGAATATTCTGCGGCCTTCTGAAAAGGCATACATTATGGACTCCGTTTTCTCTATGAATATTGGAGGCGTGGAGACCCAGTCGCCAGCCTGGAGCGGAACCGATGATTTTCCGGTCTCCAGGTGGGGAGTATACAAAGTTTCCAATAATGGAAATAGCGCCAGCCGCAACAGGCATGGAAACTCCTCGAATGTATTTTTCCCGGATGGCCATGTCGAGAATCTGACCGTTTCCCAATTGCGCGCCGGCGGACGCTCGCCCTGGTATACTTCGCCGATGTTCGGCAGAACCGGTTATCGATAAATGAAAATCTGAAACGACAACAGTCAATTAATGGAAAAGGAAAGGACTTTCACATGAGCAAATATCTTCTGACAATCCTGATTGTGCTGGCGGCATGCTGCGAGGCTTCCGCATTGATTGTAGTTGATGGCGGCAAATCCGACTATGACGTCGTAATGCGTGCCGATGCGCCCAAAGCGACCAAGTTCGCGGTGTCTGAACTGCTGGCCTACATGAAAAAAACGGCGGGGATCGAGATGGCTGCCGTGCATGGAAAAGCTCCGGGGCGCAAAGCCATTTATGTCGGCGCACACCCGGAACTGCCTAAAACAGCGGATTTCGATCAGCAAAGCTATTCCGGGCAGGAGCGATTCCGCATTGCCGAACTGGACGGCGGTGATTTGAGCATCATGGGCGCAGACTGTGATTTCGATCCCGTCTCACGTAAAAACGCTGATTTTGGGCTGCTTTTTGGAGTTTACGAATTCATCGAGCGTTTTCTCGGCGTACGCTGGTATGCGCCGGGCGATTTCGGGGAATGCTATGAATCGCTGGATAAGGTGGAAGTCACGGGGCTGCCTGTCGATCAAAAGCCAAATTACTATGAAAGGTCATACTGGCCATATATCTGGAATGAATTCTCCAGACGGGACTCGCTGATATTCGGACGACGCATGAGAGCCTACGGAATCCGCGCAGGAAGCTCAAATCACTCGATGATGGATTTCTATTTCCCATATCATGAAACCATGCCGGAGATTTTCGCCCTTATGCCCGACCGCAAATCCCGTGACTTCGGGGCGTTTCGCAAAGGAACCAAGCCCGAAGAGCGACAATGGGCGGGATATCCGCAGTATTGCTTCACAAACCCGAAATTTCTCGAAGTCTATTGCAAGGCGATTGATGATGTTTATGAAAAAAAGCCTGAAGGCAAATTTTGGAAGAGCATGCCGCCTGCCCAGGATACCATTCATGTCACTCCGGACGACAATTTCGTTGTGAATCCATGTCATTGCGAAAACTGCCTCAAGGCAATCGACCGGTCGAAGGGGCGTGCTGCCATGAGCAATCTGGTCTGGGGTTTTGTCAAGCAGGTGGCCGAATATGCCCAAACGAAATATCCCGGGAAAACGGTGCGCTGCATAGCCTATGAAAATTATTATGATCCGCCGGATTTCAAATTGCCGGACAATGTTGCGGTGATGATCAGCATCGAGCCGTATATGCTCTATTTCGGCAACAAAGCATATCGTGATTCCTTTGAAAAGACCCTGTCGCTCTGGAGCGAAAAAATCAGTGAAATCACCGTCTGGCAATATTTCCTCTCATACCGTGACGCGATGCCCTATTATTTGCCGAATATTGCCAATGAATGGTTTCGGAAATATCCTAATATCAAAGCCTGTTTTATCGAGCTTAATGACACCGGCATGACCAAAGGCAACATAGGACGTGATGTGCCGATCAACCCCGAACATGGCAATGAGAAGACTTGTACCGACCTGGCGCAAAACCATCTGACCTTTGTTTCCAGCATGAAGGCCTTGTGGGGAAGCCAAGTGGATGTATCGGCTGAACTCGAACGCTACTATCGTCTGTTCTACGGCCCGGCTGCCGCCCCGATGAAGACTTATTTTGATTTGGCAATCAAACAGTGGGAAAATGTCATGCCGGACAAAGAATTTGTGGAGGCAGGGCACCGTAAATTTTCCGGCAAGATGATGTATGAGGATATTTACAGCGCCGAGGTTCTTGACATAATGGAAAAATCACTGCATGAGGCTAAGCGCCTGACTTCGGACGACTCGATTTACCGCAAACGCATCCAATGGCTGGAGGACTCCTATTTCACTGCATTCATGCGTGTTGCCCGCGCCTATCAAAAAGAGGCTACGCTTTCCAAGGACATGGTGGTCGTTCAATCTCGGCTGCCGGCTCCGGATATCGACGGTGAATTAGATGACGCATTCTGGAAAGCCTGCCCTGAGCAAAGCCTGCGTCAGTATAATGCCCCGTTGCCGCCGCGGTATGCCACTTCCTTCAAAATCGGCTTTCGTGACGGCATGCTCTACTTGGGAATTCGTGCGGAGGATTCCAATATTCAAACTCAGCGGATGAACTGCGAGAGTCACGACAGCGCGGTCTATTCTGATGACTCGATCGAACTGTTTTTCCGTACCGATGAGCTTCCCCCGAAGGCTTTCCGCAATGTGACCATCAATATGCTTGGCACCATTCTGGATTACGATACGCTGAAAGGGAAAATGGATCGAGCCTATGAGAGCGGAGTTGACGTCAAGATCATCCGCGGAAATGATTTCTTTACGATGGAAATGGGCATCCCCCTGGAAAATCTTGGCATCGACCGAAATGCGATCAATCCGGTGCTTCGAATGAATGTCTGCCGAAATAAATACAGTGGCGTGACCCAAAATCGTGAACGCACCTCCTGGATTCCGGTCTATAGCTCCTTCTGGAATGTGCAGGACCTTCCGTCGATCCGTCTGATTGGGCAGAATGATCCGGCCATTGAAGACTTTTCGGGGCCTGGGAAGAATGCCTATCCTAGCTTTACGCAGGACGACGGCAAAGGTGGCGCGAAGACGGTCAAGGCTGGATGCTCGACGACTATGAATCAGGGGACATTGGAAGTCACCTACACTTTCCCTGACATCAAGGAAGGCAAGGCGTATGGGAATTTGCTGCTGACCGGGCTTGACAATGCCGACTTGACCAAAGGACGCCATATCGAACTGCGCTTCAAGAATCCTGACCCGGGATTGACTCAGATGGCTTGCTATTCCTTTGAGGCAAAAGACGGCAAGACCTACTCCGACTGGATTCGCTTTTCCATTGCGGAAAAACACGAACAGTTCCGCTTGCGTTCCTTCGATATCGCCGAAAGCGGCCACCATGCCACGAAACGCAAAGATAAAGGAATCCCCCACCCGGAACCAGTCAAACTAACCTATTTTGCCATATATACTCACATAAAGAAGCAGGATGCAAATGAACACAGCTTCACACTGGATTATATCCGGGTAACACCTGATCCTATCGGTAATTAGGGTACAGGGTGCAGGGGGCAGGGTGCGGGGTGCGGGGTGCGGGGTGCGGGGTGCGTGGTGCGTGGTGCGTGGGTGCGGGGAACCTGGATCGGTCGGATCGGCGATGTTGGGTTAGCCCTGAAGGCGACATAATCTCTGTCCAAAATTCTTGCGTGCCAAGGTCGGCTTTACGTAGTTGCGTCGGAGGCGATATGGAGCGCCGGCGGCTCGCCGGCATGGCATCACGACTACAACCTATTTTTTGTCCACGGAAAGCACGGAAAGCGCGGAGTTTTTTTATAGAGGTTGCTGCTTTGACGAATGGAATAGCATGCAGATTTGTGGTATGGTATGTTGGTCTTTCCAACGGATCAGCCATCCCTGTCCATCGTCTATCGTCCATTGTCCATTCAGCAGTCCATTCTTGTTCATTTTGTCCATCGTGTCCATTCCTGTCCCTGTCCATCGTCCATTCCATTCCATTCCTGTCCCTGTCCATCGTCCATTAACAAGGAGTCAGTTCAAATGAGTGAGCGAAATTATGACTTTTTGAAGCGCATGCGGGAGATTCACCGGCCTGACCGACGGGATTTTCAAGCGCTTCCGACGGCAAACGAGATCGCCCTTTCCGAAGACTGGGTTCTGGCTCTGGACTCCGGCTTTGCACGCGGCGGCGAAAAAGCTGCCCTGGATTTTCAGGAATATTTGCAAGTCAGCATGCGGGTGCCAGTGAGGATAGCCGTATCGGATGGGCTGTCCGGCCCCCGGATCCTCTTCCGGAAGCAGGCTCTGGATGCGCCCCGCAGCAGCTTTCATCTCGAGGTGAAGGCGGACGGGATCGTTCTGAGCACGGCGGATTTGCAGGGGCTTTGGAGCGGGATCGTGTATCTCGAGGACGTCATGAATTTTCGGGAAGCCCCATTTCTGCCCTTGGGTTCACAGCTGCACAAACCCCTAATCCGGATACGGCGAACACATTCCGGATGCGGCATTGATGACTTTCCGGACTGGCAGCTTTCCGCCATTGCGCATGCGGGTTTCAACACCATCGAAGTCTTTGTCAAGGACTTCGACTGCACCACTCGGGGCTACTGCAATATCAACGAGCTGATCGACCGGGCAGCCGAATACGGCCTGGATACCTTCATCTACAATTACCTGCCCAGCTATAAGCATCCCGATGAATCAGATGCGGAGCAATTCTTCGACTCGATCTACGGTGAATTGTTCCGGCGCTATCCCAAGGCCGTGGGCATCAAGCTGTGCGGCGAATCGCTGGTATTCCCCAGCAAGGATCCTGCCACCAGCGGCAAACGCTGGCGGGAAAGCGTCATTGACGGCATCCCGGATACGCGCCCATGCCCTGGCTGGTGGCCTTGCGAAGATTATCCGGACTATATCAAGGCCATCCGCCGAGCCATCCGCAAAGTGAAACCCGATGCGGAAATCGTTCTCAACACCTACAACTGGGGCTATGTCTCCGCAGATTTGCGGCGCAGGCTCCTGGAGGCGTTGCCGAAGGACATTACGATCCAAGTGACTTTCGATATTTTCAAGCAGCACCGGGTTGGCGAGTTGAGTTGCCCGATCATGGACTACTCGATCCTGGCAACGGAGCCGAGCGAATACTTCACCAGTGAGTGTTCAATCGCCCACGAATTGGGCTTGCAGCTCTGCTCGACCAGCAACACCATCGGCGCAACTTGGGATTTTGGCGCGGTACCATACGTTCCGACGCCCTACCGCTGGATCAAGCGCTTCAAGCATCTCAATGCCGCCCTCGAAAACTGGGGGCTGGATGAGCATTATGAGACGCATCACTACGGCTGGTGGCCGAATGTCGTCATTGACATCCGCAAGGCCAACGCCTGGTCGCCCCGCGAAGAAGACCTCGAGAAAGTCCTCGAGAAGGTTGCCGTTAGGGATTACGGGCGTGAAGCCGCGCCGCACGTGCTTTCGGCATGGCGCTACTGGAGCCAGGCGATGGATTTCTATGTCGCCTCGAACGAGGATCAATATGGCCCCTGGCGTGTCGGGTCGGCCTATCCATTGATTTTCCAGCCCAATCTCACGCTTACCATGAGTTCAAAGGAAATCCAGTTCCCCACCGCCCCCCATGCCCACTTCGGATACCGGATCGTGAAAACCATATATCAGCCGTATGAAAATGAAAACCAGAGCCCGGGTCCCCTGCGGTATCCCCAAGACGTCCGCCAGCTCGAGCAGATGCACAAGCTCTGGCAGCAGGGTTTGCAGGCGGCGCAGGAGGCGCTGAAGCTGGCGCCTGAACGCAAACGCGCCGATGCCCAGCGCCTGGTCGCCCTAGGGGAATACATCCTGCATTCCATCCTGACTACGTTGCATGTCAAGCAGTGGTGGCTGCTGAACACCAAGCTTCAGGGCTCCGGCAGCAAGGAAGAAATGCTGACCATCCTCGACCAGATCGAGGAACTGGCTGCAAAGGAAATCCAGAATGCCCAGGAAGCCATCCCGGCAGTCGAGATCGATTCCCGCCTGGGCTGGGAACCCAGCATGGAATACGTCTGCGACAAGTGGCACCTCGAGTGGAAAGTCCGCCAGGTCAACAGCGCACTGCGGGAAATCAAATCCTACCGCAAAATGCTCGAACTGTAAGCAATAAAAAACGTCACTTAAAATTAGTTGTTCAGTGCTTGAATGTCGTCAATTCTACTTTATATGCCTTTTTGTAATCCGCCCAGAGGTTTTCGGCCTTATGCAGGCTGCCCACGTATGGATCAAGGCAGAGCGCCTGGATGACCAGATCGTCATCGCCTTCTGCACAGGCTTGGGCAATCATTTCGTGCAGGACGGTTTGGCGGCGGCAGATTTCAGCCGGCCCCATGGGAAGTCTCCCTACATGGATCGAGCGCACTTGACCGCCAATGGCCAGCGCGGGAACGTCCAGAATCACGTCGTCGGGGAGATTATCGACCGCCCCGTTGTTGCGGATGTTGATGGCATCGAAATACATGGGAGTATTGGTTTCCAAAGCGGCGATAACCCGGCATGGATTCTCTGCGTAGTACGGATGATCCGGGTCTGCGGGGAAGGGCGGTTTAACGTAATTCTTCCCCAGGAGACGCTGGGTTTCCAGTGTATGGGATTTTTTCTGGGTCAGCCCTTCGTAAAATGCGCGCAGCGATTTGAGTCCATAGGCAGGCCATTGCTCCTTGTCCTGCATGAAGCACAGGTATTCAACGATGTGTTCATCATATCCTACGGGATACATCTTGAAGAGCTGGTAAAGTTTTTTGGAAAGGCTCTGTTCCGGAACATTTGGATGGACTTCGCTCCACCATTTCGAGTGCATAAAGCCATCAACGAATTCCTTCATATAACTCTTGCCAGTACCACGCTTGCGGATGTCAAAGAGCCAGTTACAATGATTGATGCCGGCTGTAATGACTTCCAACTCGCCAGGTTCCATGCCAAGCTGCTCTGCTATGACACCAAAAGAGCCATGCACCTGATGACAGAAACCCAATGCCTTGATGCCGGGAAAATAATTCTTGAAATAGGTGCAGAGGATGGACATCGGATTGGAGAAGTTCATAAGCCAGGCATCAGGGCAAACCTGAGCCATCATCTCAAGAATTTCCTTGTAGAGGCAGATATTGCGCAAGCCGTGAATCAATCCACCGGGACCGCCATTCTCAGCTTTGATCTGGAAAATGCCGTGCTTTTCAGCCAAGGCAAAATCCTGTGCCCAGTAGGCATAGCGGTTTTTTTCGCAGGAAGTGATGACATGGTCGGCATCGGTTAACGCAATGCGCAGGTCCGTACTGGCCTTTACAGTGACATTGTTCGCTGCCCCCTCGAGCATCTCCTTGACTGTTTTTTCGGCAACGGCCAGACGCTCTTCAGCAGGATCCATGAGCATGAATTCACAATCGGAGAAAACAGGAAAATTAGGGAGTTCCTTGGCAATGGTCATGACAAAACCTGACCCTGCACCCAACATTGCAACTTTGAGCTTTTTCATGATGTCTTCCAGATAAGTTCCTATAACCAACAAATATAATAAAAAGATTCAGATGCCAGCAAAAATTTAACCTGAATTTGATGTTTTACAACTCAAAGACCAAGCTTTATTATCCGCAGATGAAGGAATAATGTAATGCCTCTTCTGTAGTACAAGGTTTAGGGGTGCGTAGTGCGGGGGGGATGTCCTTGTCCTGTCCACTCTGTCCACACTGTCCACCACGTCTGACCCGCACCCCGCACCCCGCACCCCGCACTACAGAAAAATGAGGCATTACGAACAAAGTATTTCAAAATATGGCCGTTGTATTTGCGAAAAGCCCGTTCCGGGAGATATTATAATAGGTACAACCTCAAGAGTACAAGCGATGAAGATTAACTCCATAGAATTGTTCACCGGAGCCGGCGGCCTGGCGCTGGGACTCGAGAAAGTCGGATGCCAGCATAAGGCAATGGTCGAACTCGATTCTCATGCCTGCGATACTATCCGCCTGAACATGAGCCGGGGGCAGGTTCTTGCCAAAGACTGGAAGCTTTACCAAGGAGATGTACGTGACGTTGTGTACGATGACTTGGTTGGTTCCGTGGAACTGGTCGCCGGCGGACCACCGTGCCAGCCGTTCTCGATGGGTGGAAAGGCGCGTGGGCGAAACGATACCCGGGATATGTTTCCCGAAGCTGTCCGCGCTGTCCGCGAACTGCATCCTCGTTGCTTCGTGTTTGAAAACGTCAAGGGACTCCTGCGGGAAAGCTTTGCAACCTATTTCAACTATATCGTCCTCCAGCTTTCCTACCCGACTGCCGTTAGGAGAGACGACGAAGACTGGATGGAGCACCTTTCGCGTCTGGAAAAAATCCACACCAGCGGGCACTTCCCAGACGTGTCTTATCGGGTTGTTTATCGCCTGCTTAACGCCGCCGACTACGGTGTGCCACAATATCGCCACCGCATCTTTATCGTGGGCTTTCGTTCTGATTTGGGGCTGGAATGGAACTTCCCGGCGCCAACTCATGCCTTGGACAAATTGCTTTGGGAGCAGTGGGTCACCGGCGAGTACTGGGACTTGCACCAGGTTGCCAAGGCAAAACGTCCGACAATACCCGCAACGGTTGCCGCCAAGGTTGCCAGGCTCGAGGCCAATTATTCGCTGTTTCCGCCGCCTGGCGAACGTTACCGTACAGTCCGCGACGCGATAGCCGGTCTGCCTGATCCGAGTACACCAAACGATATTCCCAACCATGAGTTCCGCGAGGGCGCGCGTCCGTATCCCGGCCATACCGGCAGTCCGCTCGATGAGCCATCCAAAGCGCTCAAGGCAGGTGCCCACGGTGTCCCCGGCGGCGAAAATATGATTGCCTTTCCCGATGGAAGCTTCCGATACTACACGACCCGAGAAGCGGCCAGAATACAGACTTTTCCTGACGACTATGTCTTCGCAAGCGCCTGGACCGAATCCATGCGCCAGATTGGCAATGCCGTTCCAATGCTACTTGCTGAGACTGTGGGCCACAGCATTGTCAAACAACTCAAATGAGTCCCTCCTATGCCGGAAGACATACCTATCCTTTCCCCATTCAATTCTCTGGACAAGCGTAATCTGGCTGAAAGCATTGCCGATGCGATGCTGGAGCGTCCGGTTTCGCCATTGCCGCCCTCGCCATTTATCGGCGCAGGAATTTATGCTATCTACTATATTGGAAGCTTTCCCCTGTACAAGCAAATTGCCCAGGCGAACCGGGATGACAAGTTTGGGCAACCGATCTATGTCGGCAAGGCAGTTCCGGCAGGTGCGCGAAAGGGAGGTTTCGGTTTGGATGCCGAACCGGGCAAGGCTTTGCATGTCAGATTGTGCGACCACGCAAAATCCGTGGAGGAAGCCTCGAATCTGAATCTCTCAGATTTTCTTTGCCGTTTCTTAGTGGTGGACGATATTTGGATACCACTGGCCGAATCCTTGCTTATAGAGCGTTTTTCCCCTTTGTGGAATATGCAGATTGATGGTTTTGGCAACCATAATCCAGGCAAGGGACGCTATAATCAGCAAAAATCCCAGTGGGACACGATTCATCCAGGACGTGCTTGGGCGGAACGGCTCCAGCCGAATGTCCAAACCGAGGCAGATATGCTCAGGGATGTGCAGCAGTTTATCGATGCAAAGTACAAGTAAGCGTTTCCAGTCGTGAATCTCACTTGAGAAACGATGCTATTTTCTGACGATGACCATAAAAAAGCAGTCAAACTGGACTCTGGCCGATTCGCCCTGTCTGATCCAGCTAACCTGCCTCCTGAACATCAAAACCGGGACGGTTGCGCTACTTTTTAAACCACATGCCATTCCATCCGTCAAAGTAACAAGTCTACAAATTTTCCGCGCTTTCCGTGCTTTCAGTGGACAAAAATAGATTCTGATTGCCGATCAATGGGAAAAGTCAACTGCTTTTTTGGATTACCCATTTTTTTCGGATGGCAGGATAATAGCAGACAAGGGTGGGATAGCGACCGTCTTCTCCCCTGCCGTCACCGTCTGTTCGTAGGGGAAGTAATTGACCAGGAACTGCGCCTTTTCTCCATCCGGCGCTTCCCAGGAGGTGTGGAGTACTTTAGGTAATTCCATGCTGCGGTTGGAAAGGATGATGTTCCAAGACTCGCATTTCACATTGTGCAACGGTTCGAGCATCCGCCCATATAGAAGATACTGTGGATAGCGCCTTCGAAGAATATTCAGGTTGCGAATTAAGGTCAGGATGCTTTCCTGTTCTGGAGCCACCACCTCCCATTTGACCGCCCAGCACCAGTGGATGATGCCATCTTCTTTGAGTACGACAGAAAGAAGGTCCCCCGCATGGAATGCATAGGCGATGAAGTAGAGTACACATTCCGGGCACTCTAGGTATTTGACATTCCCAGAAACTCCGCCCTGGTTTCCTGCGAAACAGACAGTCCGTCCATGGAAGACGAAGGACTGTGCGGGCACAGGCTGTCCATAGAACCAGGTAAAACAAGCGCGTGCATCATTCAGCAAGAGATACTGGACGAACGGCTCTGCGGCGGAAGACTCACAGCCCAGCACCATTTCTGAGCCCAATGCCTTGATATCTTCCGTGCATTCAGTCAACAGTGAGCGCATGGATTCCGTCTGGGCAGGGCCTGGAACTGGGGGATGGCAGTGATTCTGACTGTAACAAATGTGCTGTCCGCCGCCATGGTTCTGGTCGAAAAACTGGCAGTAATCCGTTCCGAATTGTGTGATTTTTTGAATTTCCTCGCGAATCTGTTTCCGGGACCAGCCTTCCGTAAGGCAAAGGTCATACCCGAGGCGCTGGGATTCCGGGCCATTGCAGACAACCGCATCCAGTTCTCCTTTGGGTCCGCATAGCATGAAGCGTTCCAGATTTTCTTTCCGGCAGCGTTCTTCCTGGGAGTAATCCGTGATGGAACTGGTCTGTGTCCATGCTGTGCCGGAGCAGTAAAGTCCCAGGTAATTCCCTTCCTTGTGGAGTTCATCCCGAAAATCGGCCAGGAGTTGCTCGCCTCCGAGAGGTGGCCAGACGTATGGCGGCGCCCATGGTGCCGTTCCCTCCCAGTGCATGAGAAGCGCCATGATCGGCGAATCAAGCTGCCTGCGAAGTTTTCGCAGAAAAGGAAGGGCGTTGGAGTAGGGATAGTAGCAGTTCGGATGCAGTTGATGTTTGCCATGATCCATCCCGGTGCCAAGCACAGGATAAATTACGGTAACGGGGGAATCCTCGATCAACTTGGGAAATGGTGCCGGCACCGGGGCATGGCTGTCGTACCAGTCCCTGTAGAGGGATGCTGCGCGCATCCAGTCGCCGTCGAATCCGGTGAGAACATACTCGAAGGGTGTGGAATAGCCGCTGCCGAAGCCGCATCCTGTGAATGTTTGCAGGGAAAGTCTCACAGTACCGTCATGCAGAGGGGCATATTCCACGGCCTTGGGGATGGAATTCTGGTCAAAAGCGGCAAAGAATACTCCGCCATCCTTTCCATAGGCAGCCAGGAACTGCATCATGCACCGCCCCGGGTACATGGCGCCAAACCCCTGCCCACGTTTGGCAAATTCGATAGGATGGTACTTCGTATTTTTTGACTTTTCGCGCAACTCGGGATCAGTCACAATTATGCCATCAAAGTATGGATGAAAAATGGTTTGCTTGGCGCTGATGTGAAGCTGTGGTGCGTCAATCCACGCGAGTGCCTGGTCTGCCGGCACGCCTGAAACAGCATTGGAAAGAGCAATGTACTGTCCGCGAATTCGAATGCGCAACTCGATTTTCAGGGTTGGCATCACGGTGCATCCAGTAAACAAAAAGCAATTGTCTTGGTAGGTGCAATTCGCAAAATCCGCTCCACATAAGTGCGTCAGCTCGCCCTTTAGGTCGCGAAACTGAAGAGTAAAGGGCGTGGCGGCAGGAACCGCCAGCTCCTTGCCGTGGCGGGAGACACTGAGAATTTGCCCAGTTTCTACAGCAAAAGTGACCGTGACGTCTGAAGTGCAAAATTGGGTTGTCATCATGGAATGCCTCCGTACTATCGTCCAACTTCTTCTTTTTCGGGAAAGATTTTTTTATGGACTAGGGACAGGGACAAGAATGGACATCATGGACACGAATGGACGTGATGGACTCGACGTTTAATGGACGAATGGACAGGCAAAAAAAAATGTCGCCTGCTGTACGTGTCCATTCTTGTCCATTGTCCATTGTCCATTCAGCAGTCCATTCCGTCCATCGTGTCCATTCTTGTCCCTGTCCCTGTCCATTAAAAACACTCATTTTGCCGTTTGAATAGGTTGTGGACGCCAGCCCACGCCAAGTCTTTTCGTGTTTTTTCGTTGTTAAAATTTGTTAGAATTCCTTTGCGATGCTTAGCACCTGTTCGGGAGACAGGGGCTGGTCATAGATTTTGACATCGCTGATTGCTCCGACGAATCCGTAGGCGTATGCGTTATAGCTGCCAATTTGGAAGGGGCGTGGTTTGGTGGGATATATGGTCATTGTTCTGGAGGCTGCTTCGATGCCGTTTATGAATATGCTGACAGTGGTGCCATCATAGGTCACTGCAACATGTTGCCATGCATCACGTTCTATTTTGACTTTGGCTGGGGAGACGTTGACCGAGCATGCGGTTTCTTTTGTTCCTTGCCCAGCCATCACGTAGAGTGTACCCCAGCCATATGTGACGCGGAAGCCCGGCCCATAATCTGACACCACATTTCCTAAGATTGTATACTGCTTGTCGCCTCGCACTTGGGCATCAAGCTTAAACCAGCACATGGCAGTGAAAGGTTGACTGAAATCGATGGAATGCGCAGCTGGAATTTCCAAAGATGCAACCGGCTTGGAAATGCACATGACATCATTTTTGAAGTAAACTGCTTTGCCTCCCAGACGACCTTCACCCCATTGCAGTTTTTCAGCCACCTTAGGTACAACGTTGAACTGCTGGTTCCCAGTTGATCTGATGGCGGTCAAATCGCCTTCATCGAGCTTGAATTGCCATACTGGCTGGATTTCCTGAGCAGCGCAAAATGCTCCAAAGATTGCGATAAAAAGAAAAAATACTGGTTTGTTCATCATGGTTTCTCCTTAAAAACTATTTTTTAACAACGAAAAGACTTGGCGCGAACTGATCGCCCGCAATCCACACGGACTTTACACGGACGGGACACGGACTTTACACGGACTTTACACGGACAACAAATCGGACGGATCGGACGGAAAAATCTTTCCCCAAAAAGAAGATTTTTGGCGATACGAAAATTTTATATTCGGCTTTATGGAATTGCGTCGTCGGTGTGGTTACAAGGTGTTTCCCATGCAATTCCCCGCACCCCGCACCCCGCACCCTGCACCCCGCACCCTGCACCCCGCACCCCGCACCCCGCACCCCGCACCCTGCACCCTGCACCCTGCCCCCTATTGCTGGTAAACTTCGATTTCGTGTACCTTTGCGTGGCGTGACCCTGGCGTGAGTTTGGTGATGGTCAGCCTTACTGCATCGGCGGTGCGCGGGGCGAATTTGTATTCCCCGAAATCTCCGGTCATATCTTTCGCCGTGGCGACCTCTTGCCATACGCCGTTATTGCGCACATGCAATTGATAGTCCGAAAGGGATTGGTTCGCACCATAAACGGCAATGCGCCCCATGGTGACTGGAGTCTTAAATTCCATCTCAAGCCAAACGGGCAGCGCAGGATCGGGTTTGGAGGAGTAGACTAAATAACCTTCATCGTGTTGCGGACCCCTGGCCGGGAAACCCTCGTATACTCCATCCGCCACATGCCACAGCATCGTGTCTTCCCTTCTCGCAGAATGCAAGTTGGAATTGCTGGTCACACGAACAGTCTCGCCCTCAAACCGCTGATGGGCAAGGTTCCCCGGCTTTTTGCGGGCGGCATATACTGCCTCAATCTGATCGGCTACGTCTTGCAGAAGAGGCAAGCGGAAGTCCCTCGAGTCGGTAGTATATACCCTGCTGTCGAAATTCGTGAATGTGTCGGTGAAGGAATGATCACGGGCGGTGACACTGCGGCCTTCACGCAGGATAAACAGCTTGCGGTCGCCAAGGCCGGGAACGGTGATGGTGGCAGTTTCCGACTTGGTGCTCAGCCCGGCGGCCAAGATCCAGTATTCCGCGCCGACCTTCTTGACACGGATAGCCACGGCACTGTTGCTCGAGCTTGCGCCAGCCATGTCCGGGGTTAGCATCGCGGGCGCAAGTACACCGGTGAATTCCTTGGCGATGTCAGGAATGCCGATGCCAAGCTCAGGATAATGGCAATTGCAGAAATTGTAGAATTCAACCGCATCAACGCCAAGTGTAAATGCCAGCAAATATTGAGTGCGGATTTCATCATAACTTGGAATACGGCTGTTGCTGGCACCGCAGTCGCCATAATTGAAGCCCTGCTGAAGATACGCGATCGTCTGATGATTGCCGTGAGCCTTGTTCATGGCAGCTGCTTGTGAACAGAAGGTGGCAACTTTGGCAAAGTCGTTGCGCGGCTTGCCCATGGCGGGATTCGGATAAGGATGCAGCCCATTTAACTCGGCGACAAAATAAAAATCTCTCGTGCCGCTAACCGTGTCGTTGGATATCAGGATCGGATGGTATGGGTTCTCGTCCCGGATAATGTCAGCAAAATGCTGCAAAACGTCTGCGTTGACACCCGATATTTCCGGTTCATCACAGAGGTAGAAGGCAAATTGGTTGTCACCACTGTCTGCAATTTTGCGGACTTGTTTTCGGATGATCTGCTCCATGTCGGGCGTGATACGGGGCACGCGGAGGAATTTATGCGTCGGCGAGCTGGTCCACATCAGACCTCCGTCTATGCGTTTGTATGGGCTTTTGGGGTCGCTTGTCACCCTGCCGTTCGCCCCGTCTATGTCGGCTGTCCCCCAATTGAACACAGGGAAATATTTTTCCTTTTCGATATGCCAGAAGCCGTCCTGATCCCTCCAGGCTTCACCTTTGCGGAATGGGAGTTTCCGCAGCGGGATCGAGGCGGTGTCTTCTCCAGCCACTGCAAAGATGGTCATTTTTCCTTCAGGGAGCGGTGCCACCGGGAAGGAAACCTTGCCTGACTTTTGCATTGCTTTTTCGCACAACACCTTGCCGTTTATATCTTTGATGCCGGTGTGGATGCTGCCTGCCCCGTCTGCCTTGCAAATGACTTCGTATTCCACATTCTGCAGTTCCTGGGAGGTGAAAATGCAGTTCCTGTACCAGGGTACCAGCAGTTTGATGTCCAGTGGGGAGAAGTGGAGGTTCGTCGAGAATTCATTGAATTTCAGTGCGCGGCGATCCTTTGCATTCAGAATATTCGCGTGCACCTTGAATTGTCCTGGAGCTTTGATCTGCAAGTTCCGGAATTCGATGTTGCGCTGTTCCCGGGGGGCGAACTCTTCTTTGATGGAACCGCCGACGATTCCGCTTTGCCCGCCATTCAATGTCAGGTCAACCAGAATTTGCTGTTTGACCGCTGACATGTTGGTCACGGGCACCACGACATTTGCCTTGAATGTATCTCCATCCGGCGCCATCTGAATGGTTGGCACTGTCACTTCCCAGGCATATTCATCCAGGTTGATGTCAATTCCCTGCACAGGAAGAAATTCCCCGGCCACATGGAACAATCCTGACTTTGTCACGGAGGATTCTTCCTGGTTTGGCAGTTCCCAGTCACCCCGTGCGAAATTGAATCCCCAAAGCTTGTTCTCGGGGGTTATGCTCATGTTTTCGAAGGGCAGGCGCATTTCGACAAGGTATTTGTCGTCTTGCAGGCTGACGGCCGCCTTCGCGCCGCCTTGCCACTTATCGTCACCGACGTGCCCCCCCTCAGTCCGGCTGGCGGTATAGATTTTCCCGTTGATTCCGATGAGATAGTGAAAATAGCGGTTCTGGGTGAAATTGGGGTCAACCATGACTTCGACATGGTCATTGCTGTATGCACCCTTTTCCGGCAGCAGGCGGAGTTTTGACCCCGGCTTTCGGAAGCATTTGAAAGCCACATACAATGCCTGTGAATCGTAGGTCAGAAATGCTTCCGTCTTCAGGGAGGCTGGCGTGCCCAGGTTCAACTTGTTAAAACGGTCAAACTTCAGGGCGTTTGCCCAGCAGGCATCGTCCAGCTTGCCATCGATGACCGGCGCGGTGCCAGCTGGCGCGGGCATGACATACGGCGACATGTCGGCGGCAAGCAAGGAAAGGGTTGAAACAAATAGCAAGAAAAGTTTTTTCATCGTATGGCTCCCCGATCTGATATGAAATTTAAAAACCAGCACTCGCATCAATATTAAAGCCTTGGAGTTTGATGTCATCGGAAGGCATGACAACCTCTATATTGCTTATGCTTTCGACGTGACCGTCTCCAAAGCTTAAGTTGCCTGCCCCGTTTCTGTAGTTAACCAGCCCTGTCGATCCGGGATTTTCCAGGACACCGCCATTGTGCCTTCCGCAATAGCGTTGATGGGCACCCCACCAGGAGAACGTGTGGTTGGCTTTGTTGTTGTTGTCGGCAAAGAAAATGGCGATGGAAGGCTTGGACATTTCACGGATTTGTTTCATCCGTCGCTGTTTGCGATAGATCGCATTACTTTCTTTTCCTGTTCTTGCCTGGTAGTTGCCGCAGGTTATATTGCGAGCGTAATGTGTATATGTGAAATAACCGTCGTTATAGTTCCCGAAGTTCATGCTTTCGGCAGGGCACACTAACATCGGAAAAGTCTTCATGCAAGACACGTTGCCGTGCAACCAGGTTTGCGTTGGCACCAGATAATCTCTTACAAGGTAAATCCAGGAACAGTACGGAGTACCGTCATCATTCCTGATTGCCGGCATAATCCAGTCATCAAAGTCACCGGAGTATAAAACTTCAACGTGGCTCAGCGTTTTCAGGTTGTTCAAACTTGAGAGTACCGAGTTTGTTATAAAAAGGACATGACAATAGACTACTACCGCTGTCATTTTTTGCAAATTCAGCTTGAAGGATTTCCGCTATATTTTTTCAAAATCA
>JAPXLT010000071.1:0-17228 GCA_033809415.1 Lentisphaeria bacterium
TGGGATCGGCATTTCGGTCAGCATGGAAAATGGTTTTCTGACGGTAATATCGACCATTGACGGCACCCCCGCGCACCAGGCCGGCATCCTGACTGGTGACCGGATCGTCGCAGTAGACAATACCCGCCTGGAAAACAGCAGCCTGGATGAATCCGTCAAATTGCTGCGCGGCCCCACCGGCAGCAAAGTGGTGGTTTATGTCATCCGGGAAGGTGCCGAACAGGAATTGCGCTTCGAGTTGACCCGTGCGCTGATTCCGCTCGAGAGTGTCAGCGGCGTGAAGGTGATTCCGGATACGAACATTGGCTACATGCGCATCATCCAGTTTATGGAACCAACTGCGGAGGCCGTCGAGAAGGCGCTGCGGGAATTCGAGGCTAAGAAGGTCAGCGCCCTGGTAATCGACCTGCGTGGCAACCCCGGCGGCCTACTGAGTTCGGCAGTCGAGGTCTGCAGTTTTTTCCTGCCGCCGGATCAGGTGATTGTTTCGGTCGAGGGGCGCAACAAGACGGCGGATTATCAGGAAAAGACGCGGCGTGGCTATAAATTTCCCCGGAAATGTCCGATTATCGTACTGATCAACGGGGGGAGTGCCAGTGCTGCGGAGATCACAGCAGGCTGCCTTCGGGATTTGAACCGCGCTGTGTTGTTGGGCGAAAAGACCTTCGGCAAGGGATCGGTGCAGACTGTGCATGAGCTGCCAGGCGGATACGCCCTAAAGCTGACGGTGGCTAAATACTACACGCCCGGACGGCGAGTCATTCATGGCGAGGGAATTCAACCGGATATCACTGTGGAAATATCCCATGAGGATTATTTCCGCATCAGCAGGGCCGCCGAGGATGACAAAATCAAGGTGGACGCCCAGCTCAGCCGGGCGGTGGAAGTCCTGCAAAGCTATGACATCTATGAGCAGATTCGTTCGGGCAAGGTAAAAGTCCGCAAGGACAGTGAACTCGAGGAAGGGAAAAACTTATGATTAAAGTCGCAATCGTTGGTGCCGCCGGGCGGATGGGGCGCATGCTGGTATCTCAGGTACTCAAGGACCCTGAATTGACCTTGAGCGGTGCGCTCGAATATTCCGGGCACCCCTTGCTCGGGCAGGATGCCGGCACGGTTGCCGGCGAAGGCGCCTGCGGCGTGAAAATCTGCTGTGATATCGAGAAAGTCCTGGCCGACTCTGATGCTGCCATTGACTTCACGGCACCGGAAGCGACCATGCATTTTGCCGCCAAGGCGGCTGCCGCCGGCGTGCATTTGGTGATTGGCACGACAGGGCTGAACCTCGAACAGAAAGAATCCTTGCAGGAATTATCGCGCAATGGCGCGCATATTGTCTTCGCTCCGAATATGAGCATCGGGGTCAACCTGCTCTTTTCTCTATGTGCAAAAGTTGCTCCGATACTCGAAGACTATGATATTGAAGTGGTGGAGATGCATCACAATCAGAAGAAGGATGCGCCTTCCGGGACTGCGGAACGCCTCGGGGAAATCCTGGCGAAGGCACGCGGTCTGGATTATGCCACGGATACGCGCCATGGCCGTGTGGGGTTAGTCGGTGCACGTACCAAGAAAGAGATCGGCATGCATTCCTTGCGCGGCGGCGATGTCGTCGGCGACCATACGGTCATCTTTGCGACACAGGGCGAGCGCATCGAACTGACGCATAAGGCCTCGAGTAGGGAAACCTTCGCCAAAGGCGCAGTCCGAGCCGTCAAATTCCTCGCCGGAACAAAGCCCGGCTTCTATGATATGCAGGACGTCCTTGGACTATAAACCTATTTTTGTCTACGGAAAACGCGGAAGTTTTTTTTATTAAAGATATGCTTCAGCTTCCTAGTCGGCAATATGCTTCGTAGTCCGCACGATCCATCAAGGCATCGAGTTCGGATGGATCGACGTCTTTGAAACGGCAGATCCAGCCGTCTGCTTCGGGTGATTCATTGAGCAAAGCAGGATTTTTTTCGAGAGCAAGGTTGACTTCGGTGACAGTTCCGGAAACCGGTGCGAAAACGTCAGAAGCCGCCTTGACTGACTCGACTACGCAAAGAGGCTCTCCGCCTGCAAACTCGTCGCCGACCTTGGGCAGTTCGACAAAGTTCAGCTCACCGAGTTCTTCGGCGGCATAGGCAGTAATGCCGACCTCCCAAATGCCATTGCCGCAGGCTTTGATCCATTGATGCTCTTCACTGTATTTGATCATGAAACTCCCTTTCTGCTATTGACAAGTTTCGTGCCTTTTCGTGTTTTTTCGTTGTTAAAAAAATAGTCCTGTCGGTTTATTTCAGTCCCAGGAATTTTGCTGCGTTGTCATGGGCGATTTTGCGGAAGACCGGTTCGGAGATTTTACCTCTGGCACGCCAATCTAACAGGAGTTCATGGGTTTTGAAAGGCATGTCAGGGTGGCAGCAATCTGTTCCGAAGAACAGGCGATCCTGGAATTCATCGAGGAATTTCGGCCCGTAATCTTCATCGCGGCTGAGCGCGCTATAAGCATCGGAGAGTTCGCCATAGAAGTTCGGGTAGGTTCGCAGCAAATGCTGCAGAACGCCCTCCTCGAGCACGGGGCCGGACGGGGGACTCCAAGGCACCTGCTCTCCGCCCGGGAAGAAAGCGGGTTTACGGCTGGCAGGGATTTTAACGCTCGAGATCTCGGCCCAGATGGTCGGGCCATGTCCAAGCATAATCAGGTTCGGGAAGCGCTGCAAGGTATGTTCGAGCTGTGGCAGGCCGGGTTCGTCATAGAGTCCGAAATCGCCGCCGACGCGGTCGGAGCCATCGCAGGTGACCGGCAATCCCACTGCTTCGGCATGCTTGAACAGGTTCTGCACCATGGGGTCCATGACCGGCACGTTCAGCATGATTTCCCCAACCCCCTTGCAGCCTTTGTCCTTATAGTAACGCAGCAGGGTATCAAGCGGAGCGTCGCAGGCATAGGTCAGCGCACGCGGATCGATATTGCAGAATGGGATCAGGCGGTCGGGATGCTGCTCGCACATTTCGAGAATATCCTCATTGGCCTGCGGCAGGTAAATTTCCGGACTAACTACCGGCAACACACAACCCATTTTAATGTTGGCTTCATCATACCGTTTGAGAAGCTGTTCGACTGTGGGAAACAACACGGGATAGGGGACGGGCTTGCGATAGGCATGTGCATGAATGTCAATAAACATGATTACTCCTTCATAATGGACAAGGTTTTTTTTCGTGCTTGTTCGTGGATTTCGTTGTTAAAAAAATCACTTGTTATCTATGATTGTACGCAGTTCCCTTGCGGCGGCGCAGGGGTCTTGCGCTTTCATAATGGCGGAGACGACAGCAAGACCATCGACGCCGCAATCAAGCGGATATTTGGCGTTTGCAGCATTGATGCCGCCAATGGCCACCACCGGAATTTTGACTGCTGCCTTGATTTCGGCAAGGCGTTGCGTGCCCATTTCTGGGCTGTCTTTGGTCGTAGTCGGAAAGACGGCGCCGCTGCCCAGGCAGTCTGCGCCGTCGGCTTCAGCGCGGCGGGCATCTTCCGGAGTTTTGGCAGAGACGCCAAGCAACATATTGCGGGGAATGATCTTGCGAATCGCTTTTGCCGGCAAGTCTGATTGACCGACATGGACACCGTCGGCTTCGGCAGCCAATGCGATATCCACGCGGTCATTGACCCAGAAGGTCACCCCAAGCTTGCGGGTCAGTTCACGCATTTGCACTGCCAGCTGATAGAATTCAGCACCCTCGATCTCCTTTTCGCGAAGCTGCACCATGGTCACACCGCCACGCACCGCAGCTTCCACACGGCGCAAAAGCTCCTCGGCGCCAAAATCATAACGCGTCGTAACCAAATATAAACGCGGATCAAATGCAGACACTATGATCTCCTCCCCTTCTTCAGGTAAATAAAACGCAGGCAGGAATACCGGTAATGAATCATTCGTCTGTAGCACCTCTAAGAGACGCCCTGACTTCTGGGAACATCTTACCCCAGGCTTGTACATTGAAGCACGCATGAACAAGCCGGGCGATAGGAAGCATATTTCTACTGTAGCGCATCAGGAGGAAATTGCAATGTCACAGGAACTGAAAGAGAAAACGAGCCAGCAGCAGGGTAATGCCTCTGTAGTACAAGGTTTAGGGGAATGGGGTGCGGGGTGCGTTGGGAACGGATGCAGGGGCGCAGATTTAAAAAAGTAGCGCAATCGTCCCGGTTGTGATTATTCTGACTGTCGTGGGGTGCAGGGGGATGTCCTTGCCCTATCCACACCGTCCACCCTGTCCACACCGTCCACCACGTCTGACCCGCACCACGCACCACGCACTACGCACTACGCACTACAGAAGACTGACACATTACGCAGCAGGAACTGGCGATAGATACTTTCAAAAATCATTTTTATTGCTTTGCTCTAATTGAAAAAGCAATTTCATGGCGTACATTATAACGATGCCATATTGCAGGAGAAGAAAACATGACAGAAGTTGGAAGCCGCGATTATCGTGCCGCCATTCAGGCCAAGTTTGCCCGGCTGGGAACAAAAAAAAAACGTATCGCTGAATATGTTTTGGACCATCCCCTGGAAGTCATATCCAGTTCCGTACAACGCCTGGCGGTGGCTTGCGGCTGTGAACAGACCACCATTGTGCGTTTCGCTCAAGAACTGGGTTTTTCGGGAATCACCGCACTCAAAATCGCCATTGCCCGCCAATCCAATATGGTATGGGGCGAATTCAGCGCTGAAAACAGCGATGAGGCACATCCTCTGGATGGGGTGATTGAACAGCTCAGGCAGATCCACTCGGAGACGCTTATGCACACTCTGCGGGGACTGGACCGCAAGACGCTCGAATCCCTGCTTGCTGCACTTACTCCCAGTACCAAGATCATGACCTTCGGAGCCGGAACCAGTCAGCTCGCCGCATGTGATATGGCCATCAAATTTGTACGTCTGGGGATACAATGTTTTCATTATGAAGACGTCGAATTTTCCAAGACTTTTCTAAACTATCTGGCGCCCGACGGGATACTCTTTCTCATTTCCCATTCCGGCGAAACTCCAGCCGTACTTATGCTTGCCGAGCTTGCTCGCTATGAAAAAATCCGCTTTGCGGCGATCACCTCCAACGTCAACAGTGCGCTCGGCAAAGCGGCTGACTGGTGTTTCATCACCGACAGCCGCCACGAACGGCCAATCCGTTTCGGCGTCATGACAAGTCGTATCGCGCAGTTTGCTGTAGTCGATGCGATTACCTTGCTTTACAGCATGCGCGATCAGGAACGCAGCTGGGAATTTATCTCCAAAGGATACCACGAAAATGTCTGACTTGGCAGAGCAGATGGTCTTATCCGGTGATTCCGGCGGCAGCAAAACCGATTGGCGGCTACTCACCTTGGACGGAAAAGTTCAGCAGCGGTTTACTCTGGACGGTATGGCGGCATTGCACCGAGGATTGCTTCCGTGTACAGATATAGCCCGCGTTGCCGCAACACGCTGTGCTGTCGTGCCGCAGCTGGTTTATCTTGTACTTGGCGGTCCCAACGAAGATGAGGTGCGCGAGGCATTACAAGCAGCGTTTCCCGCCAGCCGGGTGGTGGTGGAGCGCGAAGCGGAAGGCTCTCTGCTCGAATTTGCCGCCGAGACTCTCGATTTTCAGGCGGTAGTAATGGCCGGAACCGGCGTGACTGCCATCGGTTTCGATGCCAACGGACGACGCTATGCGGAAGGCTGGGGGCCGACTTATGGAGACCGCGCTTCCGGAGGCGGCATCGGGACGGAGGCGCTCAGGCTGTTTCTGCTTGGCGTAGATCGTCTGGAGACTTCCGGACGACTCCCGGAACTTTTTTCCCGTGAACTCGAAGGCGTGGATACCGCCACTTTTGCCGGGCGCATGGAACTGAAAAAACGGATCCACATGCTTTCCCGGAAGTCGCTGGCAGCATTGGCTCCGGCGGTGATGCGACT
Organism: Lentisphaeria bacterium; assembly: GCA_033809415.1. Taxonomy (GTDB): domain Bacteria; phylum Verrucomicrobiota; class Lentisphaeria; order Oligosphaerales; family Oligosphaeraceae; genus JAQVUB01. The sequence goes on from JAPXLT010000071.1 coordinate 5,955, forward strand.
TGCGGAAGAGGGCGATCAGGCGGCGTCCAGGATCATTGCGGAAACTGCCGACCGTCTGGGCGCGATCGCAGCCGTGGTTGTTCCGGATGGCGGACGGCTGCTTTGGCTGGGCGGTCTTTTCCGGCTCGGCGAATCCTTTCGGAACGCATGTGAAACAGCATTGCGGAAAAGGCGGAGCAAGGACGGCTGCTCCGGATATTATGACGAAAGAATTTCATTGGGCAAGATTGCGGCGGTACGGGCGCTTTCGCTGAGCCAAGGATGCCTTGCGCATATCGAGGAGGTCTTTTATGGCGATTGACAAAACGAAGATTCTCGATGCACTGCACCACAAACTGATCGTTTCGGTACAGGCCCTGCCGGGAAATCCGCTACGCGATACCGACTGCATTGCGCGGCTTGCCGAGGCGGCGGTCATTGGCGGCGCTGCCGGCATCCGCGCCAATGGCGTAGCCGATTTGACCGCAATCCGTCAGCGTGTCAAGGTTCCCGTCATCGCCATCAACAAACTGCCGCAGGATCTGGAAAAACCCTACATTACCCCCACCCTTGAAAGCGCCCTCGAAATCGCCGGCCTGGGAGAAATCATCGCCGTCGATGCCACTTTCCGTCCCGACCGGAAACGCGCCGAAAGGCTGATCAAAGACATCCACGAAACGATCGATTGTTTGGTCATGGCCGATACCAGCACCTTTGAAGAAGGAGTTGCGGCGGCGGGAGCCGGCGCTGACATCGTTTCGACAACTTTGAGTGGCTATACCCCGTATACGGTCAAAACTCATGGACCTGACCTCGAGACGGTGCGTCGGCTGGCGGCGGCGATCGATATCCCGATCATTGCTGAAGGTCGTTATCTGACGCCGACAGACGTTGATGCCGGACTGGCCGCCGGAGCGTGGTCCGTGGTCATCGGCAAGATGATCACCAACGCCATGTTCATCACCCGCTATTTCGTTGAACAGAGCAAGGAAATTATCGCATGAGTGATTTTGCTGAAACCGAAGGCGTCAATCCGCGCAGCCGCGACATAGACCTCAAAACCACTTCGGAAATCTTGTCAATCATCAATGCCGAAGATGCTACGGTGGCGGCGGAGGTAAAGAAAGCACTGCCGGAGATCGTTCCCGTGGTTGACTTGATCGTGGAAAAACTTGATGCGGGCGGTCGATTGATCTACGTCGGCGTTGGGACCAGTGGGCGTCTAGCAGTTCAGGATGCTGCGGAATGTCCGCCAACCTACGGTGTTCCGGTGGAAACTGTAACTGCGATTATCGCAGGCGGCGTCGATGCCATGATACACCCGGTGGAATCCGCTGAAGACGATGCGGCTGCAGGAACCGCTGCCATCGTCGAAGCGGGGGTAAATCCTAATTCTCTGGTGCTGGGAATCAGTGCCAACGGCAATACTCCTTACGTTTGCGGCGCCCTGGCCGAAGCGAAAAAACGCGGAGCAGCCACGGCGGTGCTGCTTTGCAACAAATCCGGCAAGATCGAAGACAATGCTGATCTTGCTATTCACGTCCTGACCGGGGCGGAGGTGATTTCCGGCTCGACCCGCATGAAAGCGGGCACGGCCCAGAAAATGGTTCTCAATATGCTTACCACCGCCGCCATGATCCGATTAGGACGGGTCACCGGCAATTTCATGACCGCTATGCAACCAATCAATGCCAAGCTGCGCAAACGTGCGGTATTCATCGTGTCCAATGTGACATCGCTGCCGCCGAAGTTTGCCGAAAAAGCATTGGATACAAATAACTGGAACATCCGCGCTGCGATTCAGGAGTTGCGTCAAATTCAAGGAAGATAACTATGAAATTTCTCTTTGTCGAATCCGGGAGTCCCAATCTTTTCAAGGAGTTTGCCCAGCGAGCGGGCATCGAATGCACCAGCTGGACACTGGAAGATTTTGAACAGCATGACCCCAATGGCTTTGACGCGTTGTTTTTCATGCCCGGCTACCGCGAATGGCCGGAACTCAAACGCCGTCTGCCGATGCTGCTCAAACTTAAAAACTACGGCGACCTTCACCGGATGTACGTTGAATACATCAAAAGTGATGACTACTACTTTTTCCAGAATGTGGTTAAGTTTAAGCAGAACCACCGCCCCCGTCCCGTAGCTCTAGAAAGGGTGCTGGTGGTTCACAAAAAGCACCCGGTGCTGGAAGGCCTGCACTATCACGACATTCTCCCCGTTTCGGCACCGGTTTCCTTTCTGCCGGGACGCGGGAAGTTTCTTATTGAGCTTTTAAACTTTACAGCGGTGCGCGGCGTGCATCGCCTTTACGGCAAAGTGCCTCAACTGTGGGAACAGTGGCCTGCGCTCTGCTATGAACCGGGGGCGGAACACATCGTTGCAACATTTGAACTTTCGCGCTGCGCAGAGTACAGGTTCCCTCTGCTTTCCCATTGGAAACATCTAGTAAGCAACATTCTGTTGCACTTGGTGCCTGAGGCGGAAAAGGCAAACTACCGTGACAAGCTCTTTGATGCACAGTTTACGGTTTCGCCAGACCGTCTGATTTTGCCGGGCGACGAAGTGGAAGTCTCCGCCAAGCGCAAGACCCTCTTTACGGTTACGGGACCGCAGAAAGAGGCGATACAGAAGACGGCTCGCCAGTTCCGCTTTACGGCAGCCAAGGGCAAATATGAGATCGCGCCGGAGCGCGGCCCAACCACGAAACTTGTCGTCACCGACCGCATCAGCGCTTATCGCAAGGCGCTGGACAACCTCATTGGCTGGTATCGCAAATCGGGCGTCATGGCGGCACCGGATGGCACCGAGGGGATTTTCGAGGGATTCCGCAGTTTCGACCACGAAATGGTTCCGGTGAAACGCTCCGACTGCAACTGCGAAGCGGCGCTTCTCATGGCTCGCTATGGGGTACTGACCGGCAAGCGTGATGAGTATTTTGCCATCGCCCGCAACATCGTCCAATATCTATTGAAGAATGGCTTTCAGTATTTGGACAAGAGCAAGGACAGCTACGGATTCTGGCATTTTTATCAAGAATTCACCGATGCACCGGAGTATATCTTCTGCAACGACACCAGCTGGGTGGCGCTGGCGCTTTTCAACCTCTACGAAATCACGCACGAATCGTTCTATCTGGACGCTGCCAAACGCACCGTCGAGGCGATCTACCGCAACCGCTGCCTGGAACTTTTTGCCACCATCAACGGCGACCGTCTCAACGCTATCGGTCATGACGCCTATTACGAGGAGTGCAAAAAGGCCATCGTCCGCACGCCGTTTGTGCCCGCTTTGTATGTGACAGCGGCGCGCGTGTTGCAAGATGAAAAGTATCTGGCGCGCGCTATTGAACTGGAAAAGGTCTTCGTCGACCACCCGCATTCTGTACAGATGAACGTTTTCCCGATTTTCATGTACAGTCAGCTCTACCGCGCCACTGGCAATGAAGCCTATGCCGCCGAGCTTGACCGCCGCGTGAACAAGCTCAAAAGCTATCAGTTCCCCTGTGGCGCTTTCAAGCATTTGAAACCCAACTCGACGAAGACCAACCGCTATTATGGGTTAGGCGAAATGGATATCATCCATAAGGCGGACGACGAAGTCGCCGAGATCCTCTATGTAAATGGCCCTGCCGCCTACTCCATGAGTCAGGCGTGGGACGCCACCGGACGGGAAGATTACATGGAGTGCCACCGGAAGCAGCTGGACTTCCTCGTCCGCATCCAGATCAAGGACAATGACCGACGGCTGAACGGCGCGTGGATGCGCAGTTACGACCTCCGGAACCACGATTGGTACGGCAGCAATTCCGATACCGACTGGGGACCGTTCTGTGTGGAAAGCGGCTGGTGCAACACCTGGATCGGCAAGTCGCTCTGCCACTTTATCACCGAAATGGACGGCAAAGCGGCGGAAAAGTAAGCGTGCGTTTGCATTCCGGCAGCTTTAGCAAATTTTCCGGAGATTTCTTTGTCTCAATCAGGCACTTTTGTTGCTTTATTTTGAATTTTGAGAGATTTTTTGCTTGAAAAGCAATAATCTTGCTTGCATTTTTTTGGGAAAATGCTATTGTATCCATAATCAAGATCAAATCGTTTCGATTCCAATTGGATGATAGTGTAAATGGTTAAAAGAGCAAATAACAGGCGCAAGGTTTCGAAAGTGGTACAAAGGAGAATAAAATGAACAAGAAGCACACAATGAACAAGGAGCACACAATGAACAAGGAGCACACAATGAACAAGGAGAGTACAATGAACAATAAGTCTTTGAAATTCACCCTGATAGAATTGTTAGTCGTAATTGCTATCATCGCCATCCTGGCGAGTATGCTCTTGCCGGCGCTTGCTGCGGCTCGTGCGCGCGCCAAAAATATCCAATGCGTTGCCAAGCTCAAGCAGATCGGAATGGGAGAAATCATGTATTCAGATGAGAACAATGGGTTTCTTTCCATAGCTCCTGCTAATCAGCGCCAAGCCGGATTTTTTTATCAAAGCAATGCCATAGCTGCCGATAATACAACAACGGCAGTTGCCCCTCCGGATATGTTGCTGTTGGGGGGATACATGGGATTGAACGTGTCCAAAGCAACTGCAGCTGCCAAGGAAAAGTTATTCCGCTGTCCGAGTGACAACACCGGTTACTACAGCAGTACTGCCATGAGCTACATTGCCACCCGTTACAAGTCGGCGAACCCGCCGGCAACGATGAGAGTCCGCCTGATTGTCGGCCGTGACAATCCCGGTGCAACCATTTGGTTTGAGTTTCACAAGGGATTGGGTTTCTCTCGCACCTTCCATCTGAAGAACGTCAACGTCTGCTATCTTGACGGTCACGTTCGCAGCGTCAATCTCAGAGAAACGCAGGGGCTGACTGCCAGTACTACTGCCGGAACCTGCTGGGCTTTCTTAGATGAGATAAAATATTAGCTTGATCTGATGAAAAACTACCGGCGGGAGTATGGCTAAACTTTACGTTCGGGTTTTTGCACTACTATCACCCAGAATCTTGTTTTTTGTGAAAGATTTTTCAGAAAAGAAAGCTCCAAGTCATTGGCATACAGCCCTTTTAAGGTACCGCCAATTCCTGTCTTTTTTCTCCGACTGATCCGACCGATCCGTCCGATCCGACTGATCCGTCCGAGAAACCAATAGACCAGATCACAAATCCGCGTGCCATTCCATCCGTCAAAGCAGCAACCCTATAAATTTTCCGCGTTTTCCGTGCTTTCCGTGGACAAAAATGGGTTGTGGGCGTCAGCCCACGCCAAGTATTTTTAATCAATGCCGTGCGTGGTTTTAGTACATCGCGGGCGAACCTAAGAATCATTGCCCCATGAAAATCATCTTGCATGAGTGTTCCGGCAATACCATCGCAGAACAAGCAGCCGTGGCGACAAAGCTGCTGCGCAACAATCCAGGCAGTGAACTTCTGATTCCAACGGGAATTTATGACTTTACTTCGCCGGAAGCGGAACTGCTCCAGCGAAAGATCATGGACGGACGGACGCATGCGACCAGGAATTTTTGAATGTGAGCGATTTGAAATTGTAACTGAAACTCAAAAATAATCAACCCAAAAAGGAATCTTGTTCCATGAAACGAAGTTTTCTGATCGTTGCGTTGTCGGCGCTTCTTGTCGCCGGAGCGCTGTTATCCTTCGCCGACGAGATCCGTCTGGACCCCGTTGTCATTGATCTGCCAGCCGCTTCACCCAATGCACCCAACGCACCCAATGGCTTTCGTCAGCCCAAAACCAATGGCAAGGGCGAACTTGCCACTGGCGGAAAGGACGTTGCGATCACCCGGGCCATTGTCCACTTTGACCTTTCGCAGTTGCAGGGCCAGGAGATCGACTCGGCAATTTTCACCGTTTCTGAAACGCATACCCAGAACATCTCCCAGAAGCGCGATCCCAAAGCGGCTTTCCCTGCTCCGATCTATATTGAAAGTATTCCGGAAAAGGATTATCCACACTCTGCAAGTTCAGACTCCAGTTACTGGCCAGCAGTCAGCAGTGAATTTTCGGCACCTGCCCGCACAAGCGAAATCGCCGTACCGGAAGGTACTTTCATTCGTAATACGCCTTGGTCCGCAGATGTGACTGAAGGTGTTCGCATCGCGCTTGCTAAGCATGAAAAAAGTCTGGCGGTTCGGTTACGCGCAGGCATAACTAAAGGTGACGGCTTCATAGCCTACTTTGCCAACCCTTCCCTTGTAATTTCCGGCAACAAAATTGACAGCGGTAATGCGGGGGCACTTTTAGCCGATGCTAAACCACAGGCGCTCAAGATGCAGGTCGTTCCGATCTGGAAAGCAACGAAAGTACTCCAGCTTGAAGGCGGGGAAAGTCTTTCGCTTTCAATTGATCCAGAATCACCGATTGATGTAGCTGCCGGAAACCTAGTGCTGCGTTTCCGCACACGCCTCATCTTCCCGGACCGTATTGGATGGAACCCCTACCTCAAAATTACCCTCAATGGCACTCCGGTCAACGGTGTGGATCTCTATTCGCAAAGCAGAATCCTGAACCGGGCTTCCAGCTTTGACGGCGGAAAATATGGCACTTATCAGATGGCCTCTGGCAATGCTTATATAACCTTTATGACCCCGGATTACACCATGCCGGAAGATGTGGTCGAACCCGAACAGTTCCGGGAAAACGGCTGGTATGTGTTGCATATTACGGATATGCTCAAAAAAGAAGGCAACGTGCTGGAACTTGCCAATACCGCCAATTATCGTGTCTTCCCCAAGAGTCAATCTCCCAACGACGTCATCGTGGAAGTTTGTGATCTGGAACTTGGCACTTACGTTCAGGAAGCATCGAAAGCCAAGGTCACTTTCTCAGAACCCGATTACATAGCGGCGGCCACTGTCGAAAAGAATGGAATTAACCTGTCTGTTGACAATAACGGTATGATTCGCTTTACTCGCAACGATCAGTCCTGGTATCTCAGCAGTAAATTTTCACGCCCGGACAGCGATGCTTTTGAGGAACTTGGCGGCAAAAATACTGGCAACGTGGAAAAACTTTCCGATGGTGTCAAATTCACCGTGGACTACCCGGCTTACACGCTTGAACGCACGATGTGCTTCCAACCTTCGCGCATCGTAGCCACAGACCGCATCATTAACAAATCCGGCCAGGACCTTGGCATCATCATCTACAATACAATGCAGATGCCCTATGTTCCATGTCGCGCCCGTATCAGCGGTTTTGCTTATAACAACAGCAGTACGCGTTATCGCCGCATTCCCGAAAATCCTACCCTCTTTGCCGCTGGTGAAAAGCAGGGAATCGGTATTTTCGTTGAAGACAGCGTTTTCCGCGATCAGCTTCTGGCAAAAGGAACTGGGAATACTCTTCATTTCGATACCGAAACGTTTGGCATTCCAGCCGGGAAAGAATACACACTCGAATATCACGTCTACTTTGTGGACGGCTACGACTACTTCACCTTCATCAACAAGGTGCGCAAGGATATACACAGCGATTTTACCATCGAAGGGCCTGGCCAGTTCCTCCGCAACATCACGCATGCAGGCGTTTACGGCAAACCGGAAGTACTCCAGAAACGCTACGGCAAGCGAAAGATCGCCATCGGCATCTATGACAGTTGGTTCGCCTATTACGACAATGCCCACCTCACATTTGAACAGTGGTGCGAAAAAATGCGCCCCGTGGCGGCCGGTGTGAAAGCCAATATGCCCTACGAGATCAAGCAGTTGCCTGCTGTTGAAATCGCGATTATCAGCGTAAAAAAGGATGGCGACTGGAGCCAAGAACGCTTTGCCGACAGTATTGTCATAAAAAAAGACGGTTCATGGTACAACTTGACCGGGAACTGGTACTGTTCGGATAAGGATAATATCGGCTACGCCTACGGCTTCCTTGAAAAAGGATCGCGCTACTTTGATTTTATGAAAACGATGATTGATACTTCCATGGACACACTTGGCATGAACGGCATCTACTTTGATATTTTCAGCAACGTTGGCGTACATCACTACGGCAAGTGGGATGGACACTCGGTGGAGATTGATCCAAAGACACACAAGATCGTGATCAAATACGGCAGCCTCCCCCTTCTAGAAGAGGAAGCCAAGGTTGAGTTGACTAAGTCCATCATCGCTAAAGGCGGCGTTGTAGTTTGCAACCAATATCCGCCTTGGAAGGGCATGCAGGGTGTGCCTCTCTATGCCTTCTGGGAGATTACCCACAACGGCATCGACCTCAACCGCGGCCATCTTCACACTCCCATCGGCCTCTCGCCAGCCATGCACGAAAAGGCCTATCCGAGCCGTGCACTCATGGAGGCATTCCGGCTCCGGCTCATGGAAGGTGGTCTCATGTATTACTACGTCTGTAATCTTTCCCCAGAAGCTGAAGGTGCTTTTGAAGTCGGTGAAAAGATGTATCCACTGACTATCGAGGAGCTGCATGCCGGCTGGATCAAAGGGCGCGAACGGCTCATTATCGGCGTCCCCGGAGTTTATGACTGGGACGGAGAAAAGGCTCCGGAAGTGTTGATCTTTGACGGCGATGGCGTCAAAAAAGAGGCGCCCGAAACCGTTAAGGCCAATGGTACCGGGCACTGGAAAGTTGACCTTTCCAAGATGCCTTCCGACGGCATCACAATCGTGATCGGACGCTGAATATTTAAACTATGCAGGAGGAAGAGCAGCATCGAGGAAGCTTTGAATATCGGGGATAACAAAAGATGAAATATGTTTCGTATCAAGCAAAAACGCAATTGTTTCAGTTGCATACCAAACATACACAGCGCGCTTTTTACTGCGATCCTGCCAAACGTCTCATCCAGCTTTATTACGGAGCGCGCGGAATGAGCGAAGAGGCGCTCCTGCTATGCGAATCACGGCAAGCCTACTCTTCGTTTTCGCCGGTTCCAGAGCTGGAAGGCGGCTTGGAAAATTCGCCGGACAATCTGGCTCAGCTTTTCCCCGGTTTTGATTGCGGCGATTACCGCTTATCGGGAGCTATCATCCGCGATGCGTCCGGCGCGGCGGCGACTGATTTCCGTTATCGCAGCCACAACATTTATCCAGGTTGTGTCGTACCGGAAGGGTTGCCCGGAGCCAACCGGGGCAAAAATACCGAAACGCTCGAAATCACCCTGTCCGATCAGACCCGCCCGGTGGAGTGCGTACTGTACTTCACCGTGTTTCCGGAATCCGACACCATCACGGAGTTTACCGTGATTCGCAATTGCGGCACGGAGGCGGTTCAGATTGAACGCATCACCAGCGCAGTGCTGGATCTTCCCGGCGATGAATGGGATCAGCTGAGTTTGAGTGGAACCTATGCCGAGGAATTTCAGCTGCGACGTCAAGCACTTCACCATGGCTTGCAGATCCAGCGAAGCCTGCGCGGCTCCACCGGGCATCAGGCCAATCCTGCCACAGCACTCTTGACGCGCGACGCGACCGAAACGCAGGGGGCAGTCTACGGCGCAGCATTGCTTTACAGCGGCAATTTCAGCGTGGAAATTGAGTGCAGTCAATACCATGCAACACGATTGGCACTGGGCATTGCCGACACGGATTTTCGCTGGCTTTTAAATCCAGGCGAAAGTTTGTCCGCACCAGAAACGGCGTTCACTTTTTCCGGCAATGGAATCGGAGGAATGTCACGCAACTTCCATAATTTTTTCCGCCATTCGGTCATGCCCGAGGCGTGGGAAAAGCGTCCGCGTCCGCTCCTTTGTAACAGCTGGGAAGCGATGCGATTTGACTTTGACCGCGACCGTCTGCTGAAACTCGCGGACGCGGCAGCGGCACAGGGGGTGGAGCTTTTGGTACTGGATGACGGCTGGTTTGGCGAACGTAACGAAGCCGATTCTTCGCTGGGCGACTGGTTCGTCAACACCAAAAAGGTAGGATCACTGGCGACGCTTTCGGACGAACTGGCGCAGCGCGGACTTGGCTTCGGACTGTGGTTCGAACCGGAGATGATATCGCGCAAAAGCCGTCTCTTTGAAGAGCATCCGGAGTGGGTGCTGGGCGTACCGGGACACGACCTTTGTATCGGCCGAAATCAGCTGGTATTGGACATGACGCGCAGCGAAGTGGTGGACTATCTTTTTGGCTGCATGAGCAGACTGATCCAAGAGGCTCGTTTGACCTACATCAAGTGGGATATGAACCGCAATCTCACGGAGGCTTATTCCCGCGCTTTGCCGCCGATCCGGCAGAGCGAAGTACGCCATCGTTATCTCTTGGGTGTTTACGCGCTTCACACGCGGCTCTTAAAGAGCTTTCCGGAGCTTCTTATTGAGGGTTGTTCTGGCGGCGGTGGCCGTTTTGATGGTGGGATGCTTCACTACTGTGCTCAGCTATGGTGCAGCGACAACACCGATGCAGAGGCCAGACTCGCCATTCAATTCGGCGAATCGACCTTCTATCCACCCTGCGCGGCGGGAAGTCACGTCGCCTCCAACTATCCGGGAAAAACGCACTCGTTTGCCATGCGCCGTGCGGTGGCGGCTTTCGGAACCTTTGGCTACGAAATGAAACTTGATGAACTTACCCCGGAGGAACAGAAAGCCGCGATGGCATACAATCTTGATTACCGCCACACCCATGGGAAGCTGGTCCAAACTGGGGACTTCTACCGGCTGACGGCGGGGGATGGCAGCGGTAACCCAGTGGCGTGGCTGCAAGTCAGTCCCGACCGGAAACTGGCTCGGCTGACGGCAGTCATGCGGAAAAATTTTGCTGGCTCGATCAAGCTCCGGCTGCAAGGCTTGTCAGAGACTCTGACCTACCGTGTCGGCGACAAAAACATCTCTGGCGCGAAACTTTTGCGCAACCCCTTCGCAATCACATTTGACGGTGCGGTGGGAGGCGAGGCAAAAATCGTGGATTTCACGGCCGAAGGATAAATTTTTCGTACTATCACTCGACTTCTTGTTTTTTCAGAAAGATTTTTCTGGAAAGAAATTTCCAAGTCATTGACACGCAACTCTTTTAAGGTACCGCTAATTCCTGTCTTTTTTCTCCGACTGATCCGACTGATCCGACCGATCTACTTGATCCGTCCGATCCGACTGATCAGTCGGAGAAACCAATAGGTCAGATCACAAATTCCGCTTGCCATCCTATCCGTCAAAGCAACAACCCTACAAAAATTTTCGTACTACTATCACCCAGAATCTTCTTTTTTGTGAAAGATTTTTTATGGACGATGGACAGGGACAGGAATGGACGCGATGGACCGAATGGACAAGAATGGACTGCTGAATGGACAATGGACAGAGATTATGTCGCGCCCTTACAG
>JAPXLT010000072.1:0-16980 GCA_033809415.1 Lentisphaeria bacterium
CTGCCCCCCCGCACCCTGCCCCCCGCACCCTGCCCCCCGCACCCTGCACCCTGCCCCCCTGCCCCCTGCACCCTGCACCCTGCCCCCTACCCCTTGCCCCCTTCCAGTATGTTAGCCAGTGCCTGATAGACTTTTTGTGACAGGGAAGCATAGCTGTCATTATCCTCAGGATAAATGGGTGGCAGGAAGGAAATTTTCACCTTTTTGAAGAGACGCGGGAATTTTCTGCCTCGGGGCAGGACTTTGTAAGCACCATCGACCGCCACTGGCACAATTGGCACTCCCAATTCCCGTCCAAGGATGGCAAAGGTATGTTTGAAGTCGCCAAGATGACCGTCCAAGGTACGCGTTCCTTCCGGGAAAATAATCACCTTTTTGTTTTTTTTCAGGACATCGGCAAGTTTTTGCAAGGACAGCTTGAGGTCTTTATTGATATCCATGACAATAATATTATGCCGACTGGCCATGAAACGTTGCCACCAACGCCGCACGTGTTCCGACTTGGCATAGAAAAAGGTGTCCCGTAAAGTCTTTTTCTTCAGGAAAGCCATAATGAAGAGGCTGTCCAGATAGCTCTGATGATTGGGGGCGAGGATGCAGGCTCCCTCCGGGACATTGTCAACATGATCCCCACGCAAACGGAAAAAGCAGCGCAGGAAGAAGCCCGAAAGGAGGTTCAACCAGTGAAAAGTCACCCAGCTCTTTGGCAGCTTCACAGTGACTTTTTCGCGCAGCAATTCCCCCCATTTGAATTGCTTGTCAGTGGACACCGTTGTCGCCAGCTCGTGCATATGCTCCGCCAGCTTTCGCGGTGTAGGATAGTCCAACAGAGTCTGTTCTTTGACCTCGAGGGAAAATGTGCCGCTTAAAAACACCTGAAAACTAACTTTTCCAAGGGAATCCAGGCTCAGATCGAGTTCAAAGTGATCATCCGGATGGATATCCAGGCCGCTATGCCCATGCAGGAATTCCTTGATGACCCGGTATTCCTCGAGGTCGGGTTCCGGTGTTGCGGCTTTTGTACGGCGGGTGTTTTCCGTCAGAGGCTGCAATTCATGGCGTTTCAGTTTGCCAAGCCGGGTTCTTGGCAGGGACTCTGAAACCAAGGTGCACTTGAGGATGCGCTTATAGCTCGAGGCTTCTTGATTGTACTTGCTGAGAACTTCCGAGCGGATGGACTCCTCCAGATTGATTATTCCACGCGCCTGCATGGCTTTGACATTCGGAAGGATCAATGCCTGCAATGCATCACCGGAAGCCAACACCGCGACCTCGGAGACAAAATCGGCATATTTGAGCAATTTCTGCTCGATCTCCTCGGGATTGATGTTTTTTCCGCTGGGCAGCACAATAATCTCTTTACAGCGTCCGGTGATAAAGATATAGCCGTCTTCATCGACATAACCAAGATCACCGGTATAAAACCAGCCATCACGCAAGACGGCTGCGGTTTCCTCCGGACGCTCGAAATATCCCTTCATCACATTTTTTCCGCGCACCACGATTTCGCCATCAACACTGCGCACTTCATTACAGGGAATGATCTGCCCGGCGGCACCTTTACGCCCACCGCTTCCCGGATGGGTAAAGGACACCATCGGCGCCGTTTCAGTAAGCCCATACCCGAGCAGGATTTCAAAGCCCAGCGTGCGAAAATCCTTGACGACGCTGGGATCCAATGCCGCACCACCACAGGGCATATAACGGATGGCACCGCCAAAACGCCGCTGTACGGCACCGAAAACCAAGCGTGAAAATGCGAGGCTGTTGACCCGGGCACAGAGGAAAAACAGCATGGAAGCCAATTTGCTCTGGCGGATTTTGCTCATCAACCCGTCCCGCAGCAGGACAAAAAGCCGGGGTACGCCGACGAACATGGTAACTTTATGGTCGGCGAGAGTGCTGAGAATATCGGCGGCAACCAAGGATGGTGCAAAGACAACAGTTGCTCCGACGGTCAGCGGCATCACCATCGTTCCCTGCAAAGGCAACACATGATGCAGTGGCAGAAGCACCATCACCCGGTCATCCGAGCGGTAGATAGGAACCTCTGCGGAAACAGAATGCAGATTGGCCCAAATATTTTCGAAAGTCAGCATGACCCCTTTAGGACTGCCAGTGGTACCGGATGTATAGACAATCACCGCCACATCAGAGGCTGCGGGTTCGGCAATCGATTCGGCAGCAGATACTTCTTCGGAAAGCTGCATCTGCTCGAAAACCAGAATCTGTGTCTGAACGCCGGCCTGCTCCACAGCGCTTTGAGACTTCTCGAAATTCGCTTCTGAACAAAAGAGCGTAGCCGGACGGCAGTCTTTCAGAATATAAGCAATCTCCTCGACAGTCGATGCCGCATCGACAGGCACGGGGATCGTTTTTGCCGCCCAGCACCCGTAAAACGCATAAACCCATTCCAGTCGGTTTTCGGAAATGATTACGCAGCGTTCTCCGGGCCGAGCTTTACTGGCTTGACTAAACTGTGTGACTTTTCGCAGCAGATCACGGTATGTGACCCGCTCATCCTTGTATATTAAGGCGACTTTGTCGCTCGCTTGCAATATCGTCATAATCAGACCCTTTTGGAGTAATGGCAAACAAATAATATATATCGCCAAAGCCGCAATGAACAGAGGGCTTACTGGACGATCTGAAAACTTTCGTTTTTTTTTGTGTTTTTTCGTTGTTAAAAATGGGTTTGCAGGCGTCTGTAGTCACCATCTGCCGGAAGCGCCGCCGCCGCCAAACCTGCCACCGCCGCCGCCGAATCCCCCGCTGCCACCGCCGCTGAAACCGCCGCCGCCAAATCCTCTGCTGCCACCGCCGCTGAAACCGCCGCCACCGCGTCCGAACATAGACATGATCAGGGCAGTTCCGACAAAGCCAAAAAAGAGCAGGAGGAAAAGAATATCGGATTTGGTCAATCGGGAATAGTCCTCTTCGGGGGCATTCTGGGTGTGGACTGCCGGTTCTCCGGTTTCCCCCATCTCGCGGCCGGTAATCAAGCTTTCGACTTTACGGATGGCGAAGAGAGTGCCTCCAGCAAAATCCTGATTGCGGAAATAAGGTCCCATTGCACGGATAATATCGCCGGCTCTGGCGTCATTGATCTCGCCTTCCCAGCCATAGCCAATTTCCAGACGGAGCTGACGATCCTGCAAGGAAAACAGCAACAGTGCGCCATTATCACTGCCCTTGTGTCCAATTTGCCACTTCTCCGCCAGACGGATGCTGAATTCCTCGATCGTCCAGCCAGACAACTCCGGCAAAGTCAGCACTGCCATCTGACCGCCGGTGCTGTTTTCCAGTGTCTGTACCGCCGCTTCCAGGCGGGCTTTTTCATCGGGCGAGTAGACATTGGCCAGATCAACAATCCGTCCGGTGAGTTCAGGAAGCGCAGTCGTTTCTTCGTCTGACGATTTTCTTCGCGAACAGTTTTCCAGATTCACCAGCAATACAATTATCAAAAAGATCAGAAAAAGCAGGCTGGCGTTCAGATTCCTATGTGGTGCTTTCTTTTTTGCCATAGATTTGGATGTGCGATCAAATCAATCAAAATTAACAACAGGAGCCGTTTCCACAGCCGCCCTTCCGGCTGGCGGCTCGAAATACTGTGCTGACGTCAGGCCCAACCCTGAGGCAAAGAGGGAACCTGGAAATACCCTGATTGCAGTATTGAAGTCACGCACGGCCTGATTATAGCGTCCCCGGGCGACTCCAATCCGGTTTTCAGTGCCGGCCAGCTCATCCTGCAGACGGATAAAGGTAGTGTCCGCCTTTAATTGCGGATAATTCTCAGCGATGACCAATAGGCGGCCAAGGGCGGAAGTCATCGCACCGTCAGCGGCCGCCTTCTCTTCCGGTCCGGTTGCTCCCAGCAACTTGCTTCGAGCTTCCGCTATTTCAGTAAAAATCTGATTTTCATGGGCGGCGTATCCCTTGACCGTATTGACAAGATTGGGAATCAAGTCCGCCCGCCGTTGTAGTTGCGTATCGATCTGACTCCATTGTTCCCGGACAAACTCATCCCTGGAAATCAAGCTGTTTCGGCAGGAAATCACCCAGCCTCCCAGAAGCAGCAGAAAAATCAGAATGCCGGCACATACGAAAAGAATGGTCTTTTTCACTGTCAGTAACCTCCTAAGAAAAAAATCTGTACACACAAAAGAAAACTGTTTCTTACAATATTGCCAAAACACCCATTTTGCAATCAACACATCCGAGATGAACACAACAAACCAAGCCACAAATCCGCATGCCATCCTATCCGTCGAAACAACAACCCTATAAAAAATTTTCGTGCTTTTTCGTGCTTTTTCGTTGTTAAAAAATAGGTTGTGGGTTCCAGTTCACTCCGTGTTGCATGACGTTCAAAATGCATTAGATTAATGTGTGGATACTTTTCTCAATCAACCAGAACCAAGCAATAAGGACTAAAACCATGCAGCATTTTTTCACATACAATGACTTGGAAAGCTTTCTTGGCATTACGGCTCCGATGCTGATGTTAGATACCCTGACTGTCGATACCGATCAGAACAGCGCATCCGGCATCAAGATGGTGTCTATGAATGAACTGTTTTTTGCCGGGCATTTTCCGGATCAGCCGGTGATGCCGGGTGTGTTGCAGGTTGCCGCGATGACCCAGGCCGCAAAAGCAATCATCCTGCAATGCATGAAAGAAGACGGCAGTCCCGAACTGATCCGCCTCCGCAAGGTGAAATTTCGCAAGCCGGTGTTGCCTGGCATGGTTTTAAAAGTGGCCGCCTCTCTGCTATCAACGAATGATGATGGCAGCGTGGATTTTCAGATTCAAAATACGGTTGACGGCGACCTGGCCTCGAGCGGGATTGTCACCCTTGCCTGGAAGGGGGCGGACTGGTTCCAGCAGCATCCCCACACTGGTGCCCCCAGCCCCTGCCAAGCGGATATGGAATGCGAAGCAGCCGATATTAAAACAATCATGAAATATCTTCCGCACCGCCTGCCATTCCTGCTGATAGACCGCTGTTTCTCCGTCGGCAAAGGCGAATACGCTGTCGGATATAAGAATATTACTGGCAATGACCTGCTGTGTCGTTCGAGAAAACAAGCGATGTTTCCCGGTTATCTGCAGATCGAGGCAGGTGCTCAACTAGGCTGTGTGCACATCCTCAGCCAACCCGAACATACCGGCAAACTTGGACTCTTCATGTCGATCGACGAAGCCACCTTCCATGCCCCCGTATTCCCCGGAGAACAGCTCCTGCTCAAAATTGCCACCAGCTTTGGCGGACGCTTCGGAACCGGCGAAGGCAAATTCTACGTCGAAGACAGGCTCGTCTCCGAAACTGCCATCAAATTCGCGGTGCTGGCAGCCGAGACTTTTTAACCACGAACCACACGAAAAGGCTTAGCGTGGGCTGCCGCCCACAACCCATTTTTTAACAACGAAAAGACACGAAAAAACACGAAAAATTTTGTAGGGTTGCTGCTTCGACGGATGAGCCTGCTCTGCCAAAATTCTTGCGTGTCAAGGTCGGCTTTACTTTTTCAGTCGGAGGCGATATGGAGCGCCGGCGGCTCGCCGGCATGAAGCCGGTTTTCCTCTCTCATCACTGAAAAATCAAAAAGTTCAAAAAAAATCTCAAAAATGAGAAAGACCCTCAAAGCCAGTAACTTGCGCATCGGTTTTTTGAAAATCTTTCACAAAAAAGAAGAAGTTGGGCGATAGTAGTACGAAAATTTTTATAGGGGTTATTGCTTCGACGGATGGAATGACACGCGAATTTGTGATCTGGCCTATTGGTTTCTCCGACTGATCGGACGGATCGGTTGGAAAAAAACAGGAATTGGCGGTACCTTAAAAGGGCTGTATGCCAATGACTTGAAGATTGCTTTTCAGAAAAATCTTTCACAAAAAAGAAGATTTTGAGAGAGTAGTACGGGCGAGTGATCGGTCGAATCGTTTTTTGTGCTGGTAGGATGGAGAGTCAGTTGCCAGTGGGCAGTGATTCGATTGTCAATTTCCTGAAGGCAGCGGGCGAGTGACCGGTGATTTTTTTAAAGTACCGCCCGAAATAATTGCTGTCGGAGAATCCAAGCGAGAGTGCGATTTCGGTGAGTGAGTCGTCAGTTGCCCTCAATCTGGTGATGGCCTGTGCGATTCTCTGCTTCATAATGTATTGGATGGGGGAGCATCCGGCGTAATGCAGGAAGTTTCTCTGAAGCGTGGAGCGTGACATGTTGCAAATGGCGCAAAGTTTCTGGATGTCCAGCTGCTCGCAGAAGTGCTTGTTGAGATATGTGAGCGCCTTATAAACCGGGGCTGCACTGTAGTGTTTGACAGATTCTCTTGGGGAAACGTGCCTTGCAAGCTCCGTAATGATGTTCATTAATAATCCCAATTGGCAGAGTTTGTATCCAGGCGCGACCGCCTCGCCCTCTTCATAGAGCTTTCTGCAAAGCTGAAGCATTGCGGAGAAATGCCCCTCTTCAAAATGCATGAGTATGTGGTCTTGGCCAGCCTGTGTCTTCCCATGGAAAACGGCATTGAAGCCGGGCAGTAGTTTCATGTCCAGCATCGGAAAAGCAAGGCCTTCCGGAATGAAAAGAAGATCGGCGAGACCGAAGTCTTCTGAACAATTCTGATAGGCATGCATGGTTCCCCTTGGGATGACGAGGACGTCTCCCCGCCGCAAAGTCTGTGAAGTTTTCTGGACGATGTGTTGTGCTGTTCCGCTGAGGATAAAAGCTATCTCGATAAAATTGTGCGAGTGCAGTTCTATGTCCCAATGCTTGTCATACCAGAAAACGTACAGTGGAAAGGCCTCGATTTGTTCTTTTATCAGGGATTGGAGCTCCATTGTCTGCATGGTGGAATCCTTTGCATATATCCGTGAAGAAAGGCGACGGCATCAGGGCGTGTTTGCATCATTAAATTCTCAAACAATAATGAGCATATTATAAGGGGGAAAAAGACAAATACAAGCTGAAGCAGGCAAAACTGCCAGTCGGTCAAGTGTCGCATCGCATAGAAAAGATAAAAAAGCAAAATGAGCATATTGTGCTAAAAAATGAGTAGGTTGTTATGGATTCCATAAATGAAAGGTAGTATAATAAATAACGAAACAACATGAATTTTTTCCCAAGGTTGTTTTTGACGGATGGAATTGTAAATTCTTTCACAAAAAGAGGAGAAAATATGCATTGAGCAAGACATCATCAAAAATCAAGAACAGAAGTCAGTCTGCGGGTGCAGATAGTTTCCTAATCGTCGTTTTTCAAAAGATCAAAAACTCCTGAATTCAGGAAAATGACGGTTCGTGTTTTACTCCATGGATTCAGGATCAATACTTAATTTAGGAGGTCAAAAGATGAAAATGCGGAAGAATTTCACACTCATTGAATTACTCGTGGTGATCGCGATCATCGCCATTTTGGCGGCAATGCTGCTGCCGGCATTGGCCAAAGCCCGTTCGGCGGCGCAGGCTGCCGGCTGTACGAACAATCTGAAGCAGTTTGGTATTGCAAGCATGCAGTTCGCCATGCAAAAAGATGACTGGTTCCCCTGTTGCTTTACTACCGATTTAACCGCGTTCGGTTGGGAGAAGCACTGGGAACAGGATGTATTGCCCTATATGGGCAGCCAGCCGATACCGGACAATTTTGCCACAAGCAACTTCAAGATGCCGAAAACCTACTTTTGCCCAACCGGCACCAAGATCTATGCAGTCCAGGGCTTGGATTTGACCAACTACTGCTGGGCTGCCATGGTCGGTTATTATGCTGGCGGCATGGATTTCCGCCGCCATTTGTCCAAATGCAAGGAGCCAAGCAAGATTTTCTACCTGGGAGACTGGAGCAACGGCGGAGGCACCGACCAGATGTGGTGCGCAGGCAGACCGACTCCGAGACGTCACAATGACATGTGCAACTTTGTAGCTGTGGATGGCCATGTGGCGGCTATGCCTCTGGACTTCGACAAGTCGCCGGCAAGTTGGACGCAGGAGTATGCAGATTATTGGCACCCGATCAATAAATGGCAATGACAGTGAGGACAGTAGGGAGATATATGCAAAGGCTATTCTGCCTTTTTCTGCTGGCGGCGTTTTGTTGCAACGCAAGCAATATGCTTCGTAATGGAAATTTTTCGAAGCTGAGCACTGCCGGGCTTCCGGTTGCATGGGAGGCACGGGATTTGCAGGCAACTGTGTCTGACGGCGTTGTTTCCCTGGAAGGAAAAGGTTTTTTTGTGCATAATGCCTTTGCGTTGGTGCCGGAGGAAACCTATGTTCTGACCTATGATGTGCGCAGTGACTCCGCCTGCCCATACCGGGCGTATTGCGAATGGCATAGTACGGGGACGCATTCTACGTGGGCCTCTCCTTTGGAGCTGCGGCATGCAGGAAGCGAGTGGAAAACAGTGTTCGTGACTTTCACCTACGACAACAATCCGGCGGAGCCATACCGGAGCATCATGGCGTTTCAGCTCCCTGAAGGCGGAAAACTGCAAATACGCAAGGTTGCGGTACTGTCCATGCGCGATGGAAAGGGGGGCAATCTTCTCCGAAATGGAGACTTCTCCATAAAGGATGACGGCGGTACGCCCCTTGGCTGGAAAATTGACGGTGTGCAGGCCAAGTCACTGGGGGAAGGGGCTGTATCCTTGAAAGGGCAGGGTTTTCTCGTGAATTACGGCCTCCCACTGGAGGCAAACCGGAAGTATATGATACGCTGGAGCGTGCGCAGCGCAAAGCAGTCTGAATACCGCATCTATTGCGAGTGGTGGCTGAAGAACAGCCAGGTTTCTCAAGCCAGCGATGCCGCATTGCGAAAGGGCGGCGTGGACTGGGAAAGCTTCGAGGAGGCATTCACCTACAAGCCGGACTGCGATAAGGCATACCTGGTCATTGCCGCAATAAATGATGCGGACCTGGAGTTCAGAAATCTGTCAGTGGCGCTGCTGGATGAAAACCGAGGCAGTGGTATCAAAGCCCTGGGAGGGGAATGGTTCGTCGTACCGCCGTCAAAAGTGGTTGAGGATGGTGTACTGCTGGTGAAGACGGACGGTACCCTGGAAAGTTCAGCGCTTCTCAAGGGCGTCAAGGTTCGTCACGGCCAATATTATTCCCTGTCTTTCCGGACAAAGTGCAACGATGAGGGGATGAACAATGGTGAGCCTTACCGCGTGCAGGTTTTGTTTTCGGGGAGCAAAACGTCCGTCATGTCGCCTTGGGATGACACTTGGAATCTGGGATTCCAGAAAAAGTCCTTTGCGTTTACCGTGCCGGAGGAATGTGACGGAACAGCGCAGATATGCTTGTATTCCGGGCAAAGAAAGGCCATTTACTTCCGTGATTTTGTACTGGAGGAGCAGGAACTTCCGGTGGCGGAGCGTCATCAGGTCACATTGACGAAGCCCGCCTACCGCAATACCATCTATGCCGGCGCTCCCGTGGATGAGATACAGGGAAGCGTTGCGACCGGCAAGGAGATATCCCGTGTGGAGGTCACTTTGTCCAAGGGCACAGATAAAGACAGCTTGTACAGTAAGGTGTTTGAAAACAGCGGCGAGCAACTGGAGTTTGCCATACCGGCCGGCGACTTGGCGAATGGCAACTACATCCTGACAGTGCGCTGCAACCAAAAACAACCGGTGACATTGCGCATCCGCAAGCTGGCAAAGGCAGCGGTGGAAGTCATTCAGGGCGAGGATTTGCTGTTCCGTGTCAACGGCAAGCCGTTTTTCCCGGTCATGTTCTGGGGAAACTGTTTTGATGGCTTGCCCATCGAAGAGACGTTCTATACGCTGGGCAGGAATGGTGTGAACCTGATGATAGTTTCGTCCGGTGACGAGCTGGCGCTGCTGGATACCTTGAATCTTGCGCAACGCAATTCGCTGAAGGTTTTCCTGAATGCGGGGATACCCAAGAATCTGAGTGCCGGGGCAGTGCAGACCTGGGAGCATCGTCTGACTAATCTCCTTAGTGATGAGGTGCTGGCACATCCCGCACTACTGGGATATTTTCTAGAGGACGAACCCATGTGGTGCGGCGTTGAATTAGGGCGGCTCCTGAAGGCACGTGAAGTGCTGGAGAACCTGGACCCATATCGACCGACATGGATTAATGAAGCACCACGCGGTACCATCGAGGGACACCGGCAGTACAGCGCAGCATCGGATATCTATGGACTGGATATTTATCCAGTCGGATCAAGCGGCCATTCCGGTTTGGAGGACAAAACGCTCTCCGCCGTGGGCAAGTATGTGCGTTTTCTGGATGAGGCAGTCAATAACCGCAAGCCGATCTGGATGGTGCTTCAGGGCTTTGCCTGGCAGGCGCTGAACCGCGAGGATGACGGCACCGGATATCCGGACCGGCGGCAAAACAGGTATGTTGTCTTCGACACGATTGTGGAAGGCGGCGAAGGCATTGTATGGTGGGGACTTTCCTTTGTGAAGA
Organism: Lentisphaeria bacterium; assembly: GCA_033809415.1. Lineage (GTDB taxonomy): Bacteria > Verrucomicrobiota > Lentisphaeria > Oligosphaerales > Oligosphaeraceae > JAQVUB01. The sequence continues at coordinate 10,443 of JAPXLT010000072.1, forward strand.
GGGCCTTCTTCTACGATGTTCTGTTTGATGTGACACGTGAACTACATGTCCTGAGTGGCCTGTTGACTGAGGGAAAGACATTGGCAAGGCAGGTGAGTGACAATGCGGAGGTCCGCACGCGGCTGTTCGAGTACGGCGGCAAGCGTTATCTCCTGGCCGTGAACGGCACGGCAAAGAAAGTTTCCGTGTGTCTGGACGCCGGCTTTACTGCGAAAGAGGTCGCTGTTCTACGTGAAAACCGCTGTTGCCGTGTGACAGGCGGCAGCGTGGCGGATACCTTCGAACCATATGCAGTGCACTGGTATGCGGAGGCGGAGTTGCCAGCGCCGGCGTGGGAATTGCCGGCAGAGAACGAGAAGTTCACCGAGTCACCGATGCGTCTGTTGAAAGCAATGGAGACGGCCATACCTTATACCGGCCAAGCCAATTGGATATGGGAAGCCGGTAAGGAACAGGTCGCGTTTAGCGAGACTACGCTGCAGAAAGAGTTCACGCTGCGTGACAAAGTCCGCAAGGCGACAGTCATGGCCGCAGTGGATGATTGTGGCGAGGTGTTTTTGAATGGCAAATCCATCGGGAAAACCATTAACTTCATGTCCGCTGTCACATTTGATTGCACGGTTCAGTTGCTTCCTGGGGCGAATGTCCTGTCAGTCTATGGCAAGGATACCGGGCAGCTGCCCTGCGGTGTGTTGGCAGAATTGCGCCTCGAGTACGAGGATGGCAGCAGCCAGACGTTGATGAGCGATGAAACCTGGAGTACCAGGGGGGGAACACCTGTGAAAGTGATTGCGCCTTTCGGAAGCGGTGCCTGGGGCAAGCAGACCAAGGTGATTCCACTTCCGTAATTATTGACAATATAGCTAATGGGAGGTTATGCTCATTAAGGTTGAAAATGAAACTTATAAGGGCAGGTACACCCCACCCCGTGAAACCTGAATGATCTGGCAAGGTGATTTTATGATAAAGGGCATACCAATTTGGGATGGAACAAAGGAGAAGGACTGCTGGCGGCTCTTCAGAAATGCCTTTCATTGGGATGGAACCTCCGGGACGAAGCTGCGCATCTCCGTAGAATCTACATATGAAGTGTGGCTCAACGGAAAAGTGCTGCCCATTCAACAACTGGCGGATTCATTGACGTACCGTACCTATACGGTCTGTGATCTGGATGCCTTCCTGCTGAAAGGAGAAAATACAGTGCGCGTGCTCGTTCATTGGAACGGGCAGAACTTTTCCACAAGTCCTGCGGGGACGCCTTATCTGCTGGCAGATATATCGGCAGGCGAAAAACGGTTCCTGGAAACTGACAAGGAATGGCAGGTTGCGGAATCGACTACGTTCCGCTCCGGAGCATGCCGTGATCTGAATGGACATCTTGGCTTTGGTTTTGAATACGATGCGAGAAAAAACGAAACTGACCGATGGAAGGCGGCTGTGGAACTCGTTCCCGCGGAAATATGGGAGACGATGGTAGAAAGGACGGTGCCGCTGCTGACGGAGCTGCCGCCAGCTGAAACGGAAGTGGCACAATGCGGCTTCCTGCGCCGGGAAAACGAGCGGGAAAACCTGGCGGATACATGCCAGACGGATTGGCTGGCATCGTGCTTCCCGGCATTGATGATGCCGAAGTGGAATCATGGCCGGCCCAAGGAAGACTATTGGCGCTACCGACTGCGCATGAATACAGACACTCGCCTGGCGGACTTCCTGGCGCTCTCTGAATGTCCCGGAGCGAATGGCTACTATATCATAGCCGATTTGGGAACCATGATGTCCGGCTATGTATATTTCAAGCTGACGGCGCCGGAGGGAACCATCGTGGATGTTCTTCATGGCGAACATCTAGATTCAGGGCGTGTACGCGCTAACAATGGCTTTAATCTGGCAGACCGGTATATCTGCAAGGAAGGGGAAAATGAGTTTTGCTACAGGCACCGTCGTTTCGGGTGCCGCTATATAGAGCTGCACCTGACCAATGTCGGCGAGGGGAGGGTGTTTTTCTCGTATGTGGGACTTATCCCTGTCGAGCTGCCGTTGCCTGCGCCTGCGTCATTCTGCAGCGAAGATCGCCTGCTCGAGACAGAACGCGCACTGTGTATTCATACGATGAAGAATTGCATGCATGAGCATTATGAGGATACCCCTTGGCGTGAGCAGGCGCTGTATGCATATGATGCGCGCCAGCAGATGCTGTACGGATATTATACTTGGGGCAATTATGACTTTGCCGCAGCCTCGTTGGACTTGCTTGGACGTGGCTTTGACGGGGATCGTAACATATCGATGACGGCACCGTCCCAAGGCAAGTCTGCAATTCCGATCTTCACGATGGTCTGGATGTCGGCAATTTGCGAGCATTATCTGTACAGCGGAACACCGGCAGTGTTTTTGCGCTGGGAAAAGGTGATGGATACGATACTGGATCGGGTGCTGTCTCGTTCTGTGACAGGCAAGCCGGGACTCTATTCCCCTGGAAGTGGAAAGAAGATATGGAACTTCTGCGAATGGAATGGAAGCCTTAGCCGTATGAATGGGGAGATGCAGGCGCCGTTTAACCTGTATCTGGCGGAGGCGTTGCAATTGGTGGCTCAGGCAAAGCAGTTCCTGGGGAAAACCGGGGACGCAGAGCAATACCGGCAGAAATTCCGTGAAATTACAGAGGCCGTGAAGGTTGAATTCTGGGATGAGGCGGCGCAGATGTTCCTGGCACTGCCGGACGATACGGATTTCTATGAGCATATTCAGGTACTGGCGCTGAAATTGCTGCCGCTGGAACAAGAGAAGAAAGATGCATTGTATACCGCCCTGATTGAAAACAAGGCGGTCCCCCTCGAGTTGAGTGCCCTGCGATATATGGTCGACACGATGATGGAAGGTACTCCGGAGACACAGCTGGTGTTACAGAAAAAGCTGCAGGATATCTATGCTCCCATGCTGAAAAGCGGATCATCGGGCGTCTGGGAGACACGTAAGGCAGCGGAGGATTTCCAGGGTTGCGCGACTCACAGCCACGCCTGGGGTGCGGTCATGCCGTATTGGATCGGCGCATATCTGCTGGGTGTCCGACCGCTGGAGCCGGGCTTTGCACGCTATACGGTGCAACCGGTACCCTGCGGATACAGCCACTTGTCCGGAGAGATACCTACACCCCGAGGAAAAATCCAAGTCAGCTGGACTTGTACGGGTGCAGATGAAACACCGCAAGTGAACATAATTGACAATTTCGCCTGAAGACGGCTGATCTAACAAAGGGTACAGGGCAATACTCGTTACTTAAGATTTTTTGTCCACGGAAAACACGGAAAGCGCGGAAAATTTATAGGGTTGTTGCTTTGACGGATGAAATGGCATACGGATTTGCGGTCTGTTTTGTTGTTTCCTCCAATTGCTTGGCGGAGTCGAGTCGTCTGTGTGTGGTTACAAAGCGTTAAGTTAAGAGTATTGGGGTGCAGGGGGACGGTTTAGCGTATGCGCAACATGCGTCCGTGCCGCTGTATCGGCGAGTTGGTATCCGGGCTGTAAGCCAGTCCTCCATTGACATAGACACGCAGAATTCCTTCACATATTCGGTTGGGCACCGCATAGTCCGCCTGGCTCTGGAATTTCTCCGGCTCGAAGAGGACCAGATCGGCGAAATATCCCGGCGCGATACGCCCGCGTCCGACCAACTGGAATTTTTCCGCCGGCAAGCTCGTCATCCGTCGGATGACTTCCGCGTCCGTTGCATACTTGCGGGCAATTTGGAAGAAGCGCGGGAAGGTACCGAAGGCGCGCGGATGCGTCTGCGAATCCGAAAACGCTCGAATACTTCCATCGCTGCCGGTGATCACCCAGCTTTGTGCCAGGAAACGATGCAGGTTTTCCTCACACATGGAGCCGAAGGCGGCACTCGGCGAACCCTCTGAGAGCAGTTTGACGAAAGCCGCCGCCGGGCTGAGTTGCAGGTTTTCGGCGATCTGCAGCATGTTCAGGCCGAAGAAGGGTTTATGTTCCGGAATTGGCGATGTGACTACTATGATTCGTTCCCAATTGTTGCGTTTTCCGGTTTCGTCTTTGTTTTCCATCAGTGCCTGCAGCTTGGCTCGTTCCTCTTCGGAATTCTTCAGCATTTCGGTCAGGCTATCATTGTCGATGTGTGTGTATTGCGACGGCACTGCCATGCGCAGTGAGGTGCTCGAGTAAATATACGGGTATCGGTCAGCCAGCACCTTCATGCCCTGCCGTCGGGCCTCTTCGACCATCGACAAAGCGCGATCAATCTTGCCCCAGTTGTTTTTACCTCCGGTTTTGAAGTGGCTGATCTGCAAGCTGCCGGAACCGCAACGGGCTATGCCTATCGCCTCCTCGAGCGATTCCAGTAGCCGATCTCCCTCGCTTCGCATATGGGTGCTGTAGGGTTTTCCGGTTCCGCGCAAAAGGGCAGCCAGTTCCTGAACTTCAGCGGAATCTGAAAACAGCCCTGGGAGATACCACAGTCCGCTGGAAAATCCGGCTGCGCCATCCCGCAAGGACTGCGCCAGAAGTTCCTTCATTTGTGCGATTTCATCCGCCGTGGCACGCCGTTCGGCATAGCCCATGACTTTCAAGCGCAGGGAATTATGCCCGCAAAGCGCAGCGATGTTGACAGCCGGCAAGGTCTTTTCGACAAGGTCAGCATAGCTGGCGAAGGTGCCATCACACTCCTCCAAAACCGGATCACCCAATGCATTTTTGCGTTTGGAATAGACAAAGTCAGAAAAACCGCAATTGCCGACGATTTCCGTCGTCACTCCTTGCGAAATCTTGCTGTCAGCAGTAGGTACGCGCAATACAGCAGCATCCGAATGGCTGTGAACATCAATAAAGCCAGGGCAAAGTGCCGCGCCGACCGCATCGAAAACACACACGCCCCCGCCCCGCGGCAAAGTTCCATTCTTTCCCAGCGACTGAATTTTATCATTCCGGACAGCAATCTCTCCCTCGAAGGGTGCCCCACCGGAACCATCATAAATTATTGCATTGGTAATAAGCAGATCCGACATCGTAGCAAGCCTTTCTTATCGTTTTTTGCAGAAAAATGCAGTATCAGAAACCTTTTGATAAATTAACATCTTGATGGAAAATAACCAGCAAAGTTTTAAGGATATTACTCGGTCGGACAGGTCGGACAGAAGACGCCCCCTGCACCCTGCCCCCTGCCCCCTGCACCCTGCACCCTGCACCCTGCACCCTGCACCCTTTTAAACCTGGTTATATCCGCCGAGGAAGACAAAGCTTTCGTTGGATGCGGCCAGTTCATTGAGCAGCTGGATGATTTCCGGGGAGTAGAGTGATGATTCGAAATCCAGGTAGAAGAGGAATTCGAAGTCACGTCCTTCGACTGGGCGGCTTTCCAGTTTGAGCAGATTGACGCCCAGTGCTGCAAATTTAGCAATCAAGCGATACAGCGACCCAGGTTCATGTGAGACTGACACCATGATGCTGATGCGGTCGGCGCCGGGATAGATGGCCATTTCCTTGCCGATGCAGATGAAACGCGTGTAATTGCAGTCGCTATTCTGGATATCCACATGCAATTTATGCAAACCGTAGAGGTTGGCACAGTTTTCCGACGAAATCGCCGCAATCTCCGGCGACCCCGCCTCGGCAACTTTTTGGGCCGCGACCGCTGTATTCTCGCAAACATTGAGCTTGACTCCTGGCAGATTTTTCAGGAAATTTCCGCATTGCCAGAGAGCCTGCTCGTGGGAATAGATTTCCTTGATCCGCTTGAGGTTTGTTCCTGGCACACCCAGCAACACATGATTGATCTGCATTTTGACACTGCGCAGAATATAAAACTTGTGATTTCGCATCAAGTCATAGACCTCAGTGACGGTGCCATGCAAACTGTTTTCGATCGGCAGTATGCCATATTTGCAGAGATTTTTTTCGACGGCTTGGAAGACACCAGCGAAGTTGTTGAAAAAAATTACATCAGCCATCGGGAGCAGTCGGTCAGCGGCCATTTGTGAATAAGCTCCCTCGATTCCCTGACAGGCCACCGTGCCGTCTTTTGGAAAGATTTTCGGCGTATTCTCGAGGGCGTTCTGGATTTCCTTGCCGAGCTTGTCATCGCCGGACAGCAGGCGATGCTGATACGAGCGGCTCAAATCGAAAAGCATGCGGAACAGAACCTGGGAATAGGCACCCAGCTCTTTGCCTGAACTGGCGGCAATCCGGCGCAGGATTTCCCGTTCACGCCCGGGATTCAGCACCGGGGCGTTATGCTTGCGCTTGTGTTCACCAATTTCGCGGCTGATTTCCATGCGTTCAGTGAACAGGCGGATCAGCTGATCGTCAATCTGGTCAATCTTTTCACGGCATTCTGTAATTTCCATCGTAGGCAGCTCCTTTTACTTAGAGGGTGTACAAAAAGTTTTTTAACCACGAAAGGCACGAAAAAGCTTGGCGCGGACTGATCGCCCGCAACCCACACGGACGGGACACGGACGGAACACGGACGGAACACGGACGGAACACGGACGGGACACGGACGGGACACGGACGGGACACG
>JAPXLT010000073.1:0-16973 GCA_033809415.1 Lentisphaeria bacterium
GGAATTGCTATGACTTCCTGGGGGTTTCCATGTTTCAAATCACATTTTCTATGCTTCCGTATGATTTCTTATGATTTTTCTTGAAATTCCGTTTTTCCGGCACTATGTTTTCGCCGTGGTTCAGACATCATCCAGCCCCACCCACCCAGGGGGCAACCCACCCTCGATAAGGTACGCATGCATGCGCGAGCGAGGCGGAAACGGGAGGGTGCGCAGTGGATATGGTGGACGGGATACCGATGCCCCCCCCGCCGTATCCTGAACATCACAACCGGGACGGTTGCGCTACTTTTAAACCGCGTGCCATTCCATCCGTCGAAGCAGCAACCCTACAAAATTTTCCGCGCCTTCCGTGCTTTCCGTGGACAAAAAATAGGTTGTGGGCGTCAATCCACGCCAAGTCTTTTCGTGTGGTTCGTGGTTAAATAGCGAGTATTAGAAACTCAGTCTGTCCAGTTAGTGTCTAAGAAGCATGTTTCCTGCCAAGCTCCAACGCAGACGGACTTCAGGATCAGGCCGATGGGTACTGATCCTGGTTCTGCTTTTAGCGTTCAGCTTGAACCAGGAAAACCGCCTGCCGAAAGTCGGATCGCAAGCTGGTCAGTGCTCGAACAATGCTGAAACGAGTTCCGCTTTACGGCAGCGGCGCGGCAATGATTCGCTCGAAACTGCCGTTGAAAAATCGATTCCGTCCCGTGCACAGGGGCATTTTACGCTGCTCTCCAATACTTCTGGGGAGTGGCGTTTTCGTTTTGATCTGGGGACATATCAGATCGAGGAACTCGAGCGTGATGGTGCGCGCTACTGTTGCATTCACAGCGAAGGTGCCTGGTTCCTCGAGCAATCCGGCAAGCCCGAACTGCCGGTCTTCCGTACGGACTTTGCAGTTCCTGCAAATGCCGAATATCATTTGGAGATCATCTCTTCTGATCAGGAACACATTGCCTGCCTGCCGCCTCTTCCCTCGAGCGGCGCAGTGCCTCGAAAGGTATCTGCGCTCCCGCCTGCCTTGCCGGAAGCCGACATCTACCAGAGCAGCAATCCTTTTCCTGTGAAGCTGACTACACTGACGGAACCGTATCAGCTGCGTAAAGTCACCGGCGTTGGCCTGCTGGTGACTCCAATGCAATATCTCCCGCAGGAAAGAAAACTTTTGGTCACCCGCAGCTTCGAGGGCGTCCTGCGGGTGAGTTCTGAAGCCGGGTCTAACCTCGAACTTGACGAAAACGCCAGCTTCGCATTTCTGCAGCAGGAAAATTTCCTCAACGGGTTGCAAATGACCCGCAACGGAAACAGCACCGTAGGGACTCTGCTGCTGCTGCTGCCGGATGATTGGCAGAACGCTGACGCAGATTTTGTCCTGTGGAAAAGGCGCACTGGCTACCAAGTATTTTCCGCACGCTACCCATCGGATACTGGGGAGGGTTCCGCCAGCGTCGCCGACTGTATTGCTGACTATTATGCCAACCATGCTTTGACCCATGTGATTCTCTGCGGGGACTGGAATGTTCTGCCGCCTTGGCGACTCAGCCCGCTTGCTGGCGGGGTTGCGCCAAGTGCAAGCCATAATGCTCAAATCACGACCGATGCACCGTATGCCCTGTTGACCGGTCAGACGCCGGACTCTCCGGATTATGCGGCGGATGTTTTGCTGTCCCGGATTCCGGTGAGTTCCAAAACTGAGTTGATCTCGATTCTGAACAAGTTGCGCCAGCATGAACGAGGATATCCTGACAGTGCATGGCGCGACAAAGGCTTGTTCTTGGCATCGAGTGAGGCTTCCGGAAACTTTCATTGGGACAATGATTTTATCGCCGGTGACAATGGGATTGTGAAACCGGATCATGTATACATCGAGCGTTTGCGGCAACTCTTGCTGAACCAGGGCGAATATTCTTCAGGAGATACTTTGTACGCTGGGTTCAATCCTACGCCGACATCACAGCGTGTAAGTTCCAGTCTGAATGCCGGGACATCCCTGTTTTATTACCTAGGTCACGGCAACTACGATTCATTTCTCACCAGTGGATTCAATGTCAGCGCAGCCCGGGGGCTGACCAACGATACTGCCTTGCCTTTTGTAGTGTCACCGGTTTGCCATACCGGCAACTTTGCTATTACTATCGGGGACTGCCTCAGCGAGGCACTGTTGAAGCATCCCACAGGCGGTGCTGCCGCAGTTCTGGCCAGCACCGGATATACCTACTGGCGCGCACCGATCACCCTGCTGTGGAAATTCACAGACGCTCTATTGGCAGGCCGTCCGCCGCTGCCAGATGCCGGAACCGCTGCGCTCAACAGCATTATCGAGGGAATCCGCTATTGCCAGGCGACCAGTGATCTCGATGAAAAAGGTGCGCAAAAATATTTTTTCGAGCTGATGCATTTGTTTGGCGACTGCGCCCAGGTGCCCCGGCTCGGTGCAGCAAAGGGCTTGCAGGTAACGCATCAATGGACAGCCGATGGGCTACTGGTAAAGGTCTTCCGTCCCGAAGAAAGTGGCGACCTTCCTGTTTCCGGTGCAAAAGTCTGCCTGAGTTTTGGAAGTCTCGAGGAAGAAGAATATCTTTCCGGTTGCAGTGATGATTCCGGGGAGATTTTGCTGCCGACCGACGGCAATCATCCCCTTTATACTTTGCGTGTGCTCGAGGGGGGCAGCACCTTGCAGGAAATTCAGGTGTTTGGCTCGCCGAATCTGGACAGCGACGGAGATGGTGTCGTCACTCACCAGGAACTTTTGTCCTGGCTCAGTGAATGGGACGGTGATCCGGACGAGCCGGATGTGGTGCTGACCTCAGCATTGGCGCAATGGCAGGCCGGCGGCAATGCTGGCACCCGGCATGGAAGTGCATCCATCGAGCAGAATATTCCAGTTTATCCGCCTGCTGAACTGCTTTTGCGGATTGCCTGTGCTGATCGTCAGGAGCTCGAGAGGCTGGCTGATACAGGAGCAAATATAACCGACTTCCAGGACGGCACAGCTTTTGTCGAATGTACTCGAGAGCTAGCCGGTCTTCTTGCCGAGCAAGATTTTTCAATCCTCGAGACCTCTCCGGTCGGAATTCGTACCCGTGCATTGAGTGAGTATCCCAGCTATGAAGAGATTTGCTCGAGGTTGGTGGACACAGCCGCAAGACATCCGCTGTTTTGTCGTCCTTCATTTGTGGGGAAGAGTGTCCAGGGGCGGGAGATTCTTGCCTTGCGCCTGAGCCTGGCTCCTGACGGCGCCGAAGTTCCGGAGTTGCTGATTGCCGGCGGCCTTCACGGCGACGAACCCCCTGGAACTGAGATGATCATGCGCCTGATGCAATACCTGTGCGAACAGGCCGAGACCGAAACCGTGCAGAATATTCTGCAGAATTGCGTTCTCTGGCTAATGCCGCTGATGAACCCGGACGGGCTTGCAGCTGGCACAAGAGGCAATGCCAACAACGCCGATCTCAACCGAAATTTTCCGGATGGAGCCATTTTGGGAGAAGACATCCTCGGCACCCTTGCCGCTGGTTCGAGTCTGCGCCTGAGCGGCTTGCAGCCGGAGCAGGTTGCCGTCATGCGCTGGCTTGCGGCTCGACGCATCACTGCGGCACTGCATCTGCATACCGGTGCCCTGAAAGTATGCTATCCCTACGGAAACTATCGGTACAGCTTGAATGAAGCCATTTCGCGGGATGATGGGACTTTCCGTGAACTTTCTTTTCTATATGCTGACTTGAACAGCGATATGTCTAGAAAGCATGTCATCAACGCTGCCGCATGGTACCCAGTGCCCGGTGAACTGGCTGATTGGCAATACCGTTTCCTGGGGACTTTGCCCCTGACCGTGGAACTGGTCGGCCCCGAAACCAATAAAGCACCTGCATACTCGACGATGCAGGCACTCTGGGATGCCAACCAACCGGCCTTGCTGGGCTGGATCGAAGAAATTTGCTCGCGTTATCCTCAGGGATTGCCGCAGCCACCTTGCCCTGGGGAAGGCACCTGGCAGGCGGAATACGTTTTTGACCGGCCGCAATATGTGCCCGGATACGCGAACCTGGCCCGGGTACGTTTCCGGGATTTTTCCGAATCTACTCCGACTGCCCTAATCCTGGTGACCAATATTCCTGACGGCTGGGCGATTTCAGCCGCATCCGGCGGCTTGCAGCCACTGGCTAGCCGCCCAGAGGACAACCAGCAAACCGCCTGGGTTTTCTATCCTCGAGCGGAAGGCTGGGGTGCAGGCGAGGCATTTTTTACCTTGACTCCGCCTGAATGCACAGTTGCTGAAGCGATCTTTTCAACAGATTTATACTGGGATGGCGGCAGCGGAAGCTCGACGGGGGTGCATTGGCTGCCGCTGCCGGAACGGGATTTTGCGTTGAGCTGGACGAGCGGCTGGAATGCAATTTCCTTCCCGTTGAAAATCAAGGCATCGCAGCAACTGCCGTTCGACCAGCTCTGGAAATGGGAACAGCTTTTTGCTCCCGCGTCTGAAATCCGTCCCGGACAGGGATATTTCGGATACGCTGAAACCTCCGGCAGTGCTCTGCTCAGCGGATGGATGACCGAAGAATCGCCGCCGCCTTTGCAGCCTGGCTGGAACCTCCACGGCGTCATCTGGAAGAGTCTCGCTGATCCGGACGAACCAATTCTGCTGCAACCAACCCGGAGCGCACCCATGCGCCCGCCGGAACCCGAGCGGGAACTCCTCCCCGGCAAGACATTCTGGCACTTTTTTTAACAACGAAAAAACACGAACAGCCACGAAAATTTTGGACGAACAATACTTTGGTTTGCATTTACTTAAAGTATGAATTATAATAGAAATATCTCATAAATAAACAAATGCATAATGACATAAGAGCCTCTTAAAACGTTTCGAGGAGTATTTGCAAATGAAAAATGCAAGGTGTTGCCAGATGAGACAAATGCCCGTAGTGACCCTGAATTTTTCCTGGCTGATTCCTGATCGGAAAGCTCGCAAAAACCTGACGATGCTTCTGACACTGTTGCTTGCCGCCGCAGTCCAGGCCGCGAATATCTGGTATGTGGATGCCAACTTGGGAAAGGACGGGGGAAGTGGTGCAACCAGGGATGGTGCCAAACAGTCCATCCAAGAGGCAATTGATGCGGCCGCAGAAGGCGATATAATTGAGGTGAATGACGGAACTTATGAGCCGATCCAGACTGCGGACAAAGCCATTACCATCCGCAGCGTCAATGGCCCGGAAAAAACGATCATTGATGGCGGTGGAGTTGCACGTTGTGCAACCTTGGGCGGTCTCAGTTCCGAACATAAGACCGTTTTGGATGGCTTCACCCTGCAAAACGGTTATGCTGGGAATGAAGGAGAATTTCCTGCACAAGGGGGCGGTGCCTTTGGGGGAACGCTGAACAACTGTATATTGGTCGATAATAAGGCGATTGGTCACGGTGGCGGAGCATACGATTGCTTTTTGACCAACTGCACCCTGACCGGGAATCAGGCGCATATGGGCGGCGGGGCGCATTCCTGCCTCGTGATGACCAACTGCACCCTGATCGGGAATACGGTGACCGGATATGGCGGCGGGGCGTACAATGGCCCTCTGACTAACTGTATTGTAGTCGGAAACACGGCGGCCGAAGGCGGTGGATTGTATATGGGCGGTCTGATAAACAGCACTGTGATCGGGAATACGGCGACAGAAATCGGCGGTGGGGCAGTGCTATGTGGTAGGATTGTTAATTCTATTGTCTGGGGCAATACTGCACCTGAGGATGCCAATTATAGCGAGTCCTACGTTTACTATTCCTGCACAGAACCCCTGCCGGAGGGCGAGGAGGCAGGCGGGGGAAACATCAGCGCTGACCCCATGTTTACCGATGCCGAAAACGGTGACTATACTTTGAAGAAAGACTCACCCTGCATCGACAAGGGCAGCAACGAATTTGTGGAAATTTGGGACATTGAAACCGACCTGGCTGGGAATCCACGCATTATGGGTGGAACTGTCGATATGGGTGCGTATGAGGCAAGCAGCGAGGGAGTTCCTAATAAAACTTGGTATGTGGACGCCAACCAACCGGATGATGCCGGCGACGGACGCACTTGGGAAACCGCTAAAAAGACGATTCAGGCGGCTATCAATAGAGCTGCTAACGACGATACAATCCTGGTGAATGATGGAACTTATGAGCCGATAGACGCCTCGAAGAAAGCCATTGCCATCCGCAGCGTCAATGGCGCGGAAAAAACCATCATCGATGGCGGTGGAGTTGCACGCTGTGCAGCCTTGGGTAGCGATTCCGAACGCAAGACCACCTTGGAGGGCTTCACCCTGCAAAATGGTTGTGCCAATGACGGCGGCGGCGGGGCTTGCAGTGGCACTTTGCGCCATTGCCTAGTGCAGAATAACAGTGCGAAAAATGGCGGCGGGGTCTATGACTGTGTGGTGGACAACTGCGTCCTGGCAAACAATTCGGCAAATAAATCCGGCGATGATGATGATTATAAGAGCTATGGCGGCGGCGCCTACAAAAGCGTATTGGCCAATTGCGTCCTGAGAGGGAATCTGGCGGACTACTATGGCGGCGGGGCTAGCGAGAGCGAACTGCTCAATTGCCTCCTGACCGGAAATGTGGCGGAGTGTGGTGGCGGGACTTGCGACAGCTTACTGGTCAATTGTACGGTGACGAAGAATCATGCTGACAGTGGCGGCGGGATAGCAGCTAGTTACGAAGGGATAAGAGATAGCACGGCGTATAATTGCATCATCTGGGGCAACTCAGCTTGGACAGCGACAAATTACGATGAGGATTCGAACTTGGCGTATTCCTGCTCCTATCCTTGGGCGTCAGAGGGCGACGGGAACATCAGCCGCCGTGCGCCCATTTTCGTCGATGCTGCCAATGGCGATTTCCGCTTGCGCACCGGCTCGCCCGGCATAGATGCCGGCAATAGCGAAATTTTTGAAGAATTTGCGGAAGTTGACACTGACTTGGCCGGGAATCCGCGCATCAGTGGTGCGAAGATCGATATGGGTGCGTATGAAGGCGCAGTGGATGGCTACGTCATTTCTGGGCGGGTACAGGGCAATGGCATTCTCTCCCCGATGACTGCGGTAGTCATCCAGGGCGGATCCGTTACCTTTACCGCTACGGCAACGGATGGCGCATTCCGGCATTTTGAAGTCGATGGCGTGGTTGTTTCCGAATCGGCGACTTATGCCTGGGAGAACATCCAGGCCGATGGCGTGATCACCGCAGTATTCGCCACCAGCACTTGGCATGTCGATGCCAACCGCCCGGATGACAGCGGTGATGGCTCGAGCTGGGATACGGCCAAGAAGACGATCCAAGCGGCGATTGACAAAGCCGCTGCCGGCGACCTAGTCCTGGTCAAGCCAGGGGTTTATGCACCGATTGCCATCGATGATAAAGCCATTACCATTCGCAGCGTCAACGGCGCAGCAACCACAGTCATCGACGGCAACGGCGAGCAACGTTGCGCAACCCTCTCGGACTCGTATTTCGGCAGACAAACGATGCTGGATGGCTTTACCCTGCAAAACGGCGCCGCCACCACCAGCGGCGGTGGACTTTTTGGCGGCACGGTGCTCAACTGCCGGATCACCAACTGCCTTGCCGAGGGCAATGACGAATCGGAACGCACAAACGGCGGCGGCGGAGCCAGTTATGCCACCTTGCGCAGCTGCATCTTGAGTAAAAATAAGGCACCGTTCGGCGGCGCCGCCGAACATTGCACCTTGGACAACTGTGTCTTGACCGCAAACCAGGCAAGCAATTTTGGCGGTGGGGCATCCTCCTGTATTTTAAGCAACTGCACCATCACCGACAATGCAGCCCCACGCGGCGGCGGCGGGGTTTTCGAATGCACCGTCTATAATAGCATTGTCTGGAATAACCAGACCGAAGAAGAAGACGCGAACTACGACACCGATGAAACCTCCTATACTCCCTCCGAATTGTATTATTCCTGCTCCATGCCCAAGCCACAAGGTGCGGGAAATATCAGTGGTGCCCCCTGTTTTGTCGATGCCTTGCATGGCGATTTCCGCCTGCGCTCCGGTTCGCCCTGCATTGATGCTGGTGACAACAGGTTCGTGCAGTCTGCAACCGACCTGGCCGGGAATCCGCGCATCAGCAACGCGAAGGTCGATATGGGCGCGTATGAAGACGCAGTGAATGGCTACGTCATTTCCGGGCGAGTACAGGGAAATGGGACGCTTTCCCCGTTGACTGTAGTGGTGGCGGAGGGCGGTTCGGTGGCTTTTCATGCGACAGCCGGCGCCGGTGTTTTCCAGCATTTCCTGGTTGACGGCGAAATTGTTTCCGAATCGCCGGACTATACGTGGGAAAATATCCAGGCCGATGGCATTATAACCGCTGTGTTCACCTCGGTGACTTGGTATGTGGACGACGACCGTCCGGATGACAGCGGCAACGGCTTGAGCTGGAACGCGGCCAAGAAGACAATCCAAGCGGCGTTGGATATGGCCGTTGACGGCGACGAGGTAGTAGTCAAAGCCGGAGTTTACGAGCCGATTGATGGCTATGGCAAGAAAGTCACTGTCCGCAGTTTCTCAGGTGCCGAGGATACCATCATTGACGGCGGCGGCACCCGACGCTGCGCGCTTGCTGCCAATTTGGTGGGGTTTACCTTGCGAAATGGCTCGGCGGATGCTGGCGGCGGCGCGTCGGAATGCGTCTTGAACCAGTGCGTTTTGGCCGGCAATAAGGCGATATCTGGCGGCGGAGCTTACAAAAGCACCCTGAACAACTGCCTCCTGACCGGCAATAAGGCGATGGCGACCTGGGGCGCCGGCGGTGGCGGAGCTGCTGCCAGCACCCTGAACAACTGCACGGTGGCTGGAAACTCGGCAGAAAAATATTATGGCGGAGTCTACAACTGTATCCTGCGAAATTGCATTGTTTGGGACAATTCCGCAGAGCCTGGCAGTGCCGGTTCTGATCATGTGTACTCCGAGTTCAGGTATTCCTGCTCTAAACCTCTGCCGGGAGGCGAGGGGAACATCTGTGAGGTGCCCCTGTTCGTTAGTGCTGAAGCGGGCGATTTTCGTTTGTCTGCGGAATCTCCCTGCAGGGATACCGGCAGCAATGAGTTTGCCACCGGTGACGTTGATCTGGATGGAAATCCACGCATCTTTGGCGAAGCCGTCGATATGGGGGCATTCGAATTTGTCGTCATGCCCATTCTTGAATACGACTGGCAAAGCGGCTGGAATGTACTCTATCTGCCCTTTGATAGGCTTGATCGGGATACGGCCGCCGCACTGGCAGAAATGCCAGTTTTCAGACTGTCCGCGAACACATACGTCAAGGATAAACCAGTATCGCTGCATACACCGCTGTGGGTCTTCTGCGCCGATCCCGAATCCGCACCGGATTTGCGCGGTATTTTGACTCAAGGTGAACCAACAGACCCGCTCGATATCCCGGCTGGCCAGTGGGCACTGGTCGGTGCGCAATGCAAGACAGAGGAACTGTCAGATGAATACGTCGTCTGGGAATGGCGCAATGGACGTGGACGATACAACCGCGTCAAGTCCCTGCAAGCAGGTCATGTCTATTTCATCTACCGATTCAAAACACCATGACCCATTTTTGTCCACGGAAAGCACGGAAAGCACGGAAAACTCGGAAAATTTGTAGGGTTGTTGCTTCGACGGATGGGATGGCACGCGGTTTAAAAGTAGCGCAACCGTCCCGGTTGTGATTGATGTTTGCTCCCCCATGCTTGAACGCTCCCATGTGCAAGAGGCAGGATACAGATCGGCAGGATCGACCCGAGTTCGGCGTAACACATTACGCCGCAGGCGTTTAACCATGCTTAACCCCGTTCAAACGGCAAAATGAGTGTTTTTAATGGACGAATGGACAGGCACAAAAAATGTCACCTGCTGCACGTGTCCATTCCTGTCCCTGTCCATCGTCCATAAAAAATCTTTCACAAAAAAGAAGATTTTGAGGGATAATAGCAGAAAAAACGGAAAAAACAGGAAAAAAGCTGTTTGGATTTGCTTTTAGGAGAAAAAAAGGTAGTATATTACGGAATACGTTTTTTTGTTCATACATTTGTCTGTCAATAAATATCATCAACATTGTTGAGTAAGGAAGTTAAACATGTCAAAACGACAATTGAAAGCCTTTTGCTTCTGCCTGGTCATGTGGATGGTTGTTGCCTTGCCGACGTCAGCACGCGCTCAGGAAGAAAAGTTTGACCTGAATGCGATCATCATCGATGCGGAGCTATATGTCTGGAACCGCATTTCCGATGTCCTTGACCTGTTTCGCGGCGGTCTGGCGGGCGGTCCCGGCATAGGCGCGGAAGTAGCCATCACCGAATATGTCCAATTAGGTGCTTATACTTCCTATGAACGTGGCGTTACTTTCCCACACTTTGTCTTCCCCCTATGGCTGGTCGACTATTATGAAAAGAATGAGCCGATTTTTGTCTTCCATGAAGGGCGCTATGCAACAGCGGCATTTGGTCCGTGGCGGAGGGAGTCCAATGTGGAAGATTCCAGCATTGATCGGCACTTTCCGCGTCATAAATGGGATGTCCGTGCCCAACTCGATGCGGCCTTCATCCATGCCTATCTGGCTTTCAGTCCCACCGAATTCTGGGACCTCCTGGCCGGCTTTGTCGGTTGGGACCCCGCCGCTGACGATCAACGGCTCGACTATGTCGCCACCCGTTATCCGGCGGATCAGTTTGGACGCGGCGTATCCAATATTCTGTTCGGTGTTTTCGAAGTGCCTCTGAACATCTTGCGGATTACCGCCGCTGAAGGTGATCTTCCAGGAGTGTCCAAAGGGCTGGGGCTGGGTGTGTGGCGTTTTGTTTGCCGTGAAATTATCGGTGTCGTCGAGCTGGCCACCTTCCCATTCGGATGGCAACCTATCATCGAGCCGGAGTATGTCTTCCCCATCAATCAGAATGCCACTTGGCGGGTAAGACGCCCCGCTTTCCATAAGCAATACTAAGCCGCCTAAACTTTTACAACCCGCCGTTGTTTTCAACTGCGGGTTTTTTCGTTGCGATTTTTCATGGGCAAAGACCGTTATGCATTGATTGGCTGGCCGGTTGCACACTCCGCATCGCCGCTGATGCAGGAGGCTGCATTCAAGGCAGCCGAGCTGAATGCTTCCTATGAATTGATTGCAGTGCCCCCGGAAAAACTTCCCGAAGCGGTGCTGAATCTGAAAAAGGAAGGGTACAGCGGATGGAACGTTACGGTCCCTCACAAGGAGAAGGTTCTGCCGCTGATCGATATCCTGGATGGCGAAGCCGAGAAAATCGGCAGTGTCAATACCATTTTACCAAGGCAAGGTAAACTATGGGGCTATTCCACGGATGGTTATGGATTGGCAAAAGCGCTTGAACGAAACTTCCAGTTGCAGACTCCTGGTGCCGACATCCTGTTTTTGGGTACCGGGGGCGCGGCGCGAGCGGCTGCCGTATATGCAGCAATGAAGGGGGCTTCCGTAATCACACTGGTGAATCGGACGCTTGCGCGCGCAGAGGCGGTTGCGGAAAACATCCGGCGGATTTCCCCGAGCTGCCGGGTGCAGGTGCTGTCCCTGTCAGACCAGCGAGGGGTTTCTGTCGCCATGCGCCATGCACAGGTGCTGATTCATAGCACGTCGCTGGGATTGCATCCGCAAGACCCGCTGCCTTTTCCGCCGTCTGAAATTCCATCGGGTCTCCCAGTTTTTGACATGATATATGGCACTACGCCATTCCAGCAAATCTTGCAGCAGCAAGGCAATCCCGTCGCTTCCGGCTGGGATATGCTCATCTACCAGGGGTGCCGCAGCTTTGAACTCTGGACCGGGTTGCCGGCACCGGAACAAGCAATGCGTCAAGCACTCACTAACCACAGCAAATGCTAAACTAAACTACAGGAGGTATCAACGATGATCCGCAAAACAACTCTTCTCTTGCTTCCCTTGCTCCTTTTATTTTCCTGCCGTTCGGTACAGCCGTCCAAACAACCGGTTGCCGGCATGTATCCCACTGTCGACATCTCGAGGCGACTCGAGGATATGAAGGCATTTTCCTGCACCGAAGAACAACTTCGGGAAGCCCTGAAATCGATCCGGATATGGGATTTTTTGCAAACTGCCGGCATGAAAGACAGCGAACTTTCTCTGGTTCGCCGCGGTTTGGCGGAACGCGGCTATGCTGAAATCGATACAAGACATGTAAAAGAAATACCTATTCACTGGGTCACTTTTGCCAGTAAAGATGGCAAAAAGATGGAGATCAGCGCTGCTTTCTTGCAGATGCCGCCACCGTCATGCCGCCAGGAAATCATGCTGGAAAAAACGCCGGGGCGCCAGGAAACCCGTACCGTACGACGAAACCGCAAGTTGGAATATCAGTATTTGAATCGCTGGCAATGCCCTACGCAAGACGGGGAACCGCTGGAAATCTGGAAAATATCCGACAAAAAGCGCAACCGTCCCGGCAATACCTACTGGGAACTGAGACGATTCTTTGAGTTTTAACAAGGACGTCTATAACCTATTTTTTGTCCACGGAAAGCACGGATTTTTATTGGGTTGTTGTTTTGCAGGCATCGTGAATATACTTGCCGCGCTGCTTTTTTGTGTTTGATCGCCTGCTGGCAGGAAACTGGAGTTTGCGGCTATGCTAACGGATATTCTGATTCGCTCAACCATCCCAGATTGGCAACAACCTGAGAATCCGGAGGTTCGCCAGGCCTACGGCAAGCTTTGCGGAAAAGTCGGTATTGTTGTCAATGCCGCTTTGTTTGCATTGAAGCTAAGTGTCGGGCTACTGATCGGAAGCGTGGCCGTCACCGCTGATGCCATCAACAACCTATCCGATGCCAGCACTGCCGTCATCACTCTGTTCGGCTTCAAGCTGTCGGCAAAGGTTGCCGATGATGAACATCCTTTTGGACATGGGCGCATCGAGTATATCGCCGCCCTGATTGTTGCGGTTGTCATCCTGGCAGTCGGCGTCCATTTTCTCCAGGAATCCCTGCTTAAAATCTTCCGACCGGAAAAACTTCTGTTAAACCGCGCAGCCATAGCATTGTACGCGGGGACACTGCTGTTCAAGCTCTGGCTGCTAGGTTTCTACCGTAACATTGGCAAACGCATTTCATCGGAAGTGATTCGTGCGGCTTCCTTTGACATCATAAGCGATCTGCTGATCACGACAGTAGTTCTTCTGGCGATGCTGCTGGCGCCACATACCGATTTCCCGGTAGATGGCGTAGCCGGCACATTGGTCGCCCTGATGGTGCTCTTTGGCGGAGTCAAGATCATCCGTGATACCATAGACCCCTTGCTGGGAATCCGTCCGGACAAAAAGCTGGTGGAAGAGTTACAGAGACGCCTGCTGGACTGCGAGGGGATTTCCGGAGTCCATGATATCATCATCCACAATTACGGACCCAACCAGCATTTTGCCAGCGCCCATGCGGAAGTCAGCAGCGAAGAAGATTTGCTGTCCGTGCACGATATTCTGGAAGCCGCCGAGGTAGAAATTGCCCGCACCATGCCGGTACGCCTGATCCTGCACTGTGACCCGTTCGTCACCGATGATCCAAAGGTTAAAATGTGGCACCGCCGCGCTCTAAAGGCAGTCGAAAACATTGATCGAAAATTCAAACTCTATGACTTCCATCTAGAAGGCACCTCTGGCGCCCTGAAAATGCACTTCAATCTGCTGATCCCCAGAAATTATGCATTGAGCAAGGAAGAGCTTACCAGGCTGCTGACAACGTCTCTGCAAAGCTATGACGCCGATCTGACGTTGCAAGTTGATTATGTGAAGTCGTTTGTCTGATGACAATCTTGGCAACCCATTTTTAACAACGAAAAGACACGAAAAGACTTGACGTGAACTGACGCCCACAACCCACTTTTTGTCCACGGAAAGCACGGAAAGCGCGGAAAATTTTTATAGGGTTTGCTGCTTCGACGGATGAGATTGCACGCGGATTTGTGGTTTTGGCTGTTGTTTTCTCCGACGGATCGGTCAGATCAGCCGGATCGGCATAATGCTTTGCGCCGTAGGCGCTTAACCATGCTTAACCCCTGGCTTTAGCCTGGGGTGAGAAACCCACCCAAAGACAGTGCCTTGTAAAGGCACCACAATCATTCGGATCAATCGGACAAACGATTGTGTGCCAATGACTTGAAGATTGTTTTTCAGAAAAATCTTTCTGAAAAAACAAGAAGTTTGGGAATAGTAGTACGAAAATTTCTATGGGGTTGTTATTTCGGCGGATGGAATTACACATGGACAATAACGGGAAAGCAACAAAACAATACGGCTTCAAGCATTTTCTGGCAGCCTGCCGATATTCTTCAGATGGGTTGAAGGCAGCTTGGAGTGAAGCTGCCTTCCGCCAGGAAGTCGTGCTGGGATTGATTACGGTGCCGCTGGCATGGCTTTTGCCCTTGGGCTTTTGGCCTGCAGTATTACTCAACCTGCTCTGGCTGGCGCTTCTGACGGTCGAACTTCTCAACAGCAGCCTCGAGGCGGTCGTCGATCTGGCCTCCCCGGAATATCATCCGTTGGCCAAACGGGCAAAGGATATGGCCAGCGCCGCCGTCGGAATCGCGCTGCTGACCTATCTAGTAGCCTGGGTTGCGGCAGTGCTCAACAAAATCATTTTTTAACCACGAACTTTACACGGACTTTACACGGACGGGACACGGACTTTACACGGACGGGACACGGACTTTACACGGACGGGACACGGACTTTACACGGACGGGACACGGACGGCCGGATCGGTCGGCCTAGCATTACTATCGTGTAATCAGCACTTTAAGCCTATTTATGCCGGCTTGGAAAATGGCATTATATTATATTTTGTGTTTTTTGACTTTGCGGTGCAATAAGAGGAATCGGCGATGAAAAGTGCTTTTGAGCTGGCAATGGAGCGTTTTGGTGGACCTGTGCAACAGTTCACAACGGAACAAAAAGAGCAGCTCGCGGAAATCGAGCGTCTCTATGAGGCCAAAATAGCCCAAGCCAGATTTGACGCCCAGACTCGCATCGAGGGCAGTCAAAACGACCCCGAAAAAATCAATCAGGTGCAGGCGGACTTGGCGGTTGAAATCCGTTCCTTGGAGACCCGGCGTGATCGTAAGAAAGAGGAACTGCGTCAGAAATTCATAGGTTCCTGAGCCGATTTGACAACCGCCCTGCCCCCTAAAAAAATACCATGTTTATTGATCGAATGACCATTAGCGTAGAGGCCGGGCACGGCGGTGCCGGAAGTTGCAGTTTCCGACGCGAAAAATTTGTTCCGAAAGGCGGGCCGGACGGCGGCGACGGCGGCAAGGGCGGTGACGTGATCCTGCAAGCCACCAACGCCGAGCAGAGCCTGGTCAATCTGAAATTCCAACCACAGTGGAAAGCAAAGCGCGGCGGCGACGGCGGCAGCCGGCAAAAACACGGTGCCAATGCCCCCGACTGCAAAATCCAAGTGCCAATTGGCACTTTGGTCTTTGATCATGACAGCAACGCTTTTCTCTGCGATCTTAAAGAAGATGGGCAGGAGTTCATCGCCGTCCGCGGCGGACGCGGCGGCAAGGGGAACCTGCATTATGTCAGCTCCACCAATCGGGTGCCAAGACAGTTTCAGCCAGGCGAGGAAGGTGAAACTAAAATCCTCGATCTCGAGTTGAAAATTGTCGCGGATGTCGGCTTGGTCGGCTTTCCAAATGCCGGGAAATCGACATTCCTAAGGGCGGTATCGGCGGCTCGCCCCCGTACGGCTTCCTATCCCTTTACAACTTTGAATCCGAATATCGGCGTGATCGAGACCGAGGACTATCGTCGTTTCACCATCGCCGACATTCCAGGTCTGATTTCCGGTGCGCATCAGAATGTTGGGCTTGGACACGCATTCTTGCGGCACATTGAACGCTGCCGAATCCTCTGTTTTGTCCTGGACATGGGTGGAACCGACGGGCGCGACCCTTTGCAGGACTTGCAGGTTTTACGCGATGAACTCGAACATTACGAACCAGGTCTGAGCAAACGCCCATCCCTGATTCTGGCCAACAAAATCGACTTGCCGGAGGCGGAGGGAAACCTCCAGCGCCTGCAAAAAAAGGAAAAGAGCATTCGCATCATTCCCGTCTGTGCGGAACTGGCACTGCATACAGAAGATGCCATCCTAATTTTGCGAGAAATGCTGGACAGCCTCCCTCCTGAAGATGAGCAGACACTGCTGCGGATTCTGGCAAAAAGGCGGGCGCAGGCGAAAAAAGCCGTGGAAGAAGAAAATGACTTTGAATTCTAACTGTCCGATTTCATGAAATTTTCGTGTCTTTTCGTGTGGTTCGTGGTTAAAAAACAAGTTGTGGGCGTCAGCCCACGCCAAGTCCTTTCGGGCATTTCGTTGTTCAAGACGCCTTACCGGAAAAGGAGTGACCTTGCCATTGCTTCTGAGCATGTCCTTCCTGCTGATCTTCGGCTTCCTGGCTCTTGGCGGCACCTTCGCTCCCCGGCGAAGATTGCTGAAGGAAGCTTTTGAAGAAGGAAACGACAACATCCGCGAGCTGTTGTATCAGCCTTTTCAGGAATTGCTATTAGGCTTTGTTTTTACCTTCGCAGGATTCTTTTTTGCGCAACGGATTTTCGGCGGGCGCCAGTCCCTTTTGCTGGCCTTGGCGATTGCCGCCGGCATCGCAGTCATGGCCACCCTGGGGACTTACAGCCGTCTCAGACATGCGGCTCAAACGCAGAACCTTCCGCCGGAACTGATTGCAAGCCTGTTGCGCCTGCAAAAGATCAGCTGCCTGGGGAACTTTTGCGTTCTGCTGGGCCTCCTGGCCGGATTGGCCAGACTGATCGGTTTCGGATAGGCCTGAACATTTTTTGCCCCCTGCCCCCTGCCCCCCGCACCCCGCACCCCGCACCCCGCACCCCGCACCCCGCACCCCGCACCCCGCACCCCGCACCCCGCACC
>JAPXLT010000074.1:0-7301 GCA_033809415.1 Lentisphaeria bacterium
TCGCTGATCCGACCGATCCGACTAATCAGTCGGAGAAACCAATAGAGCAGATCACAAATTCGCGTGCCATTCCATCCGTCGAAGCAACAACCCTACAAATTTTCCGAGTTTTCCGTGCTTTCCGTGGACAAAAAATGGGTTGCGTGCGATCAGTCCACGCCAAGTCTTTTCGTGTGGTTCGTGGTTAAAAAATCTTAAAGTAACGAGTATTGCCCCGCACCCCCTCTTCCATCATCATTTCTTTATGAGAACAGGGAAAAAGCTTTCCCGTGTATTATATTTCTTTGAAAGCCATGCTGGAAACCTGCATTACGCCGAAGTCTTTACAGTTGCATTATGATAAAAGGAGTTCTGAGGATGCGCATCATGAAAAATACCATTATGACACTTTGTACGATCTGGACACTAAGCGCTTTCGCAGCCAGCCAGCTACCCGATCACCAAGGAGGCGTGACCTACGATTTTGAAGGGATATCCGCCATGCGCTTCCGGCAGGAACAAGTTGACGCTGCGGAAAATCTTCTCAGCAACGGGGATTTCCTGTCGCCTAATGATGCTGCTGACCGCAATGATCCATATCGCTGGCGCGATTCCTATTATTACATTCACAATCCCGGCAACCGCAATATCCCTTCCTGGCGCGAACGCATGCGCGAGCTGATCCGCTGGGAGATTTCCGGAGGGGTGGCGAGCATTGTCAAACCCTTGCAGCTGCAAGAGCTTTGCGGCCCGATGGTCAAGGACGCCTCGGCAGCCTGGAGCAAGTATGTCCGCCTGCCGACGCTCGAGGGCGGCACATTCCGCCTCTCATTTCAATACCAGGCCAGGCATGACACCGCAGGGGCAAACTATGTTCTCGCCACCTGCCGCGGGGATCATGAGAAGCCCGAGCGCAGCAAGGAAGCCAGCCCCCTGAAAACACTGCCGTTCCCGGATGTCTGGGGAGAGTGGGGGCTGTTCAGCCAGGAAATCGTCGCACCGGAGGGCACCCGCTACCTGGACTTGGTGTTCCGGATTGACGGAGCCGGCGAATTAAAACTGAAGAATGTCGTTCTGGTGCCAGTGCAGGGGCAGGAGAAGCTGACCCTGCGCTTGTCGCCTCAGGGCTTCCTGGACCATGTCTTCACCTTGTCACAGGACCAGCCTGCTTTGATGACCTTCGTCTGGAAGCGCAACGGAACGGTCTCTGAAGCCCGCTTGGAGAAGCCTCAGTTCGTGCTGACGCTTCCCAAAGAGGTTCACTTCCGGCACTTCCCATTTGCTGAAGGTGTCGAGATGAAGAACCTTGGGGAACAGCAGGAGGTGCGGGTGCGCCTGGGGAGGCATTACGCTGAACGCCCTGCCCGCATCGATGGCTTTGATTTTTATCTGGTGCTGCCTGTGCTGCTGACAACATCCCTGACGCCCGGATCAGAGGCCGGTTCCGGATATTGCTATATCGAAGACCAAGGCAAGGTTGTCTCCAACCGGGAAACGATCCATTTCGAGGTGATGCCCGCCATCAAAGTCCAGACCCGGACTAAAAAATATCTCCCCGGATTCTACATTGGCGGGCGCTACATGTGTTTTGACGATGAAAACAACGCATTCATGGCCCGTTTCATCGAGGACCTCGGGGTGCGCTGGATCATCGGTTCCCCGACCGGCAATATGCTGGAACAGTGGCGGAAGCATCAAGTCGAGGTGATCACGCCGGAGTTGTATTACATCGCCAACGGCTTCCGCATTGGAGACCCCAAAAAACGCCCGGAGTCCGACAAGTTCAAATATCTTGGGACAAATGCGCACAGGGACTTGGATATGGCGTCCTGCCCGGCTGCAATCTATGAAAGACGCCCATACTTCCAGGAAAGCATCCGGAAGTACCTTGCCGACAACCTGAAGGGGACGGATGGCCTTTGGAGCAACTGGGAGCCGTACATGTTCAGCGGCAAAGGCTGCTTCTGCGACCACTGCTGTGCGAATTTTGCGAAATTCGTCAATGTCCCATTGGAGCAGATGAAGAAGGAATGGCCGCATGAATTGTCACGCGGGAAAAAATACTACGAGCAGGCAGTGCGTTTCCGCAGTCTCGAACATGCAAAGCTGGTGCGGACGATTCATGAAGAGGTGATATCCCTGACCGGCGGCGAAAAATCCTTCGGTTTCATCCCGGGAATCGCCTGGATCGAGATGGCCAGCTGCTGGCGCTCGATTCCAGCCGGCAAGGAAGTACACCAGTCGGACTATGCCAGTGACCTGCGCTGGATTGATCCCTGGGGACCGTATCCCTGCTGGGACACTCAGATGCCTTACGTCTACAAAAAGACGAACAACTTGTCGACTTTTGTCGCCGCCCGGGACGTGCGCCGCCAGGTGAATCAGGATTATCCTCCGGGAAAACGCCCGAAGCTGCTGGCGTTTCCGCATGGGATCCAGGGGTCCGCCTGGGTGACCCAGCCGGAGGCCATGGAGATGGACCTGAACAGCTTCTTCTTCAATGGCTTCGAGGCGGCCACCCTCTATATTTTCCCCAGGGGCTATGACAACCGCTACTGGGCCGCCTTTGCCAGGGCGGCTGAACGCGCCGCCGCCTTCGAGGATTATGTTTTTGAAGGCAGGCGCATCGATGAACAGGTCAGGCTGACTCCGCTGCCGCCATATGCGCTGAACGCCTCGAAAGTCACCAGCTACCTGCCGGAACTCACGGATGTCCCGATGCTGCAGCACGTCGCCTATGAAAAGGACGGAAAAATCATCGTGCCGGTCTTTAACTTCTGGGAGAAGGGGAGCGCCTTCTTCATCATGCAGGTTGCCGGCCTGCCGGAAAAGGCGCACTACCAGCTGTCATGCGGGGAACAGCTCTTTGCCCCTGGACGCTCGTTTTTCCGCACGAAAAAATATTATACCGGCTCCGAGCTGGCTTCAGGGGTCGAGCTTTTTGCCGGCGCAATGCGCTGCCTGGTCTATGAAATCATGCCGGCGACGGAGAAAATTTCCGGCGAGGCCGTCTGCACGCCGACCCAGGTTCGTCAACTGCGCGAGGGGCAGCTGGCCGAGCTGACCAAGGCGGTGGCGGCAGATCATGAGTACGAGGATCGCTACGGGGTTCGCAAGTCCAGCTTGCAGAACCAGGAGAACGACGGGATTGCCTGCCGCGCCGATGCGGAAAATTCCACCCTGCTGTTTACCTCGGAGAAGAATACGGTGACTCTGAACTGCAAGTCGATGAGCGTGGTGGACTGGCAGGCGGACGGCAAGGCGCAACTGGGAGGATCAGATGGCTCCGGCCTGGGAACGGTTGCCTTCTGGGAGCCATCCTTTATGATCGAAACCACTTGGCAAGTCACCAGCCAGGGAAAAATTCCCGGAGGCCTTTCGGTGACCGGGGAACTGCGCATCCACGACCAGCTCTCCACAGCTTTGGATGGGTTGACAATACACCAGCGCTTTGACATCACTGACTCCTGCCGGAAAATCACCGTGACGACGGAATTGCTGAACACCAGCAGCGATGAGGCGCCCCGCAGGCTGCAGGCAGGCCTTCGCTATCATTGCTTCCCCATGGCTCTGGCGGAAAAAGGCGGCAGGGTGGAATTGTCATACGACGGCAAGACGGTGGTTTTCACCCGCAATTACGGACGCAGCCTGTTTTTCACTGGAGATGCGGCATTTGAAAAGGTGATCCGCTCGACCTTCGAGATTGCAGAGGAAAGCCGCAGAATCGACAAGCCAAACGCACTCTTCCGGACGGATGCCGGCAGCGCAGAACTCAAGCTCGAGCCGGCGGCGGAATTTGCCGGCTTTGCCTTGTGGGATGGGGGCAGCCAGCTGACCAGCACCTTCGAACCCTGCTTTAATCTTGTGACTCTGGAAAAAGCAGGCGACAAGGCGACCTACCGCCTGATCATGGAAGTACAATGACCGGAGCCATCTGACTTTTTTGAGCGAACAGAATATAATTGGTCTTCACAGGAAAGGGAACCATGCCATGGAACGAAAGGGTTTGTTTACTTTAATTGAGTTGCTGGTGGCTTAAGCTAAATTGTCATTGCGTTTTCGTGTATGCATCATCGCTTTATTGTCATTGCATTTTAGAGTCCCCCTTTATCGCTTTATTGTCATTGCATTTTAGCCCCCCTTTATCGCATTATTGTCATTGCATTTTAGAGTCCCCCTTTATCGCTTTATTGTCACTGCATTTTAGAACTTAGGATTTTTCTGCCGTTTTATTCCGCCGCGCTGTAAAGCCTCAGCACAGAAAAGTCGACGATCAGTTTTTTTTCTGGCTGGTCATTATAATGATATGTGACCTCATAGCAGCATTTTCTCAGATCATCCGGAGCCGACGCGTCTTTGGGAATGCGCTTCCAGCTGAACTTTGGGAAATGCCTTTTTCCTCCGGTTGTGAGATATCGCGCCAAGGGAAAATCTCCAAAGTCCTTGGTGACAATATTTATTTTGTCGGCAAACACCTCGATCCTGTCGATTGTCATGCGCAGCAGTTGCTCATAAAGTTGCGGGTCGATATCATCTGAGATAAGTTTCTCGAAGCTGCAGAAGTATGCTTCGCTTCGCTTCCGGGATATTTCCGCGTTTTTTTCACTTTCTATTATGTCGTTGATTTTCTCACGCAACTCGCGTTTGGCCGACGCATGCTTGGCCAGCAGTTTCTTCATGTCCTCAAAATTCGTGTAGCCCTCGTCCACCGCCTCAATCATCCTCTGCTCTGTTTCGGTCATTCGGTCTAATTTCACCTGGTGCTGCTCCAGTTTCTTTTTGTCCGCGGCCCTTGTGTCCTTTTTACGCAGCATCTGATACTGGGCCAGCAACAGCATCGGCGCCATTGCCTTGGCAAGCCCCGTATAGCTCTTGTTTGCATCGTTGTTCACCGTGATGGCTATCCTGGATTCGGAGCATGCGGGGTCACGCCGGGTATTCACTCCGTGTGCGCAATGGTAAAACACTTGGCCACGGTCACAGCCGCTGACCAGCTTGGCGCCGCAATTGCCGCAGCACAGCAATCTTGAAAAGGGCAAGGTTCTAAATCTGGTGCGATAGTTGTCCGCGCGTTTGCAGCTCATGATTTCCTGGACGCTTTTCCATTGCTCATAGGAAATAATTTCCTGCCCCTCCATCTGGCGGTTTCTGATGATTTCCCCGCTGGAGTTGCGCATGTAGCCGCAATACAACGGCTGCTGGGCGATATGGCGCAAATTCGTTTCATAGAACTTGCCGCTCTTGAACAGATGCCCGTATTTTTGCTGGCATTCACGCATGATCTGCTGATATGGCCGCATCTTCTCGATTTCGTCGTAGACATACCGGATGACCTCCGCCCTCTCCTGGTCAACGGCAATCTCCTTGTTGCCCTTGTAAATTAGCCCAAAGGTGCGGACGACATTCAACGCGTAGCCATCATCCACCAGCGCCCGCTTGGCGTTCATGGACTTCTGCTTCTGGATCAGGAGCTGGTTGTCGTTGACGCAGGACAGAACATTGGTGGACATCCGGTCGGAAAAACTCGACAAGTCGATGACGCCGCCGCGGACCAGAAGCAGCTTGACCTGGTTGCCGGTGATCTTGGTGTACAGATAATTGTCAAGGTATGATCCTTCAATGGGGCGGCACAGGCGGGTGATGTCATCCATCAACAAATAGTCGGTGGAGCCCAGCAACGCCAGGGCGGAGCCAAGCCCGTCGCGATATTTCTTGTTTGAGCGTTGCTGCGCGAACCAGCGTTGATAGGCGCAGTCCGCCTCGGCGGTGGCCTCAGCGCCGACCGGATAGGTGCGTCCTGATGTGTTGCAATCCTGGAATTCGCCGATGATCTCTAGTTTTTTCGCTTTGGCCAATTCGCGGCAATTGGAAAATTGTTGTGCCACCGATGCGCTATTCTCCTCCTTGCCACTTGACTGGCGGGCATAAATCACGCATTTCATCCTCTTTTTTTCTGTTGCCATTTTAACCCTTTCGTGTTGTTTTTTGGGGAAGCTCAGGACGCTGTTTCAAGTGATTTTTTTTGACTGTTGATGACAGGTGAAACTCGAGTTTTTTTGAGAATGGAAAAACCGGTTTTTGCTGATTTTTGCCAGCAAAAAATGAAAGGCATTTTTGAATGAATTTTGATGTGTGGAGGCGTGAATGGGATGAATGAAAACGGCCTGGAAAAGCCGAAAAAAGCGCTTGAAATAAACAAAAAGTCAATATAACACACGAAAAATAAAATGCAACAACAATTTATGTAAAATGGTCGTGATCGCCATCATCGCCATTCTGGCCTCGATGCTGCTTCCGGCTCTTGCAAAAGCCCGCGAGAAGGCGCATCTGGTCAAATGCATCAGCAATGTCGGTCAGATGGGCAAGGGATTCATGATGTATTCGGATGACTATGAGGATCAGCTGGTGGTATATTGGGCGTCGGCAAGCGGCAGCTGGGCTTCCGGTGTCAAGGGCTGGTATCATGGACAGCCGACTACCGGCCTGGTGGCGCCGTATCTGAATCACAACATGCGGGCCAGCCTGGGCGGCTGGTTTCGCAGCTATAATAATATCTTCGTTGCCAGCCCGTTTGCCTGCCCCGCCCGCAGCGGATTCAATTATATCCAAAAGACCTTCCCGACTGGAAATGCGGAAGCGCATGGTTTTGGCTTGACCCATCTTCTGGGGAACCTTACTTACCGCAATCAAAAGCTCAGCGCAGTGAAAAAACCGTCGCGTTCAGCCTATTTTGGCGAAAGTAGATATAATTCCTGTAGCACTAACTGGGGGTCAGGGGGTGAACGGGTAGTCTATCCGCATGGATACAATGCGGATTCGGACCATGCGTTTTTCCTGTCGGATGGACCTGGAGGAAGCACCTTCCTCTTCATGGACTTCCATGCCGAAAACGTCGCCCGGAAGCGGGTGCCAAATTCAACCCGCGAGAGCCTGGCGGCCTATTCGAGTTTCTGGCGTTTTGTCAGCTTGACAGCGTCGGATGTTTCATATTATAGCGACACATGGTAAGGCACCCCGGCAGTAAGGCGTCAGTCTTCTGTAGTACAGGGGACAGGGGTGCGGGGTGCGGGGTGCGGGGTGCGGGGTGCGTAGTGCGGGGTGCGGGGTGCGGGGTGCGTAGTGCGGGGTGCGTAGTGCGTAGTGCGGGGTGCGGGTCAGACGTGGTGGACAGTGTGGACAAGACAAGCCCCCCCTGCACCCCACGACAATCAGAATAATCACAACCGGGACGGTTGCGCTACTTTTAAACCGCATGCCATCCCATCCATCAGAGCAACAACCCTATAAAAAATTTCGTACTATCGCTCAACTTCTCCTTTTTT
>JAPXLT010000074.1:7311-16960 GCA_033809415.1 Lentisphaeria bacterium
CTAGGGACAGGGACAAGAATGGACACGATGGACTGAATGGACAAGAATGGACTGCTGAATGGACAATGGACAATGGACGATGGACGATGGACAGAGATTATGTCACGCCTTTCAGGGCTGATTCTAACATCGCCGATCCGACCGATCCGACCGATCTACTTGATCCGTCCGATCCGACTGATCCGTCCGATTTGTTGTCCGTGTCCCGTCCGTGTAAAGTCCGTGTCCCGTCCGTGTAAAGTCCGTGTGGGTTGTGGGCGTTAGCCCACGCCAAGTCTTTTCGTGTGGTTCGTGGTTAAAAAATCTTAAAGTAACGAGTATTGCCCCGCACCCCTTTTTCCCACCATCATTTCTTTATGAGAACAGGGAAAAAGCTTTCCTGTGTATTATATTCTATAAAGAAGCCAGAATTCGCGTGGCACGGGCAGGCGCCCATAAAAATCACAGCAAATAAGAACTCGAGGATAGTATTAATGAAGACCTATAAAGTCGGAATGCTTGGATTTGGTTTTATTGGCAAGGTGCATGCTTACGGGCATTTGAATATTCCACTTTTTTATGATCAGAAGGATTTCCGCTCGCAAATCACCAAAGTATGCACCTCGAAGGCTGAAACCGCCCGTCAAGCCGCAGAGCTGTTGGGAACCGCCCAGCCAGTCAACGATTTCCGGCAAATCACCGAAGACCCCGAGATCGATATCGTTGACATCTGCACGCCAAATAATCTGCACTGTGAAGCATTACTCTCAGCCATCCAACAGCAGAAGCATATTTATTGCGACAAACCGCTGACTGCAACCTGGGCGGAAGCGCAACAGATCAAGGAGGCCCTGAAAAACTACCGGGGCATCTCGCAGATGACTCTGCAAAATCGGTTTTTCCCGGTTACCATGCGTGCGAAACAACTAATCGAGGAAGGTCGCATTGGCGAAATCCTCGAATTCCGCGCAGCCTACCTGCATTCCGGCAGCGCCGACCCGGAGGCACCGCTGAAGTGGAAGCTCTCCGGCGCAGCTGGAGGCGGCGTTGTCGCCGACCTGGGCAGCCATATCCTCGATCTGATGCATTACCTGCTCGGGGATTTCCGGGAACTCAGCGCCGCCACCTGGATCGCTTACCCGGAGCGCCCCTCTGCCGAAGACCCCACCCGGATTCTGAAAGTCGATGCCGAGGACAACATGCAGCTCATCATGCGGCTGCCCAATGGCGCTCTCGGCCTGATCAGCGCCTCGAAGATCGCCACCGGCACCGAAGATGAAGTCAGTTTTGAAATCTACGGCAGCAAAGGCGCCATCAAATTAATGCCGATGGATTGGCACCGGCTCTATTTCTATGATACTGCCGCAAACGGCAAACCACTCGGCGGAGTGCGCGGGTGGACTGCCATCGACTGCGGACAGCGCTACGACAAACCCGCTGGGTTCCCGACACCGAAGGCCTCGATCGGCTGGATGCGCGGGCACATGCACTGCCTCTACACGTTCCTGAATTCTGTTCACACCGGCAAAGCCGTCGGCCCCACGTTGGAACAGGGTGTCTATATCCAGTATCTGCTGGAAAAAGTAAAAGAATCCGCCGCTAAAAAACAGTGGATTGCACTTCATAACTAGACTCCATCCAAAAAGGATTTTTTAACCACGAACCACACGAAAAAACTTGGGGCGAACTGATCGCCCGCAACCCACACGGACGGGACACGGACTTTACACGGACGGGACACGGACAACAAATTGATGCAGATCGGTTGGAGAAAAAAAGACGGAAATTGGCGATAGAAGCAAGGTTGATAACATGAAAGAGTCTTTACAGATTGGTTGGGGAGAAGCCGACATCACGCCGGATAATCAAAAAGTCGAACTCGCTGGACAATACTATCAACGTCTGGCGACTGGAATCCATTCGCGCATCAAAACCGTCGCACTGGTTCTCGAGAAAGGGCACGAGCAGGCTCTGATGATTTCTCTGGATGTAGTGAGTTTTCCCGAGGACTTGCAAAAAGATGTACGCGCCATCATCCATCGGGAAATTCCAGTCCTGCGTCCGGAAAGCATCTTTCTGAATGCCATTCATACGCACAACGCCCCGTACACTCAAGCATCCGGCCTCTTCCGGGACTGGCTGCCGCTGGATCAGGATGCCCTGAAACCGGCCGATTACCTGGTCTTTCTCAAAACGCAGATTTTGTCAGCGGCAAAAGCTGCCTGGAAGGGACGTTCTGCTGGTGGCATTGCACCAGCTTTCGGCAATGCCCGCATCGGCCATTGTCGGCGTGCAGTGTATACGAACGGCACTGCGGAAATGTACGGTGACACCACTCGCCCGGATTTTATCGGCATGGAAGCCGGTGAAGACTCCGGCGTGGACATGTTGTTCACCTTCAATGCAGATGGAAAACCCACCGGCATGATCCTGAATGTCGCCTGCCCATCCCAAGTTATGGAATCCACATATCAGATATCCTCGGACTACATGGGAGCAACCCGCGAAAACCTTAAACTCGAGTTCGGCGCAGACTTCCATACACTCTGCCAGATCAGCGCGGCAGGATGTCAGTCACCCCGCGACTTGACACGCGCATACCGAACCGAACCGGATTTCTGGCATGCGGACGGCGTCACCGAACTGGCAAAACGCCTGACATGCGCCGTGCAGGAAGCTTTCCCGCAAACGGTCGGGAAAATTCAAACCAACCCGATTTTCCAGCATACCTGCAAACGAGTCTCTTTGCCGATGCGTCGTGCCTCCTTCCAGGATTACCGCAAGGCCAAGGAAAAACTCGAACAGTTGCTTGCCACGATGCCGGAATATGAAGCTTTCCTTGATTTCTGCCGGGAAACGCATGCGAATGAAGCCATTCCGAACCGGCCCGGCCCCTACGACAGCAAACTGCATCATTTTGTTCTGATCCAGAATGAAAAAGCAGTCATCAAACGCTATGAAATGCAGGATGCCAATCCGAATTTCGAGTTTGACATGCAGGCTCTGCGCGTCGGTGACTCTGCCATTGTCAACTGCCCATTCGAGTTGTACTTGGTCTTTGGACAGATCATCAAAGCACGCTCCTCAGCAAAACAAACCTTCGTCGTGCAACTCTCCGGAGGCTCAGGAAGCTACCTGCCCAGCCCCGAAGCTGAACGACTCGGCGGATACGGCGGACTGATCATCAATGGCAAAGTCGGCTCCGATGGCGGCTACAAACTCACCGACGAAGCCGTCACCGCAATCCAAAAACTCTTCTGATCCCCACACCCCCTGTTTTCCTCCTGCCTCCTGCCCCCTGCACCCTGCCCCCTGCACCCTGCACCCTGCCCCCTAAATAAAAATGAAATTACCGGCAGAAATTTTTCTGGCTTTGCGCTATCTAAAGCCGAAGCGCACCTTTATCTCGATCATCACCCTGCTTTCCATCTTGGGACCGACTCTGGGTGTGGCCATTTTGCTGATTGTCAGCTCGGTCATGGCTGGTTTCGACCGTGATATCCGCGAAGGCATCATGAGCATGCAGGCGCACCTGACCGCATATCCCGTCCTCGCGGAAAGTTTTGCCAAACCGCTCGAGATTGTCGAACAGCTAGAGAAGCATGGTCTGAAAAGCACGCCGGTTATCGAGGGCAATGCGTTGATTCAGGTACGGAAGCAGATTCTGCCCAAGGTCATCAGGGGCATCATTCCTGATCTTGAAAAGAACGTCACCTCGATCCAGCGCAATTATTTTCATCCAGGGCATATCCTCAAGGATGGTGAAGTGATCCTCGGTGCCCGCCTGGGAATGATGACCGGACTGCGAGAAGGTGATGAGTTCCTGATTCATTCCCCTGCCCGCCTGACCCGGAATATTGTCTGGAAAGAGGATGGCGGTGTGGAAGTCCGGGAACCCGATGAGATATATTTGCCGGAAGAGGTGCGCGTGGCGGGATTTTATTCGATGGGGGTGGCCGATTACGATGACAATGTCCTAGTCATGCACTTGGATCAGGCCGCTGAACTAATGGGGCTGGACTGGGGCAGCGCAACCTCGATCCAGATTGCAGTGCCAGACCCCATGCAGATGAACGAATTGACCGAAAAACTCAAACGGGAATTTCCCATGTGTCACTTCGTCACTTGGCAGGAAAAAAACAAGCTGCTTTTCGGCACTCTTCAAGTGGAAAAGAACCTGATGACTTTCCTGATGACTTTTATTGTCCTAGTCGCGTCCTTCTGCATTGCCACCACCCTGATTACGGTTGTCGTCCAGAAAACCCGTGAAATCGGCGTGTTGAAGGCAGTAGGCATGTCCGGCTTCACCATCGCCAGGATTTTTTTGTTGCAGGGTGGCATAATCGGGGTGTTAGGCACCGCCTTAGGTGTCGCCCTCGGCCTGACAGTCATGGCTTTCCGTGACAACATCGCCAGCCTGCTCAGTGCCATCATGGGACATGAAATCTTTCCGCCCGAACTCTATCACCTGATGAAAATCCCCGCCCTGACTACGCCCACCGACTTGATCATGATCATTTCACTTTCCCTGACCATCTGCATCCTGGCTGCCTTGATCCCGGCCATCTATGCTGCGGCATTGCAACCAGCAAAAGCCCTTCAGGAGGATCATTGACATGGCCGGCAATAACAATATCCTCTATCAAATCATTGACTTGAAAAAGCATTTCCGCATCGATGGCAGCTCGATTCAGGTGCTGGACGGCTTGAATTTCGAAATCCCGAAGGGGCTTTGGGTCTCGCTGGTGGGTCCATCGGGTTCCGGCAAAACCACATTGCTGCATCTGCTCGGAGGGTTGGACAAACCTACTGCCGGGCAGATCCTGCTCGAAGATCAGAACCTCGCACGCCTTGGCCGCAGAAAACTGAGCAGGCTGCGCCGCGATAAAATCGGCTTCATCTTTCAGTCTTATCACCTCTTCCCGGAACTTACGGCTCTCGAAAACGCCGTCTTGCCGGCATTATATTTCGGACGCGACCGCACGGAAGCCTGCCGCAAGGCTAAGCGCCTGCTCAGCGATTTTGGCCTGGCGGACCGTCTCGAGCACCGCCCCCGCGAACTATCCGGTGGGGAACAGCAGCGCGTTGCCATCGCCAGGGCTCTGATCAATGATCCGCAGATCATCTTGGCCGATGAACCAACCGGCAACCTCGATGCGGCAGCCGCTGCGGAAATCATCCGCATCCTGAATTCTTTGCGCGAAAGTGACCAGCGCACCATTGTCATGGTCACGCATGATCAGCAATTGGCAGCAAAAACCGACTTGATCATTCGTCTGCAAGCCGGTAAAGCCTGTCTGCAACCATAGTTTTCATCTAAATATCATCGCTTTCTTCAAGAATTCTCAACCAACAGACAAGGAGACAATGTAATGCAACTGTCGAAATACAGCATGGGCGTCGGCGACCGTTTTGGCCATCAGGCACGGGCACAACTGGCGGCAATTATTAAAGCGCGCAGTCTGGGTGTGGCCATTGCGCCAGTCTGGAACAAATCCTTCCGCGAACATTCGATCATTGGCACCTCCCCCTGTGATGTACGTGCTGCCGTCACCCAAGCTGTCAATGCCTTTTGCTTTACTGGTGAATACCATGTTGACGCTGATCATATCAACCTCAAAAATGTCGATCTATTCATGGATGCCAGCGACTTCTTCACCTTGGATGTCGCGGATTTCAGCGGCAAACCTGCTGCCGCAAAGGATATCAAGGCCTTTCTGAAAAAACATGCCGATCTGATTGGCAAAAATCTCGAAATCCCCGGAATCAAGGCAGCTGTCGCCGTCACTGCTAAAGAAGCGGAAGCGATTGCCGGCAAGTATCTGCTGGCGGTTCAGGAGGCCGGAAAACTCTACCGGCACATTGAAAGCAAAAAAGGCGCTGGAAATTTCATCGCCGAGGTATCCATGGACGAAACCGACCTGCCGCAAACACCGGTCGATATGTTGTTCATCCTGGCGGCGATTGCCGATGAAAAAATCCCTGCCCAGACGATTGCCCCGAAATTCACCGGACGTTTCAACAAAGGCGTTGACTATGTCGGCAACTTGGCTCAGTTCAAAAAGGAGTTCAACGAAGACCTGGCCGTCATCCAATACGCTGTCGAAAAATTTGGTTTGCCCAAAAATCTGAAATTGAGCGTTCATTCTGGCAGTGATAAATTTTCCATCTATCCGATCATTAAAGATGCCCTGAAACGCTTTGATGCCGGACTACATCTGAAGACGGCAGGCACCACCTGGCTCGAAGAACTGATTGGGCTAGCAACCGCCGGCGGCGAAGGCCTCGAACTGGCCAAGGATATCTATGCGCAGGCTTACAAGCGCTTTGATGAACTCTGCAAGCCCTATGCCACCGTCATCGATATCGATACCGCAAAATTGCCCAAGCCGGTCGCAGTCGCCAAGTGGAATGCCGAAAAGTTCTGTTCGGCTCTGCGGCATGACCAGAGCAATGCGGACTACAACCTGCATTTCCGCCAGATGCTGCATGTCGCATTCCGCATTGCCGCTGAAATGGGCGACCGCTATCTTGATGCACTCGAACAATTCGAACCGGTCGTCGCACAAAACGTGACCACCAACATCTTCGAACGCCACATCAAACCCGTCTTCATCCAGTAACTTCTTTTTTAACCACGAACCACACGAAAAAGCACGAAAATTTTTTATAGGGGTTGCTGCTTCGACGGATGAAATGGCACGCGAATTTGTGATCTGGCCTATTGGTTTCTCCGATGGATTGGACGGATCAAGTAGATCGGTCGGATCAAGTAGATCGGTCGGATCGGCGATGTTGGGATTCCCCCTGAAGGCGCGACATAATCTCTGTCCATCGTCCATTGTCCATCGTCCATCGTCCATCGTCCATCGTCCATTGTCCATTGTCCATTGTCCATCGTCCATTCAGCAGTCCATTCTTGTCCATTCAGTCCATCGTGTCCATTCTTGTCCCTGTCCATCGTCCATAAAAAATCTTTTCCAAAAAAGAAGAAGTTGGGCAATAGTACGAAAATTTTCGTGCATTATAGTAAGCAAGTACAAAACAAGGAGGTTACTCTCATGAAGAACGCCATCCGATCTCTGACTTTGCTTATTGCTGCGTTGTTGATTTCCCTGGAATCCGCTGGGCAGGATGCCTTGCTGCGTGGTCTTGGCTTGGACAGTGATGTTGCCAAAGAGGAGACATCCTATACCTGTATTCCTCTGCCGCCGGCCACTCCGCCCGCTCAGCATTCCTCGGCGGAGGGCTTGCCTCCGCTGCCTTTGCCGGTAGTGCCTCTGCGGCGCACGGAAAAGAAAAATCCGCCCAGGCCGCCGGTATTAATTGCCAAGATTGCAACCAAGAAGCAGAGTGACTGGGCGACTAATCCAGGCGACTGTAAAAATCTGCTGAAATGGATGGCCAAAAACCTGAATGTGCATTTCAGTGAGATGAATCTGCCGGAAACGCAGATTCCTAGCGACCCGCAAAGCATACCTGTCCTCTACCGCACTGGGCATGATGCCTTCGAGTTTTCCCCGGAAGTGCGCGAACGTTTGCGTGCTTATCTGCTACGGGGTGGCACCCTGGTCATGGATGCTTGCTGCGGGCGCACCGCCTTTGTGCAGTCCGCCGTCCGTGAGATGCGCGAATTGATCCCCGAGAGACCGCCTTATTTTCTCGATACGGATCACCCTGTCTTCCGCTCCTTTTTCGACATCAAGAACATCCGCTATCGCCCCTATGCTTTGAAAGCCGGTGCACGCAATGGCGACCCCGCGATCATCGGCATCGATATCGGCTGCCGCACTGCCGTCTTCTTCTTCCGCTGGGATGTCAGCTGCGGCTGGGACGATCAGCCCGATACTGACCGACACCATTGCCTCGGATACGAAATCGAAACTGCCAAGCAGCTCGGTGCCAACCTGATGGCTTATATCACCGCAGAACGCTCCGCAGCACTCCCGCTCAGCAAGGCACTCGATTTCGTCGATGCCGAAAGAACAAAAACCGGCAAATTTCTAATTGCGGAGGCAAAATACAGTGGTCAATGGAAGTGCCGTGATTCCGGGCTGTCCATGCTGCTGAACAGTTTCCATGAACAAACCAAAACCCCGGTGCGTTTCGAGCGCGAGGAAGTCGATCTGAGTTCCAGCCGGTTGTTCGATATGCCTTTCGTCTACATGACTGGCCATCAGGATTTCGTGTTAACTGAGCAGGAACGCAGCAACCTGAAAAGCTATCTGCTCCGCGGTGGCGTCCTCTTCGCCGAGAGCTGTTGCGGGCGGAAAGGCTTCACGGAAAGCTTCCGCATCGAAATAAGCAAGGTACTGCCTGGCGCACAACTCGAACGAATCCAGAACAATCACCCGATCTTTGTTTTCCCAAATCATATCAAGGACGTCCAGCCAAGACCTGCACTCGCCGAAAAATTACAGGTGCAGGGACGCATCCCCCCGGAACTCTATGGAATCCGCCATGAAGGACACCTCGCAGTGATCTTCTCGCCGGTCGGCCTGGCCTGCGGCTGGGAACTGGCAGAATGCCCATATTGCGGCGGAATCCACCCGAGAGATGCCCTGGCGCTCGGAGTCAATATCCTCTCATGCTGCTTGTTGCAATAAAGGGGGCAGGGGGCAGGGGGCAGGGGGCAGGGGACAGGCGTGCGGCTAGCCCACAGCGTCCGACTTGTCCGACCCGTCCGACTTGTCCGACCCGTCCGACTTGTCCGACCTATGCAAGCTCATTCGTCAAAGCAACAACCCAATAAAAAAATTTCGTGCCTTTTCGTGTATTTCGTGGTTAAAAAA
The DNA here is from genome assembly GCA_033809415.1 of Lentisphaeria bacterium. GTDB lineage: Bacteria > Verrucomicrobiota > Lentisphaeria > Oligosphaerales > Oligosphaeraceae > JAQVUB01. The sequence continues at coordinate 16,083 of JAPXLT010000074.1, forward strand.
TCTTAAGTAGCGAGTATTGTCCTGCACCCTATCTCTTAAATACTAGTGTAAAATCATTATCGAGATAGTCTTCCAGCAGCTCGACTGGCAATGCGGCTTGTTGCAGCTTGGCAAGCAGGAAGTTAGGATCATAATAATGGCATAGTGAATGCTGAAATTCATTGCGTATATGCAGAAAATTCGCGACGGCCAGATGTTTTGCCAGAGCCGCCAAGCGCAGCATCCCCGATACTGCAAAGGCATCATTATTGCCTAATTCCATATTGAAAATTCCGGAAGCGAAAACCACATCAAAGGATTGTTCCGGAAAAGGGCAGGGTTCCGCAAAGACATCCAGCACGTGCAAATCCAATCCGGGATGACGCCGTTGCCCCTCCTGGAGCACCTTCGCCGTCAGATCAACACCCGTATAACATACCGGACAGCCCGCGTTTTTCAAAAAAACAGCTAGTTCCGCAAGACCGCAGCCGACATCCAGCAACGTCGGGCAGGTTCCCTCGGCAAAATTTTCGCGCAAGACATCCAGCAACACCTGAAAACGCTGTTCCTGGGCTTCCCTGGTGCTCCAGCTCAGGATTACATAGCCTTCACGATCCGGGTAGACCCGGGGTGCATAATATTGTCTGATCCGCCGCTTGCGGGATATCTTCGTCATGAGTAGACCCCATCCAAAAAGGATTTTTTAACCACGAAATACACGAAAAGGCACGAAATTTTATATAGGGTTGTTGCTTTGATGTATGAGCACGCACCCCGTATATGTCGAATGCGGTGGACATTGTGGACATTGTGGACATTGTGGACTGGAGACACATCCCCTGCCCCCTGCACCCTGCACCCTGCCCCCCGCACCCCGCCCCCCGCACCCTGCCCCCTGC
>JAPXLT010000075.1:0-16912 GCA_033809415.1 Lentisphaeria bacterium
CGATCTTTTCGATTTTGGCTTTGATGGACTGCTCGATTGGGTTGAGAATGACCCAGCTGTCTGATGTATTGAAAGCATTCTCCATTGAATGTTGTCGAATAAAACCGCTCATTAAATTAATCCCATTGGCGGTTTCAATTCCAGATAATCCTGTTCATGAAAGTAATTTCGATGGCGATTCATCGATATGTGATCAGGTGAAATAAGGAGTAGACATGTATTACGGGTACATTCGTGTCAGCACTGACAAGCAGACAGTAGAGAACCAGCGCTTCGAAATCAATCGCTTTTGCAACGAAGCGAATATTGGCATAGACGTATGGATTGAGGAAACAATTTCTGGAACAAAAGAGCCGGAAAAGCGAAAACTTGGTATAGGATTGCATAAAATGCGGAAAGGCGATGTGCTGATTTGTGCAGAGCTGTCGCGGCTTGGAAGAAGTCTCCTTATGATTATGGCAATTCTTAATGACTGCATGAAAAACAACATACAGGTTTGGACTATCAAAGACAATTATCGTCTTGGTTCTGACATCAGCTCCAAAGTCCTTGCTTTCGCTTTTGGCCTTTCAGCTGAAATTGAACGGAATCTTATCTCACAGCGCACAAAGGAAGCTTTAGCACGGAAACGATCTGAGGGGATTGTGTTGGGGCGTCCCAAAGGTCGGAAAAGCTCCCACACAAAATTGACAGGCAAGGAAGAAATTATCCGGAATTGCCTGGCTGCCGGATTTTCCAAATCATCGATAGCCCGAAAATTGCATGTCCATAGAATCACATTGTCCAAATTCATCAATGAGCGATTATGAAAGATTTTTTTGGAAAGCACTCTCCAAGTCATTGGCATATAAGCACTTTTCCGTCTGATTGTGGTACCTTTACACGGCACTGCCTTTGGGGGGGATTTCCCACCCAAAGGCCTGGGGTTAAACATGGGTAAACTCCTATGGCGTAATATGTTATGCCAATCCGCCGATCTGTCAGATAAAACAACCAATTAGACTGCAAATTCGCGTGCCATTCCATCCGTCGAAGCAGCAACTCTATAAAATTTTCGTGCCTTTTCGTGTCTTTTCGTTGTTAAAAAATAGGTTGTGGACGCTAGTCCCCCCCAAGTCTCTTCGGGCATTTCGTTGTTCAAAAAGAATTTCTTGCCTACACAGCTTCATGCGAAATTTTTTTGCAAAAAAAAACATTTTTGCATTTGACAAAGCATAATTCGAAGATTATCTTTATCGTTACAGTGAAAAATTTCCTTGCCTTTTTTGACATGTTCATTAGTTCAGGGTCATCTGTATCGTTACAGTTAGGAAGTTTGAGTTCATTTTTATGATTACGATCAAAGAGATAGCCGATGCTTTAAATTTTTCCACGACTACGGTATCAGTTTGTCTTTCCGGTCGCGAGAATGATCCCCGTTACCGCATACGTGCTGAGAATGCCGAGTTGATTCGTTCATTTGCTCGCAAGCGCGGTTATGTACCTGATTTATCTGCCCGTCGTTTGCGTCGTTCTGGTGGTGGCACACCTCCTGTCGGGATAGTTTTTTCCCACCGTTCTGGTTTTGAGAAGTCCTTTCCTGCCATTCGCTATGCCATGGATACCCTTGCTGCTCATGGGCGTGAGTATGTAGTTTTAGGCTATCATCTTTCTCATTTGGCTCAGGCTTTGGGTACTTTACGCGGTCTCAGGGTAGAGGATGTTATCCTTTTCGGCCCTTACCACGAACCCTGTCCCGTCAATTCTGCCAGCAGCATGGAGCGCAGCACGCCAAAGGCTTCGCGGATGGTTGACGCCTGGCTGACCGACCATGAGAATTGTCGGTTGCTGCTCAAGCACATGCGCATGTATGTCACCGACTATACTTTTCCACGTCCGCTTGATGGTGGCATACAAGAAGGCATTTTGCGCATGGGTGCCAACGCCTCGGAATTTGTTCCCAAGATACTAGGCAAGATCAAGGCTTGCGGCCTGGGGCCGGTGGCCACCGTACTCTGGACCAGTAAGGAAAAGGAGCTGGTGCCGGAAATCCTGGACAGTGAGGAACTAATTTTCCATATTGCGCACGATGGCAATCGCTACAAGGAAGGACGCATGCTGGCCGACCGTGTTCTGAAAATGCGGGAGAAGCACTATTTTCGCAGTATCTTCATTGCCAATGACGGCGTTGCCGCCGGTCTGATCACTGAAGTGTGTGAGAGAGGTCTTTCCGTGCCGGACGATATCGCGGTGCTGGGCTGGGGAAATGACGAGCCGTCCGAATGCTGCCGGGTGCCTCTGAGCACCTTTAATTCGCATGTGCAAACATACGCGGAAATGGCTATCGAGGCGATTCTGCAAAAGAAAAAAATCAAAAATGAAATATGCCGGGAATTCGATTACGTCGAAAGGAAATCCTTCGTCTTTCCGGCGGAAGTTGCCAAGCAAATGAAAAGCGAAACGAAGGCGAAATCTTTAGAAAACGCCCTACGTGATAGTTAACACAACAATTTCGGATCGGATAGTCAAGTTTGTCAAAACGTTTTTTTCACTTTTCAATTCAAGGAGGTCTCCCATGTCACGTTCCAATTGCAACCTGTTCACATTGATAGAATTACTGGTCGTAATCGCGATTATCGCCATCCTTGCCTCGATGCTGCTGCCGGCCTTGGGCAAGGCTCGTGAGCGAGCGCGTTCGACGCAATGCAAGAACAACCTGCGCCAATATGGTCTTGGTTTCATTCAATACACGATGGACAATAATGATTGGGCCTGTACACCCTATAACAAGGCGATGCGTGACGAAAAGCCTTATTTCCAGATTTTTGTGGAGGATGGCTATATCACGCAAGCGATCACAAAGTGCCCTTCGGTAAACTACTGGTGGTTTCTCCATAGCAATGTCAACTACGGCATCAATATGTTTGTATTTGGATACGGCCCCGGTACGGTTCAGACCATGAGTTCAAAATATCTGGTTTATCCGGCGCGTACCACCATCTTTGCAGATTCGGCACCCAACGTATTTCTACGGAATCATTTTTCTAGTGCTCCGGTCAATTATTTCTCATCAGCTATCAATGCCTATGGTTACGGTGCGCCAACCCGACCAGATGCGTCCTACCCTTGGCATTATCGCCATGGCGAAATGGCCAACATGGTGCAGCTTGACGGCCATGTACAGGAACTCAACCGTACCAAGGCGGGAACCAGATACTACACCTGCCCCTGGTTTCAGTATACTTGGAGCGGTTGGTGGGTCGCATGCAACAATCCTTGAACCTAAAAAAAGCAGTCAAAGCTGATTTTTTCTCCTAATTCCTTTGTTTTCAAAGTTTTGTGAAGTTCATACCGTTCACCGTGTTGGTGAACAGGGCGTACTATCCCTCAAAATCTTCTTTTTTGTGAAAGATTTTTTCTGGAAAGAAAGCTCCAAGTCATTGGCATATAAGCACTTTCCTGTCTGATTGTGGTGCCTTTACAAGGCACTGTCTTTGGGGGGCGCCTCACCCCAGGCTGAAGCCTGGGGTTAAGCATGGTGAAGCGCCTACGGCGCAAAGCGTTATGCCGTAAGGCGACTGATCGACCAATCAGCATCCTGCCGCCTGCACATGGGAGCGTTCGAGTGTGGGAGGGCAAACATCAATCACACAACCGGGACGGTTGCGCTACTTTTTAAACCGCATGCAATTCCATCCGTCAAAGTAACACTTCTACAAATTTTTCCGCGTTTTCCGTGCTTTCCGTGGACAAAAACCTGTCCATTCGTCCATCAAGCGGAAAGTCCATTCTTGTCCATGTCTATGAAAATGAATGAAAACTCCCTGTCCTTGAATGCCTGCGGGCTTTTTGGCAAGCACAGCCACTGGTCATAAACCTTAGGGCCGTTATCAATTACGGCAGCAATAAATATCACGTTTACAAGGGTGTTTCATGCGAACTTTTTTCTTGCTTCTGGCATTTGCCTTTCCAAGTGCTCTATGCGGCGGAACGGTCTATCAGGCTGACTTTGCCCGGGACTTTTCCTTGTTCAAGCCCTACCGCGACCAGGCACCGGTCTTGCAAGGCGGCAAACTATATCTTGGCAGCGGCACCCAAATCAATGTACCGTTGCCACGGCCAGGGCGCTATCTTGTCGAAGCACAAGTCACAGGCAAAAGCAGGACGCAGATGGCCTCGTTCGGTGCACCGGCCACCACCTATACAGATGAATTGGAAAACGGTGGTTTGCATCGTCTGAGCTATTACAGCAATAGAGGCATGCTCTCACTATGCATATACACCCTTTCCGATGAAGCTTTCGCTCTGCATTCGCTAAGCGTCAAGGAAATAGAAACGCCCCAACTCGATGAAGCCGATGTACCGGCCTTGGTTTTCGAGGCTGAAGACTTCCCCGGCACCAATGGCTGGACCAGGAAAGAGCAGGGCAGTGACATCATCTATCGCAGTGGGCAACGCTGGTACAGGCCGTTGCGTGATTTTCCGGCACCGCGCAGCAGCAAGCCCTTGTATCTCTATGTACGGGCACGCAGTCAGCGAGGCAGCAAGATGCGCTTGGCGCTGTGCTCCGACAGACAGGCCTTGGCCGTAACGGAGCTGAATACCTCGCAGTTCGCATGGTTCAGCATGGGGCCGCTGACCGGCGCAGCCTTGGGAGAAGCGCTTAGCATGCAGATCAACGGCGAACCGAATGTAAATGTGGACATAGACCGCTTTGCTTGGAGCAGTAATGCGAACATGCGGGCGGAAGAACTTGAGCAACTGCCTTCACAAAATTTGGAGCAACCCCTGCTCAGCGCTTTTCCTATCCAAAAACCGCAGATTGACGGCAATTTGGATGAGGGCTCCTGGCAGTCCGCCTTACAAGTTTCGCCTTTCAGGCTGGTCAGGGAAAACACCCTGGCTGTCGAACAAACCAGCTTCAAGCTGGGCTATGATGAAAATGCACTATATCTTGGCGTTAAAGCCGAAGAATCCGCCCTGATCCCCGCCAATCAGCGCATGCACGAATTCCGCAATAAGCTGCAAGCGCCGAACCTGCGAAGCTGCTATGGCGATGATGTCATACTGCTATTGATTATGCGCCAAGGCCAAAGCAAAATGTACGAGTTCGTCGTCAATGCCAACGGCGTGCTTACCTGTGCGCAGTCCGATGCGCCGGACTACTGGAGCGGCAGGCAACTGTACAATCCGCAAGGTAGCAAGGCTGCTGCCCAAATCGGCAATGGCTACTACAGCGTGGAATTGGCCATTCCCTTTGAAGACATAGGTGGCAAAGCAAAATATGACGGTGAGCTGCGCATACTGATAGGCAGAGTGGAAAAAAGCCGCAGCGAAAGCAGCTCCTATGCCGCTGTAGAACTGGGGTTTCACCTGCCGGAAAATCTGCTTCCCCTGCATTTTGCCAAACAAGCGCTGGCAGGCGAAATCTGCACTGCGGCAGAGTTCTTCCCCGGCAGCAACCGACTGCCACTCGAGGGGGACCCCATGCTGCTGCTCAATCGTCTGCGCAAAGACGACAAAGTGGAAAATTTCGTCTCAGAAGAAGGTAGCTTTGAAATAGCCGAGGGCGGTGAATTTATCTTTAACAGCATCTGCTATGAGCCAGGCAGTCTGCGCCCCCTGCTGCAAAGCCCGCCCATCAGGTTGCGCACTGTTTCCAGCCAACTGCAGTTCGAGGACGTGCCGGGTTTAACGGTAAGCTTGAATGGCAAGGAAATCAAACCCGGCAAGCCCTTAAGCAGCGGCCTGAACAAGCTCACGGTCAGCGGCGACAAAGCAGAGACCACTCGCTTCCGGGTTGGCGATTTCAGCTTCAGCGTAGACCAAACCTGGCAAAAAAGCGCACAGGGGTACAGCAAAAACCTGCTGCTGGAACATTCACTGCTCTGGCCGGACTGGTGCAAGGAGGGCTTGAGCATCATGGCAGGCCATGTGCAGCAAGTGCTCTTTCCGCCCATGCTGCCTGAAGGCCATAGCGCCGATGACATGCAGTTCCATATCGAGCTGCCGGAAGGGTTCAGCTTCGAGGGCGCGAGCGGATACTATAAGGAGTATCCCCTGAGCTATGCAATGACCGGCAAACTGCAACGCCAGGGACAGGCATATATACGCTACAGCATCAACTTTTTGAACAGACGAAAATATGTGGAGAACATTCCATCGCACCACTATGTAGCCTTCGTTATCAGGGCACCTGAAAGCAACAATGCGTTTGAGACAAAATTCTACTTTCACACCAGCGCGGATTCGCTGGCGCTGAGTGAGCTGCCCAATGAATGCAAAGTATTTGTCTTGCCGGCAGAAAAAAGCGCACTTCCCCAAAAAGTTCATGTTCAGCTCTGGGCCGGCTGGCTGAGTTCCATGGATGACAAGGCGTTGCAAGAGCTGATACTACGCGATGCCTTGGCGTGCGGCTACAATGAAGTAGGCGTGAAAAATTCCATCGGGCTGAAATATTTCACCTTGATCGGCTTCGAGAGTTGGAACTTCTCGCTGCAAAGTTTCCTCGATCAATATCCGGACAGTGCACAGGTGGAATTCGCCAGCGGCAAGAGTTCCAAGACCTTCGTCTGCTCTACTCGAATGCAGGACAACGATTTCGCTGCTTGGCTTGCGGAAAAACTGCCGGAATGGCATAAACGCCGTGGCAGCTCTGATATCATCTGCTGGGACTATGAATGCCCAGTTTACACCAGTTACCTTGCCTGCTTATGTCCGCGCTGCCAGGGACGCTTCGCTGCTAAATATGATTTGCCTGCCGACCTGACATCCGATGAAATCAAGGCCAAATACAGCAAGCAATGGATCGACTTTATGACCTCGCAGATGGCCGGTGTGGCGGCAGCACTCTACAAGGGCATAAAAGATTACAACCCGGCACTCGAATTTTATATCTACAGTGGCTATGAAAGCGAACAAACCAAGTTTATCTACGGCGTGGACTGGAAAAAGCTTATTGCGCATATGGACTTTGGCGGCGCCGGCTATGGGCGTCCCATCGCTGATATCAAGGCCACCGTGGCTGCTGTACAACCCAAGCCCATGATCATGGGCGTCATCGCCAACCCCTACCTAGTCAGCTCGCGGATGCCGCCTACCTTTACCAGCGCAGCCGAACTCATGCGTGCCATGTGCGATTCGTCCGGTGGCATTCTCATCTATAATTACCCCACCCTGGATGCCCGGAGCTTCTCTGCCCAAGCGCTGGTCTCCAGAATCGTAGCCGAGAATGAACAGTTTTTCGCTCCCAGCCAATATAAGATAGCGGGCGATGAGATTGCACGGACTCAAGGATGCGAGGCTTTCCTACGTGCTGACCAAGATGGCAATCTGCTCATGGTGTTCGTCAACCTAAGCAGGAGCAAAACTGCATTTTCAGGCGATTTCAAAAAACGGGGAAGGATTTTCAACTGCCGCACTGGCGAAGAAACCACCCAGATATCCGGCAGCTTGGTTTCCGGCGATATCGCCGTCTATAAACTGCAGGCAAACTAGAATAAAAGCAGGAGAAACCAACATCCCAGACTGCAAATCCACGTGCCGGTCTATCCGTCGAAGCAGTAACTCTATAAAATTTTCGTGGCTGTTCGTGTGGTTCGTGGTTAAAAAATAGGTTTCGAACGGTCAGTCCACGCCAAGATTTTTTCATTGGAGTATCGAATGAAGGCGTTCTTTTCCATATTAGCAATTTCATTGTGTGCAAGTTTTGTGTTGTTCGCCGCTGATGGTGCTACCGATAAAAGCTTGCTATCTTTTCCAAATGCAATTTTGGAAAATGAAATTCTGCGGCTTGAATTCTTGCCGACATCATTGGGGCGTTTGAACAGGATATTGCACAAACCATCAGGAGTCGAGTTGCTGCTTCCGCGGATAAGTTGGCAGGTCGTGGTTGACCCTGTGTTATTTATAAAAAATAAAACCAATGCCATGGGGTGTTGTGAATTTTTTTGGGGCAGCAATCACGGCCAGTTTGACGGCCAGTGTGAGATTACTTCGCATGAGAAGGAAAAGATGGTCTTCAATTCCGATTCCTATGGAGTTTTAGGCGTCAAATTAAAACGTCAAGTTGTTTTGCCGGCAGACTGTTCAAGTTTCAGTTTCGAGTCCGTTGTCACTTTGAAAGAAGGTCAGCGTTTTTTATTGCGTCCCTGGTTCAACGTAGTTCCAGTAGACCATGACCGATCTTTTTTAAGAGTTCCGCTTCGTGGCGGAGTCAAGGAAAATTCCCTGGGTGCCTGCCATTACGCCGATGCGTCCCATGTGGGAACAGGGCGACCAGGAATTTTGCCGCCTGCCAGAAATTGGATGGCGACGGTGTATCCTGACCAGCAGCTCATCTTTGCCATCATGATTCCTGACAACGAGCTTTTCCCAGATGGCTCATTCTATACTTGGTGGGGGATGCTGACGGATGGGAAAAGTTGCAAAACCATGGATGTTATCTACAATGCAAAGCAACTTGGCCCCGGAGAAAACTATCCGTTTTCAATCAAATTCATGATTTTTTCCGGTTTGACAAATATCCGGGAGCTTGCCGGGAACACTGCAGTGGATTGTGCAATCAATAAAAAAGACGGACAACGCGAAATAGAAATGCGCTTTGCCACCAGCTGTGATCTGCCTGAAGGCGAATTCAAACTGAAAATCAACGGCAAGATCACCCATCAAATCCAGATGCCAGCATTACGACCAGGAAATACCTTCACATGCTCCTTTGCTTGTCCTGCACTGGCAGATAAATGTGAAATTGGCGGAATTCTGCCGGATGGCACTGAATTCACATTGCTCGATGCTGAATGATAAATAGACCCCATCCAAAAAGGATTTTTTAACCACGAACCACACGAAAAAACTTGGCGTGGGCTGACCGTCCGCAACCCACACGGACTTTACACGGACGGGACACGGACTTTACACGGACGGGACACGGACTTTACACGGACGACGGATCGGACGGATCGCCATGTGCCAAGGTCGGCTTTACTTTTTCAGTCGGAGGCGATATGGAGCGCCGGCGGCTCGTCGGCATGAAGCCGGCTTCCCTCTTCCATCACCGAAAAATCAAAAAACTCTCTCACAGTAGTACTGAAGATGCCCTGTTCACCAACATGGTGAACAGCATGAGCTTCACAAAATTTTGAAAACAAAGGAATTAGGACTAAAAGTCAGCTTTGACTGCTTTTTTTTAGGCTAAATTGAAAAGGCATTTTATGAAAAGAATCACGATTTTTGCGGCTGCTATCCTGATTGCTTTCTGTGCGTCGGCCACAGATTATTTTGATTTGACATTTGTTTCCGGAAAATACCCGTTATTACTCCAAGAAAAAAACTTGGCTCGAAAGCGGCAAATTCGCGGTGATATACGTGTTTTCAATGGGAAAAGCGAGAAGCATGATCATCTGGATATCCAAATTATAGATAAAGACACGGTTTCCTTGCAGAGCGAGCAGTATACCTTGCAGCTGCGCCTAAAAAGACTTGAAAAGCTGACTCTACTTGAAGGAGAACTGTGTAATCGTAGTTCAGAGGAGTTGTTGCTGCAGCCGGAATTGATCTTTTTTGTGCCCAAAGAAACGGGGGAAAATTATTTTTTTAATGGTCATGATACGCTCGCAGTAGAGGAAAAAACGATCTCTCGACTAGGCTTGAAAGGCCGCCCTGTGCAAAAACTGGCGGGCGTAACCCAAGCCTTTCCGGTAGGAGCACTGATTTCACCTAGTATGGTTGTCTTTGTCGGACAACCTCCTCACGAGATGATTAGTTATCACGGAACAGTGCTTTCGCCGATATCATCCGATGAATACACTCTGAGTTTTTTACAGCGTCACGCTATAGGCGTCCAACGAAATCTCAAATTTCGGCTGTTGGCGGGATTGGTTCCGGCACGTTATGGTTTGGTTGAACCCGCCGTTCAGGCGGTTTTTGATTCGTTCCCGGAGCTGGTCACGCCGGTAGTCGGGCAGGACAACCCTTATATATGGGGGACAGATCAGTATTTGCTGAATTTCATTGGAACTCCGGATTATGAATTGTCACGACGTTATCATTGCACCTTAACTTGGTTGTACGCGCCTTTTAAAAGAGCCGGCGACATGTACGGCAGAAAAGAGCTTTGGGACTATACGCCGCACAGGAATTTCCAGCGGGCCTGGCATACAACTATTGCCGGCATAGACTTTGATTACCGCTACCTTACTTGGGAAGAGTTCCATCAACGCCGCAGGAATTTGTTCAGCCGTTTTGGCAAAGATTTCGGCTACGCATTTTATAATACCTGCATCGGATTGTGGAGCGAGGAAACACTGGTTAAAAAACACTACCCGGATGCAATCAATGACGATACCGATGGGGTGCAGATGTATATCGCACCTCCATGGATTAATTGCTATGACAACCATATCCGGACCTTCCCACTGGGAACCTCATATGGCAAAGTTTTTCGTGAAGATACACGCAAGGTGTTTGAAGAGTTGGCACCGCCCGGATTCGCCTTTGATGGTGCCGGCCCCGGCGCATTTTATAGAGGCCCAGCTGCTAAAAATCCAGAAATGCTGGGGCGCGCCTGGGATGAAAAGGGCGTATTTATCGACCAATCGGTCGCGGTTGTGGATCTGGTTAACTTCACTCACGCGTTGGAGACAGGCGATAAACAACCCTTTGTTTGGCTGAATGGGGTATCCGGACATGGCGATATCGTTATGTATGAATATGGTTTTTTTGACGACGCTTTTCCGACTTGTATCGCTCTTGCCAGGTATAATGCAGGGCAGCTGCCTATGCTGGTCCGCGGAAATGGCTTTGTGCGTTTTTTGTATCAGCACTTGCCTAACTGGCGAACCATGTCAAAAACAGACTTTCTTGAAGAGGTGAATCGCTTATGCGTCTATACCGTCTTTAATTGTTACAAATACGGATTGACCGGCTTATATACGACGATGAATGGCAATGCCCTGGCTCAATATACCTTGCCAGAACTATTGGAATGCAGACGTCTGGGATGGCAGCCGCAAATTCCCATAGAATACGAGGATGACGGTAAGATGCTTTATAAAGCCCGTTATGGCAGGGCTGAGAACAGCGTTATTTTCATTGGCAATCCCTATGAAAATGCCATGCCTCTCTCTTTCAAAATTGAGCATGACGTGTTAGGGAAGGCGCAATACTTGTGGGTGAGGAAAATGCGTGACAGGGCAAAAACTGAAAATTTCCTGCATTCCGGCTTGGCGGAAATCAGCGATCTTTTGCTTTCCCGTGCCCCCTGTCTTTACGAAAGTGTATGCGGTTTAAGCCATGTTCCCGCATCCGGACTGTACGCCACGGTTTCTTCAAAACGGGATTTCGATAAAATAAAATTCACTGTAAAATTCAAAAATGACAAGCCTTTTCAAACTGCGATCATTCCTCGTAGCATACGCAAATATGATTTGGTTGATGTACGGATAAATGACCAAGCCGTGAAAGCAAACCTGATCGATATACCGGTCGAGGCAGAGTTAGTGCTGGAATATGCTTCCGCCGACTTTCACTTGTCTCGCGCTGAATTGCAAAGCTTCCATTTTGCTAATGCACAAAACGAAATTACCGTTCTTATCCGGCTGCCGGAGAATCCAAATGATTCTGAAAGGCGCCAGGCCGAGAGAATGCATGCCAGATTTGAGTTTGATGCAAAGCATAAAGTGGTAGCAAAGAATTTGTCCCGCATTGTTCAAGGCGGGGCAATAGACCCGGAAACCCCGCAAATCTGCATTTCAGTTGGGCGGAATGAGAAGCCTTGCGGTGTCAGCATAAGCAAGAATTTTTTGCGAATCAACGCCGACAATGCAGCGCATGCAGATGCGCTGCTGCTCGAGTTCAACTATCATCTCGACCAGGTTTTTGAATATTTCATGCCATTTCGTCCTATCTATTGGAATTGCATAAGCATGGAAATGCAGGACAAGTTCGAAATATGGGATGAAACCCTGCCTTTCGAGCATTGCTTTGAATCAGAAAAACTCAAGGCCAATGGTCATGAATAAATTCACATGTGTCTTGTTGCAACTGTTTTTGTTGTTGCCTGCCCTGATGGCACAACAGGAAGAACCGGTTGCATACAAAAGCCTGCATCTGGAAAATGAATTTCTCATGCTCGAGGTTTTACCTGAGAGCTTGGGGCGAATTCAACAGATTCAAGATAAAAACAACGGACACCGTTTTTTGCGGGAACGCAAAACGAAACGGGTAAGCCTTGATCCCTTGTTCACAAAACTTGTAAGCAATGGCATTGGTGCCTGTGATGAATTCTGGAGGTCGTTTTTAACTCACTCCGAACAGGAAATGTCAGTTGAGGAATATTCCGAAAAACAAGTAGTGCTTTCGGCAGAATACTATGGGTGGAAAAATCTGAATCTTTCCAGGAAAATTTCATTGCTTCCCGGAACTTCTGTGATTCATGTGACAAGCAGCTTTGTGTCAAATTCGAAAACAGCATATTCAGTGCCGCCGCCGGTATGGAGATTTCACCTGGACGGTGGAAACCCCAATCGCACTGATGAATTTATTCCCTTGTATCCAATACGGGGTGATGTTGCAAGCGTCAGTGGACGCAAGTGCACAGCTGTATCCCCGCCGATAACACAAATTTCCAGGTGGAAATGCGGGAGTTTCGCCCCCGCGCGAAATTGGATCGCTGTTGGTTTCCCGCATCAGCAAATGGTTTTTGTATTAATTGTCCCGGAAGAATCGCTGTTTCCAGATGGTAATTTTTATGCGCTTTATGGCGGCTTGGATCGCCGTTGGTTCTGGAATATGCACATCATTTTCAATCCCTGTCCCGTGATGAATTATGGCGACTCTTACGCCTATTCATTTCAAATTGCAGTATTTTACGGCATCGGCGAACTTAAAGATATCTGTGGCGACATTGCAATTGAAGCTGGTGTAAGTTATCAGGATGAAGATGCTTTTCTAGAACTTGCTCTGTCAACATCACGACCGCAACCTGCGAAACAACTGGAGCTGGAGCTGACCTGCAATGACAGCCGGATATTGCGGCGAACACAAATGCTTCCTGATTTTAATCCAGGTAAAGCATACAGATATAAGTTCCATTTCACAAAAGCCGAGCTGGAAGATAAAAGCTGGAATGTTGGCGGAAACATATATGAAGTCGGAAAATTTCATTTGATCCAACCGATAGTCCGCATCAACGCAAATAAATAAATTCCGAGTTTTCCGTGTATTCCGTGGACAAAAATAAGTTTTATTTGCCGCAGTTGGCGATGCGCAGGGTAGCGGCGACTGCACGGGCGCAATTATAAAGATTTTCACGGGCGGCGGCGAGCGTTTTATCGAGTGGAGCGACTTCCGAAAGGGTGGAGAATATTGCCTGGAATTTTTCCCGTAGGGGATTTTGCGACCCTTTGACTGCCCCGGACAGGAGGATGGCCGGGACTCCCGCGCTGTTTGCCAATTCTGCAACGACAGCAGGCAGTTTGCCGAAGCAGGTCTGCTCGTCCGTGCAGCCTTCGCCGGTGATCAGCAGGCTGGCTCCGGACAGGTGCTCTTCGAGTCCGACGAGTTCGGCGATAAGGCGTGCGCCGGATTCCATGCGTGCTCCCAGCAGTGCGCGCAGCCCCGCTCCCAGGCCTCCTGCAGCGCCGTCGCCGGGCTGAGAGGTATCTGCAATCAGTCCCAGTTTGATCAGAATATTTCCCCAGTTTTGCAGGCCGGCTTCGAGGATTGGCAGCATCTCCGGCGTCGCTCCCTTTTGCGGAGCGAAGACGGCTGTGGCGCCGGCAGGGCCGGTCAGGGGATTGGTGACATCGCAGGCAACGCGCACTTTGATCTGCCGGTTCCATTGTGCGAGGCCGCTCAGATCGAGCGTTGCAAGTTGCCGCAGCGCCCCACCGCCTTCGGGCAATTCCTGCCCATCCGCATCGAACAGCCTGCATCCCAGTGCGCGAGCCATTCCTGCGCCGCCATCGACAGTGGCGCTGCCGCCGATGCCGATGATGATTTCCCGTGCGCCAAGGCGTTGTGCTTCCAGCAGGAGTTGTCCGGTGCCGAAGGTACTGGTCAGCAGAGGATTCAGTTCCGTCTTATCGAGCAGTTCGAGTCCGCTGGCGGAGGCCATTTCGATCACCGCCTGTGCGGTTTCCGGGAGGAAAGCAAATTCGGCCTGGACGGGGCGTCCAAGAGGGTCTTTGACGGTTATCTGTCGGCGTTCGCCTTTCCCCGCTGCCAGAACCGCCTCGACCGTGCCCTCGCCGCCATCAGCCATTGGCAAGCAGACGTATTGCGCACCTGGCAGTTCCTCTTGAAAAGCCTTTTGCAGGATGTTGCAGACTTCCGGGCTGCGTATAGTGCCTTTAAAAGAATCCGGTGCAAAGATAATTTTCATGGCTTATGATCCGTCATGCCTTCAGGGTGCCGATGATTTCTGTGATGCTGGCGATATTGTGTTCATCGAGCCAGGCTTTGATGCCTTCTGGAATTTCGAGCAGGCATTTTGGGTTGCTGAAGATTGCGGTGCCGATGGCGACGGCATTGGCGCCTGCCACCAGGAATTCGAGTGCGTCGGTGGCATTTGAGATGCCGCCCATGCCGATGATTGGCACCTTGACCGCTTTTCGGGCTTCGTAAACCATGCGCAATGCGATTGGCTTGATGCCAGGGCCGCTGTAGCCACCGGTGATGTTGGCAATGCGGGGTTTACGGGTCTCGAGATCGATGGCCATGCCGGGTATGGTATTGATCAGCGAGATCATATCGCTGCCATGATCGACGGCACAACGGGCGAAATCACCAATTCTAGTGACATTGGGACTTAGCTTGGTAATCAACGGCAGGGTGGTGACCTTGCGGACAGCAGAAACGACAGCCGCCGCCTGCACAAGGTCTGTTCCAAAGGCAATGCCTCCTTCCTTGATATTGGGGCAGGAGATGTTGATCTCGAGCGCGGCAATGCCCTGCTTTTCCGCTTCGAGCCGCTCGGCGACTTCAGCATACTGCGCAATGGTTCTTCCCCAGATGTTGACAATGACCGGGCAGGGCACCGTACGCAAAAACGGCAGATAATCGGGGTCATGGATGAATTTTTCCAAGCCGGGATTCTGCAATCCGATGGCATTCAGCATTCCGCCATAGACTTCGACCGTGCGCGGCATGCTGTTGCCATCCGAGGGAAATGGAGAAACCCCCTTGACGGTGATGGCACCGAGCGCTTCAAAAGGAAGCAAGTCCTGGTATTCACGCCCATAACCAAAGGTGCCAGAGGCGGTAATGACCGGATTGCGCAGAAAAAGACTGCCAAGCTGAACGGAAATGTCAGGCATGAAAAACTCCTGAGAACGTTTTTTTAACAACGAAAGGCACGAAAAGGCACGAAAGTTTTGTCTGCGGAAAGCAAAAGTGTGAATAGTGGTATAATTTAAAGCCGGAAAGAAGTTTTGCTGTACTAATGGAGCGGACGATTTGTGGTTTGTGTTGGTCATACTGGGAATTTGCGGGGTTGTGCTGATTTTTCTGGCACAGCTCCGGCTTTGGCGTGCGGCGGCAGTGCTGACGAAACGGCGTCCTTCCTGGTTGCTTTTTCTGCCGGCGGTTTTTCTCAGTGCTGCAATACTATCGGGATTGTCTGCATTTTTCCGGCTTCGGGCAGAAGCTGTCTCTGAATCTGAAGAAATGCCCCAGTTGTATGTGCTGCTGGATTGTTCCGTCAGCATGACCGCAGAGGCGGGGCAGGGGGGCAGCCGTTTGGAGGCAGCAAAGAAGGTATTGCGTCAATTGCCGTCGGCTTTTGCTGGCTGGGAATTGGCTCTGGTGACTTTTGCCGGGAACCCCATGCTGGATTTTCCTCCGAGCACTGATCATCGCAGCTGGCTGGATGCCGTCGAGGCGGTTGCGCCGGAGCGTCCGCCATTTTCCGGTTCTGCGCCGGGTCGGGGGCTGGAACTTGTCGCTGAAACGGCGGCACATTGCCCATCCGGGAAAGCGGTTGTTCTGTTGTTCAGTGATGGGGAAGTTCATGTGGAAGAGTTCGAGCAGGAGGAGGCTGCCTGGAGAAAGCGGGATTTGCCTTGCCTTTTTGTGCTGATGGGTGCCCTTGGTGAACAAAGGGCAATTCCGGACTCTTCCGGTTGGCTGGGCGCAAGGGTTGCTTCCGGGGAGGCTTCCTCCACGCCGGATGATCGGCAGATGCGGCGTCTTCTTGGCTTGTCCGCAAGTCCCTTTCAGGTTGTAACGGAGCAATCTGAAACAGGAGAAATTGCCGTACTTTCTGAAAAAATTCAGGGCTTGATCCGGAAATATTCTGTGCAACGGGCAGTCACTGAAACGGGTGGTAAAAATATGACGCCATTTTTATTGCTTCTTACGGCTGTTTTTGCGCTGCTGTCCATTTTCAGCAGCCGATACGGTTTGCCGAAAATGAGCATTATTTTGCTGGCGGCTGCTCTCTGCGGAATATCTTTGCAGGCTGGGGAAGAGCAGGCTTTGGAGCTGTGCCGCGAGGCCGCACAGAAGACGGATCATCCAGATGAATTGCGCAGAGCCATAGGCTTGTATCAGCAGGCTTTGCGTCTGCATCCAGGGTTGCCGCTGGCTGCACGCAACCTGGAATATACGCTGCTGCAACAGCAAGACGAGACGATATCCCGGCAGAAGAAATCAAATCCGGATGCCGAAACTCAATCCGCCGACCAGCCGGATCAACAGATGGAAAAGACAGCTGTCCCGGGGAAAGCGGAGGAGTTGTCTACAGCAATGACTGCTGATGAGCGGATGGCACAGGATCACAGAACCGCCGAGGCAAAGGGTGGCACTTGGCGGGAACTGCAAAACCGCCGCAGAAAAATAATCAAGGCACCTCCAAAGTGTAATCCGTGGTAAAGGGTGCGGGGTGCGGGGTGCAGGGTGCAGGGGACAGGGTGCAGGGTGCAGGGGACAGGGT
>JAPXLT010000076.1:0-16885 GCA_033809415.1 Lentisphaeria bacterium
GGGTGCAGGGTGCAGGGTGCGGGGTGCAGGTTTAAAAAGTGGCGCAACCGTCCCGGTTGTGATGGTGTCTTTAGTCTTTTCCCGTTGAATAACGGGGTGCGGGGGGCAGGGGGGCGTTCGTCTTCTGTCCACCCTGTCCACCCTGTCCACAATGTCCACCCCAAGCCATCTCATCCGCCCAAGCACCAACCCCATATAAAATTTTCGTGCCCTTTCGTGTTTTTTCGTGGTTAAAAAATGCAAAACCTCGATCTCAATCTTGTACCGACGCCCTGTTTCGTCCTCGATCTGGAAAAGCTCCGGGACAATCTGCGCATTCTTGCCAGCGTGAAAAAGCGCTGTGGTGCGCGGATACTGCTTGCGCAAAAAGCCTTTGCCATGTTTTCAGTGTATCCGTTGCTGCGTACAGTGCTGGATGGGGTTTGCGCCAGTTCACCATACGAGGCACGCCTGGGACGCGAGGAATTCGGGCGCGAGGTTCATTCCTTTGCGGCGGCATTCTCAGAAACGGACCTGAAGACGATTCTGCAACTTTCCGACTGCGTCGTCTTCAATTCCTTTTCCCAATGGCGTCGTTTCCGGGAGTTGTGCCGTCAGTATGAAAAGCGTGTATCGTTTGGATTGCGTGTCAACCCCGAGCATTCCGAAGCAGTGGCGGAAATCTATTCGCCGTGCGCACGCGGCTCCCGTCTGGGCATCCGCAAGGATGCTTTTGCCGGTGAGAGCCTCGAGGGTATCACCGGTTTGCATTTCCATACCCTCTGCCAGCAGAATGCCGACGCCCTCGAACGTACTCTCGAAGCATTCGAAGAACGCTTTGCACCTTGGATTCCCGAAATGAAATGGCTGAATTTCGGAGGCGGGCATCACATTACCCGGGCAGATTACGATCTCGATAAGCTTTGCAATCTGGTAAATGCCTGGAAAGCAAGATATTCGATCAATACGATCTATCTCGAACCCGGTGAGGCGGTTGCCTTGAATGCCGGATCGCTGGTGGCGACGGTTCTCGATGTCGTCGAAAACGATGGGCCGATTGCCATTCTCGATACTTCGGCGGCGGCTCATATGCCTGACGTCCTCGAGATGCCCTACCGTCCGGAAGTTTCCGGTGCCGGCAAGCCTGGCGAACTGGGTTGGGATTGCCGCTTGGCGGGGCTGTCCTGCCTGGCCGGAGATGTCATCGGCGGTTATTCCTTTGCGGAGCCATTGCGCCCCGGCGACCGAATCGAGCTGCTGGACATGGCGATTTACTCGATGGTAAAAACCAATACCTTTAACGGACTCGCATTGCCATCCATCGCCACTTGGGATAGCACTACAAACCAATTCCAGCTGATCCGGCAGTTTACCTACGAGGATTTCAAAAACCGCCTGTCCTGAAGAAAGGAGGCCGCGATATGGGAACTAGCACAAAGATTGCTCTGCTGCAAAGCAAGGGCTTTGATAATCCGCTCGAGGCTATCGCCGCCTGCCGGAAACAGATTGCCGAAGCCGCTGAAAACGGCGCAAAAATCCTTTGCACCCAGGAACTCTTTCTGAGCAAATACTTCTGCCGTACGCAAAATCCGGATTGCTTTGACTTGGCGGAGGAAATTCCCGGGGCAACCACGACTCTTTTTCAGCAGGTGGCCCGAGAGCATGGCGTTGTGCTGATTCTTTCACTTTTCGAAAAGCGCGCACCGGGGCTGTATCACAATACGGCTGTGGTCATCGATGCCGACGGCAAACTGCTGGGTAAATACCGTAAAATGCATATTCCGCAGGATCCCGGCTTTGAAGAAAAATTTTATTTTACGCCGGGTGATCTGGGATTTCGATCCTTTGATACCGCCTTTGGCCGCATTGGTGTGATTATCTGCTGGGATCAATGGTACCCGGAGTCCGCACGGCTGACCGCATTGGCCGGAGCAAATATCATCTTCTGCCCGACGGCGATCGGCGGTCTGGATTCCGAGGGCGTCGAGCTGGCCGGCTTGCAGCGTCAGGCTTGGATCAATGTGCAGAAAGGCCATGCTGTCGCCAATGCCTGCTATTATGCCGCAGTCAACCGAATCGGACAGGAAGGCGAAATCAACTTCTGGGGATCATCCTTCGTCGCCGATTTCTACGGACAGGAAATCGCCATGGCCAATACCACTATCGAGGAAATCCTCTACGCGGAATGTGATACCCAGCTCCTCGAAGAACACCGCCGCATGTGGCCATTCTTCCGCGACCGCAGAATCGATGCTTACGATAAGATCAACAAAAGATTCGATGATCTTGCCTGATACCAATGCTGCCGCATCGGCTTGCCGGCACCCATTTTTAACAACGAAAAGACACGAAAATTTTGTACTACTATTGCCCAAAATCTTCTTTTTTGTGAAAGATTTTTTTATGGACGATGGACAGGGACAAGAATGGACACGATGGACTGAATGGACAAGAATGGACTGCTGAATGGACAATGGACGATGGACAGAGATTATGTCGCGCCTTTCAGGGTTAATCCCAACATCGCCGATCTGACCGATCCGACCGATCTACTTGATCCGGCTGATCTGACCGATCCGTCGGAGAAAACAACAGCCAAAACCACAAATTCGCGTGCAATCTCATCCGTCGAAGCAGCAAACCCTAGAAAAAAATTCCGCGCCTTCCGTGCTTTCCGTGGACAAAAAATGGGTTGTGGGCGGCAGCCCACGCCAAGCCTTTTCGTGTGGTTCGTGGTTAAAAAATGATATGATTTAGATTGAACAGGAGGTTTGAAAACGATGACGAACAATGGCTTGAACTACAGTGCACTTGCGAATGCCGGAAAAGAAAAATATTTTTTCGCCTCCAAAAACAAAATCTGTTATCCGGATGGAGAAGTCGTTGATTGGTACGGGTACCGGCGTCACAATTTTACCATTGCCGGATGCGAAGCTTTCATCGTCGAGCCACCGCATCCAGCAACCGGGCTTCCCTGGAGCTGGTGCCTGCAATGGGCGGATGCCTTTGTTCCCAGAACTCCGGCTCTGAAACTGCTGGAACGTGGCTTTCACCATGTGCACTGCAACGTTTTTTCCACCTACATGAACGAAGAGGGAATCAAAAAACTCGAACAATTCTATGCATTGCTTCAATCTCTTCATTTCCATAAGAAAGCGGCGCTGTTTGGCCTGAGCTATGGTGGATTGTTTTCCCTACGCTGGGCAGCGGAGCATCCGGAAACAGTTGGCGTAATCTGGTTGGATGCGCCAGTCTGTTCGCTTACATTCGCCTCGGAACGCAATGAACACAATGCCTCCCCGGATCGGCAGAAGCATTATCAGGAAGAAGCCGCGAAGCATTTCCGGGCCTACAATGTTTCCACCGGTGAAGAACTTTCTCGACATCCGCTGAATCCGCTGAACAACTATCTCCCCATTGCCACAGCGAAAATTCCGATTTTGGCAATCAGGAGCGGCCAGGATCAGTCGGTCCTGCCTGAAAGCAACATCGACATCTTGGCGAAGAAGTTGCTGGAAGCGGGAGGAAATATTCAAGTTGTTCATAGGGATCTTTGTGGACACCATCCACATGGTCTGGATGATCCTGCGCCACTTGCAGATTTCATTCTGAGTCATTACCCACAACCTATTTTTTAACAACGAAAATGCACGAAAATGCACGAAAATTTATAGGGTTGTTGCTTTGACGGATGCAGTTGTGTCGTCGGTGTAGTTACAAAACGTCAAGTATCAAGTAAAGGAGTATTGGGCTTCGATCAAATCAGCTTCATTGCTTGTTATGAAATAAAAGGTGATTTTCAGACATTTCTGAAGCTATCAACTCGAATGGCGATTTTCATTTGTAAGAAGGCAATTTGATGTAATGGGGCTGAGCCATTACTATGCTTGACTTAATTATGGGTCAGTCTCTTGTTTCGTTCGGTCTTTTACGCACCCAGTGTAGGGGATTAATTTCTGGTGTTTGCGAAACGCAAGTGGAGACATTCCAGTCATGTTTTTGAAGAAATGTCCAAATGCGTAGATGGAAGAATAACCGCAATAACGAGCAATTTCCTGTACCTGACTGTGCCCGTCGGCAAGTTTATTGCATGCTATATTGAGCCGTTGTTCCGCCAGATAGCGACCTAAACTTTCACCCATCTCTTTGCGGAACAGCATCCGAAGATGGCTGGGCGACAAAGAAACGTGCTTCGCCAACGTTTGAATATTTAATGGTTCACTGATGTGCTGATTGATGAAACGCAAGAGTTCCGCTATCACCGGCGAAAACTTAGGTGATGCCTCTTCTACCGGGTGCTCCGCCAAATTACTTAACAGCTGAATGAGTTGGCAGGAGAGCGTCAATGTATTTCCAGATTCAAATTCCTTGAGCAAAACTTGAGCGTCCTCTTGTGCACGCTCGGACATTTGGAGCATCGGCGTCTGCGGCAAATAACTTTGCAACGAAGGAAGCTCGAAGGTGATAAGCAAGCGGTCGGCCGGATTGACGCAATTACCCGGTTGATGCCAGTGCCGTTGCCATGGTTTGATAAAAAGTGCATTGCCTGGTTGGAGTTCGTAGCGCGACTGTTCCACATAGTAGACTACTGGACTAAAGGGAATGACCAAAAGATAACGCGAATGTGCCTGTACAGCGGTGACGATTTTTTTGGAATAAAACGCGAGAATATTGTCCGGCAGAATCAGCCCTTTAGGCAGGCAACGCCCCTGATAATAGTATGTCGGGACTTCCAAACGGCTCGAATGTTGACGTAATTCTTCAAGAAAATTTATCAAAAAAACCTCCTGTTTTTTATAAAATAACCCGTATTTTTTGTTTTTCCAAACTTTTTTAATCACTATTGACAAATAATCCATCATTCTAATCATTGAAAAGAGTTGCAAAATGCTTTACATTACAACACATTTCCTAAACATTATCTTTCTCGATAAACAACCCAAGAAAGGAAAAACAACATGAGAAAAGCAACGTCACAAATCTCGGGCTTTTTTACCCTCATAGAACTTCTGGTTGTGATCGCCATCATTGCCATCCTCGCCTCGATGCTCCTGCCCGCATTGTCGAAGGCACGCGAACGTGCCCGGACTGCTTCGTGCATGAGTAATCTAAAGCAGTGGGGATTGCTGATGATGCAATACACCATGGACTATGACTACTACCCCAACCGCGATGAAATCAAGTCCAATCTCTGGCTTAACGCTTCGCCGTTCCGCAAGATGTATGAATCGAGCGGAGTTCATCCGGTCAAGATCATGGCTTGCCCAGCTGATCACGATCCTTCGCGTGAATACCGCGGCTACGGTACTTATGGCGATAATAATGGTATAGGTCTCAATATCCCCGGCACTCCTTACGCGACCAAGTACCGGCTTAGCTATGGTTACAACAACGCGATTATGAATAATTACAACGATGGCATTCGTCCCGGCCCGGTGCTTAGCGCGTGGACTAAACCGTCACGATGCGTTGCGATAATTGACTGTACCTACGTCATGTTCACTTACAGCCAGTACAGCTTTTTCTCCTGCGCCGGCTATCCGGGCAATACCCCCTCGACCTCCCTCAACTATTTTCCACCCAGAGTATATTCACGTCACGGCAATATTGGCGCAAATATACTCTTTTTGGACGGTCACGTTTCTGGTCATACGCAGAAAGAGTTGATTCCGGGTAACAACGAAGATATCCGTATAGGAAACAGGTAAAAATGAAGAAGCTCCTTGAAATACTGCTTGTTTCGCTGTTTGGCGCAGCGGCCGTTGCAGCGGAGTATGCCCTTGAAAACGAACATCTTGCCCTTGAAGTGAATATCACCGGTGGACGCATTCAGCGTTTGCTGCTCAAGTCTCCGGCGTTGGAACTCACCTCTGGGGAAGGGCTGCTGGGGGATAACTTTTACAATATCCCTGAAGCGAAATTTTTCCTGACCGCTCTGCCCTACAAAGTCGGCAGGTCAGCCAATCAACTTCTGCTTTCGGCCAATCATCGCGGCGGTGGCATTGATTTCATGGAGCTTTCTAAAAAAATTGAGCTGCCACCCGGCGAAACCTCGGTACACGTTCATTATACGTTTCACAATCTCCCGGCTTCCATGGCAGCTGTGGAATACGGTTTCTGGAGCCATAATTTTATGGGCGTTCCGGGGCAGGAGATAAACTGTTTCTTTCCCTGTATAAATGGAATTACCCTAGTTCCGTCGAAGCGTGCAGAGACGCAATGCTACTACAAAAAACCTTCGCGCGGCTGGTTGGGATACGCATTTTCTACCGGCGGTGGTTTGGCAATTACCATGGATTACGCTTTGCTGGATCAATTTTACGGCTGGTATGGCAAAGAATGCACTCAGGAATTTTACTTTGACAAATTTAAATTAGCCCAAGATGAAACGCACGAAACCAAGTTGGAATTGATTGCTTTTCATACGCTTAAAAAGATTTCCGGGGTAGGAGGCGGTTTGGTTGGCGACCTCAGTTTGACGGAACTTGCCAAAGCCGGACTTGGGCACCGGATTATGTTTGAACTTTACAGCGCCAAAGCGCAAGATGTGCGCTTGGATTTTTCGGTGCGTCGTTTGCGTGATGGCAAGCCGGAAAAATTTGCAGAGCACAAGGTGAAATTTGCGGCGCCTGCCACCCTTCAAAAGATCGAATTTGACCACAATTTCAAGGTAAGTCCCGCTATTCTTGACATTGAAGTACGCGCTTTTGCACCGGATGGGAAACTGCTTGCCATCTTTAACGCCCCGCTTGGAATCGATACCACCACGCTCGCCTATAGAATGCTTCCGGAAATCGACCGTAAACAGGAGAAAGGACTTCAGATTGATTTGAATAAAATCGACAAATCACTTGCGACGGACGGCATTATTTGGACAAAACCATTCGTTGGCGGCAAGCTTTGCATCAGCAGCCTTACCCCTTACCAAAGTTATGCGGAAGTGGCGAAATTGGCGGCCAGTCTTGATGCGGAACTTTATACTACGATGTACCTTTCTCAAGGCCGTCCCGCCAACGCCAGCGGCGATTATTTCGGATTGCTTTCCGAGGCTGACATTGCAGATAATATTGATATATTGCTTCAAAAGCCGTGCGATGTAATGCTTATTGCCGGAGTAAACTTTGATAAACTTTCCGCAGCCCAACGTCAGGAGATTGTTGCCAAGGTGGAAAACGGTTGCGGTCTGGTGCTGATTGGCGTTTCTGGCAAAGCGGCTGAACTTGCTGCACTCTCGCCGTTTGCACCGTGCGAAGTCAAAAGCTACTCAAAAAAAACGCCGGAAAAAGCTCGCGAAGGCTACTTGTCCACCGCTATTCCGTGGGCATTGATTCCGGCCACTACATGCGTTCCCTATGATGCAAACGGAGAGATTCACGCGACCGTTGCCGGACTGCCGTACCTTGTGGTGCGAAGTTGCGGCAAAGGCAAAGTCGCTTCCTTGCCGTG
The DNA here is from genome assembly GCA_033809415.1 of Lentisphaeria bacterium. Classification (GTDB taxonomy): domain Bacteria; phylum Verrucomicrobiota; class Lentisphaeria; order Oligosphaerales; family Oligosphaeraceae; genus JAQVUB01. The sequence continues at coordinate 7,426 of JAPXLT010000076.1, forward strand.
GATTTCTTCAGGGGGGTCGGGACGCATGGTTGGCGGACTTACACCGGACTTGGTATGGCCATTGCCAGAGGCATACTATCGCGACTACCCGGAGTGCCACCGACTTTTGCTCGCCAAGATGCTGACCGCTGTGGCCGGGCGCGATGCCGGAATGCGCTTTAGTTCTCTGAAAGCAGAGTCCGCTCCGGGAAAGTTTACCGTGACGGTCAACCTCGAAGCACTACCCGTAGATGGCAAAGATTGTTCGATTACGCTCTTCACCCGCAATCGCGACGGCATCGAACTGGCACGGCAGGAGTACCGGTTTACGCCCCAGGGTTCGCAAAGCTTTAAATTGCTTACTCCGGCATGGAACGGTCCGATGATGATAGGTTTGATTTTGCGCAATGACGCCGGTGAGGTGGTTGACTTTGGCGCGATTGCTGGTCAACGGCTGCCGATGCTTCGCATCCACTCGCTATCAGCGGACAAAGTACACTATCAGGAGGGCGAAATGGCGGTTTTTTCTATGAAAGCCGCAGCTGATGAACCCGGCGAAATTCATTGGCAACTTCGCGACGCTTTTGCCCGTACTGTTCAGGCCGGAAAGACGGCCGCAGCTTCGGAAATGAGCGTCCAAGTGCCGATTGCCAGTTCTCTTTTTTCACGTAATTATACGTTTGTGGCGGAAGCGCACCTCAAGGACAAGGTAGTCGACCGTCACTTTATCAAAGTGACCGCCACGCCACGCGATACCGAAAGCATTTGGGAGGATTACCAAGTCGGTCTATGGATAACACCGTACAGTTACGATGCCGCACGGCAATTTCTCGATCCAGAGCTTTCTGCGGCGTTTCGTAAAATGTTTGTTACCACTATCATGGGCAATGTGCGCAACGTTGACCTGGATTTTGCACTCCGCAACAACTTTACCCCGACAATCTATCATCCCAATGGCACCAGACCATCAGCGGTCAACAAAGAGTATCATAAGACGCAAGACAAAATGCTTCTTCAGCGCACTCCTTGCCTCAGTAATCCTGCATTTCGTGCTGAAATGCAGAAAACGTTTGCCGAATTGGGCAAAACATACGCCGATAAAGGCATCGGTTACTACTGGTTTGGTGATGAACTATCGCTCACTGGGTACTGGAGTTCAGCCGTTGATTTTTGTTTTTCGCCGACTTGCCTTGCCGAATTTGCCGGTTTTATGCAAAAGAAATATGGCAGTGTTGAACGCGCCAATGCTCAATGGGACACCAAGTTCAGCGCATTTAGTGAATTTATCCCGGAAACGCTGAACGAGGCACGGCAGCACACCGACGGAAATTACAGTGCTTGGGCTGATCATCTTGAATATATGGACTCTTTGCTCACCGAATATGTGGCATTCTTTACCGGCTCGAGTGCGTTGCGTGCCGGCGATCCGGCGGCGCGGAGCTTTATTTCCGGTCCGCAAGGCCCGAGTGCTTATGGCGGCAATAATTGGGCACTTCAAGGTCCAGCTTATAGCGGATTAATGAGTTATTCTTATGGCGGCTTGGAGGAGATTTTGCACAGCTTTGCGCCGGAGACACTTGATTTGCCGTGGATTTTGGGCTATGCCAACTACGAAGGCAAGGTCTGTTATGAATTGTGGCGTTCCCTGCAACTTCGCGCCAGAGGCGCAATGGCTTTTTCCGCCGCAAGTATGATTCGCAGTGATTATTCGCTTTCACGAAGCGGAGAAGCCGCCGCCAAATTCTTGCCGGAAATTATGCATGGAATCGGCAAACTTTTTATCAGCGTTTTACGTGAAGCATCGCCGGAAGTTGAAATCATCTACTCCCAGCCCTCTATTCGTGCGGCATACATCAGTAATCGCGCCAAGGTGCATGAGGAAATCCGGATGCAGTATTTGACGCTTTGCCGCAACTTTGGCGTTCCATTTCGATTTACTTCCGAAGCGGAAATCCAAGCCGGACGGCTGGAAAAAGACACTCCCAAACTGCTGATTTTCCCGGATTCAGCAGCGCTTTCGGATGAAATCTTGACTCAAATCGGAACCTACTTGAAGAGCGGTGGCACGGTGCTTGCCGATGGCGTTTTTGCCGAAATGGATGCTTCGTGCCGGGTGCGGCAAGGTCGTATACTTCCTTCGGATGAAAAGTTTCTGCGCCGCGATTCCACTTCGGCGCACTATTTTGATGTATGGCGTAAGGATGCCGAATGCCGCGAAAGTCAGGAAAATGCCGTCCTTGCTGAGGTTAGAACATGGTTTGGCGGAGTGCTCGCCCGTGCCGGAATCACCCCCCGCTGCAAATTGGAACTTGCGGATGGCACTACATATCTTGATGGAGAAATCGCCCTTTTCCAAGATGCCCAGCACAATGATTATGTGCTTGCCATCAGCAAAGAGGCGCAACCGGTGGCGGTGCGTCCGGTCTTTTCCGGTAACTCCGCAACTGCATGCAATGTCCGCCAATGTTCGGAGACACTCAAAAATGACAATCCGCTTTTGTATGCGTTATTGGCAAAAGATGAAACGCCGGAGTTGGCGTTGAGTGTCTCTGGCAAAGGTCGCAATTTTGTGCTCAAAAGCGATATTCAGTGCTTTCGTGATACGGTACTTCGTTTGACCGTCCGCAACCAAGCGGGCGAGATTGTGGAACACTATGGTGCGAATCTTACTGCCCGTCAAGGCAAAAATGAATATAGTCTTGATTTGGCATTGAACGATGCACCTGGTTCATGGAGTGTGGAATTGCGCGACGTCGTGACCGGTCAAAGTGCGACCCGTACGATTGAAGTTAAACAAAGGACGTCCAAAAACGGTTTTTAACCACGAAAGGCACGAAAAAGCACGAACTTTTTTAGAGTTGGGTGGTGTGCTGATCGTAACATTCAGAAATTCTATCGCCAATTTCCGTCTTTTTTCTCCGACCGATCGGATCGATCTACTTGATCCGTCCGATCCGTCCGATCCGACTGATCAGTCGGAGAAACCAATAGACCAGATCACAAATTCGCGTGCCATTCCATCCGTCTGAGCAGCAACCCTATAAAAAATTTTCGTGTCTTTTTGTGTGGTTCGTGGTTAAAAAAATCCTTTTTGGATACGGCCTAAATAAGGGAGTGTTTTTATGTATGGCTATATGGATCCTGTGGTTCCATGCGATGCTATCACAGCGGGCGGCATTGATTTCATGCTTCGCCTGAAAGCGGAAACCGGCATTCACCGCTTTTTGCAAATCGGCATCGCCACTACAGTGCGCCTGACCGGATACGCCGATGATTCGGTTTATTACGAATTTGCCGAAAAGCTCCTGAAGATTAAAGAGGAGGCCGCGCAACATGGCATCGAGGTCGGCTGGTGGAGCACGACGCTAAAAACCGGAAATTCCCGCTTTCAGCACATCACCGATATTACTGGAAAAGTTTCTCCCATCAGCACTTGCCCGTTGGACAAGGAGTTCGCCGCCGATTTTGCCCGCCGCTGTGCCATTGTGGCGAGAATTGCGCGCCCGGCAATGATGCTTCTTGAAGACGATTACCAACTCAGCAATCACCCCGGTTTCCGGCTCGGCTGCTTTTGTCCCTTGCACCTCAAGCGGTTTGCTCGATATGCCGGACGGGAGTATTCGCGCGAAGAGCTAAATGAAATCTTTTCGGTTTCACCGGTCAAGGAAAAACAGTTGCGTCACGCCTGGGCGCGAATGAGTCACGATACCATGCTTGATCTTTCACGCAACCTGCGCACTGAAATCAACCGGGTTTCGCCTGAAACGCGCATTTGGCTCTGCGAACCGGGCACGACCGACTTGGATGGCGGACTTTCACGTGACCTACCCGAAGTCCTTGCAGGGGATGGCAACCGCCCCGCAATCCGCATCTTCGGAACGCAATACGGCTCGGAAGATGTTGGGCGTGATATTCCGGCAAATCTTGCGCATACGATGTATGCAGCAGAGCATCTGCCGGCGGAGTTTGAACTTTTCCATGAATCGGACACCTATCCGCACAATCGTTATTTCTCCTCGGCGGCGCTGATGGAAAGCATTATGACCGGGGCGATGATGATAGGTTGCGACAATTCACTTTTTATCGGCGGGCAATACCTTGATGAACCGCTCGAAGATTTCGGCTATTTTGCAATGTACGCCCGCTGTGTCAAGCGTTGGCGCACGTTGCAGGAATCTTTGCGCGGCGGCACGTTGGCTGGGCTTCAAATTCCCTATCAACAAAAGTTTGAAGAGCTTTTCGCACGTCCCAGTTGGGAACCCGGCGGCGCTCTCTCCGGATTGCGCAGCTGGGCACGGCTGTTGGGACGATTCGGTTTTCCTTATACCACGCTTCCGCAACGGGTCAAAGTGCTGACACGCGCTTTTGTCGACGGCATGAGCGATGCGGAACTTTTGGAAATTCTTTCAAGTGCAGCGCTCCTTGACGCAGGGGCGGCGGTGGCGGCGGCAGAACGCGGCATGGGGGAACTCCTCGGCGTTCGCGCTATCCTTGGCGAAACTATCCCGGCGGTGGAAGAGCTGATTCTCCCTGCCGCCGGAATTTCGGCAACACATGGCAAACTCATGTACAACTTTGCCTATGCTCCCAGCGGCAGCGAAGCGGCGCAATACGCACGAATCGAACTAACAGGAGCGGAGGCGCTGACACTTTATCGCGGACCGAATCAACAAGTACTTCATCCGGGTTTGACCCGCTTTGTCAATGCACGGGGCGGTCGAGTTGCCGTGCTGGGTTGCAGTAGTGCCAACGCCAGTTCCAACCTCTTCAATCACAGGCGCAAAGCGATTTTTATGGAACTTTTTGAGTGGCTGAATGGCGAACCCATAGATATAACCGTCGTTGAGGCACCTAATGCGTGGTGCTTGGTCAACAAAAATGCGGAGCGCTTGATTGTGATGTTGGCTAACCTTTCACCCGATGAAATCATACTTCCAAAATTCAAAGTCGCGCCGCGTTGGCAAACGAGCAATGTCGAAGAATTGGACGAAAACGGCAATTGGCAGATGTGCGAATCCCATTGGAAGGAGGCAACGCTGCAACTCTCCGGGACTGCCCACTACCTCAAACCGCGTCTCTTTCGCTTGACGTAAAAAAATTTTAGCCCAACTTTCTCACTTTGTTTTCCCTGAAAATATTTTTTCTGGGGCGGCCATGTTTCTGCAAACGCTTTTTTTGTGCCTGTGGGATTTGATTGTCATGTTTGCAATATGCAGGGAATAAAATAAATTATTGGAAAGCTTGCAACAGATACTTTTTCATACGGGCAAAATATGTTCTTTTGCAAGAAAACAACAATCAATGGCTCACCTCAATTAGTCCGTGGCTGATGGCAAGGTGCGGCGGCGTTTCTTGTTCCGAACAGGTTGAATTGGAGTTTTGACCATGAATCTATATATGGAGGAACGCAAGCAGGTTGCCTATTTTATGAGGCGGCTATACCAGCAGTTCCTTACCACTACAAGCGGAGGAAACATTTCCTGCCGTACAAAAGATGGAAATATTGCCATTACGGCTTCTCAATCCGACAAGTGCAACCAGTGCGAGGAAACGGTTGGAATTCTCACGCCTGACGGCAAAAATTTGACGCCGGAACTGAAGCTCACGATTGAGTCAGGCATGCATTTGGCAATTTATGCGAACCGTCCGGACGTTTCAGCAATTGTCCATGCCCATCCGGTCACGGCCACATTTTTCTGCACGACAGACGTGCCGCTGAATATGCATTTGACGGCGGAGGCGTATGCCGTGGTCGGTGATGTGATTCGGATACCTTACGCTCTGATGGGTACGCCGGAACTGGCGCATATTGTGGCTGACAACATGAAAAACTGCGACTGCGGTCTCATGGAAAACCACGGCGTGATCGCCGTCGGAAAAAATCTGCTGGATGCATTTGACAAAATGGAACTTTTGGAAAATGCCGCCAAACAGACTCTTTGGTCACAATTTATTCCAACACGCAGCTTGCAGACAGATCAGTTGCTTGAACTGGACCGTTTTTGTAATCGGGCACCGGATCAGAAAGATAAGCCGAAAGATAAGCCGCAACACGGGTGAACGGGAATCGGATGACCCGGCATAAAAAAAGCCTAAACGGTACTATATGGCACCTTTTAGGCGTTTTTCTGCTTAAAATGGCGGAGAGGCAGGGAAACCCACCAGGCGTTGTTTTTAACCGGTTTCTGCTTGTAACTCACTCGTTTCAAAGGGAGTTCGTCTTATTTACCTAATTTTTCCGGGAGGATTTTGAGCCGCTTAAATGCCAAAAAGTGGCAAAGAAAAGACCTCAAATGGCAAAAAGTGGCAAACGATTTTAGTGTCTGTTTCTGCCTTACTATAAAGCCAGATTTCAAAAAGTTCAATTGGGAGAATTCGCTATCCACACATTGAAATTTAGATCAAACATGTTTTGCCGGCATAGTCTCTGTTTTGCCAAATTTCTCCTGAAATTTTCAAAGGCGCCAAAGTCTGAAACTCGATGCCAGCCTCACAAAAATAGCTCGAACCTTGACCTGAAAAATATGAAATAATGGGCATCAGGATTTATGTTATAGGCCAGCATTTTATCAATAATTGGGAAAACCTGAGGATAATTATATTCAATATTCTGTATTTCAGCCACTTGCGGTTTAAAACACCCCAAGTGGCTTTTTTTGCTATTACCTCGTTTACAAGCATAACCACTTGATTAATACAAGTTGAACCGCTTGCATATATTTTTTCCCGGCCTCCTTTATTTTTTATGGAATCATTTGACAACAAGATATTTGCGCATTATATTATTTCAAAGCGCTAACGCTTTGAAATGCAAGGAGTTATGGATTACCAGCAAGAAAGGATGGTCCGATGGAAGCCAGGAAGACAAGCGAAGTGAGAGGCGGGGGGCATCTGCAGGATTCCCCCAGGCGATTACTGAAGTCGATTGAGAAAAGAGTGGCGGAGCTTTCGCAGCTCGGGCCTGAGATCATCGGTTCGCTGTGCAGCCGTCCCGGGAAGTGCAAAAACCCGGACTGCGATTGCCACAAGGGTGTGCCCATGCATCTTTCCTGGCAGCTGACCAGTACCGAAAAAGGCCGCACGAAGACGGTGTATGTTCCGTTGGCCGTCCTGGATCAGGTTCAGGAATGGGCGAAAAACCACAAGCTGGGGCGCAAACTTCGCAAGGAGGTTTCGGACTTGTGCGAACGATATCTCCGGACGGTCGTTCCCCGGGAACGCGCGGTCAGGCGCCGGAATGCATCAGAGAAGCCCTTGACGGAAGGAGAGGAATAATGGAAGACACTCAAACACAGGACAGGCAGCCGGAGTCCGTGGAACCAGCAGCGGAGAGAGCCAAACGAGGCAGGGGGCGTCCGAGGGGACGCGGGAAGCAAAAGGAGGCAAAGCCAAAAGGCAAGCCCGGGCGCCCCCGCGGTTCCCGGCAGTTCAATCCCATGCCTGACTTTTTCAATGCGGTTCTTTCATTTCTGCTCAGCCGGGCTTTTCAGTCTCTCTGCAATCTGGCTAATATCCCCGATCATCGCAAGGATCCGAAACAGTGCACGTTTCCCATCTTTCAGATTCGCATCTGTGAGCTTCTATGGATGCTCTCGGGAGGAAAAAGCGGCCTGTTCTATGACGACTTTCTCCTCGAGCCGCAGACGGCGGAAGCCGTCGGAGAGTTCTGCCGGCGTTTCAATCAGCCGTATGCGCAGAATTCGGATGGAACGGTCCGCATGCCGACGGTCGATACGCTGAAGGACGATATGGAGACTATGCCGCCTGGGGAATTAGAGAGGGTGTGGCATATTCTGGTACAGGAGTTGGATGCCATCAACCTGTTCCGCGGCACAAGATATGAAAACATGCCGATTTTCGCCATTGACGGAGTCGATGGTTTCCGTACCGCGTGCGTGGTGCCAAAGCTGCTCCACCGCAAAACGACGGGCAAGGGGGATGAAAAGCGGGAAGAATATTATGCAAAATTTGCGCTTGCCAGCCTGTGCCATCCGATCGGCGGCGCCGGATTCCCCGTAGCCGGAATGATGGTCAAAAACAAGGAAGACGGCGGAACGGTCGATGGTCAGGCGACAAAGCAGCAATGCGAATACAATGCACTGGAAGAGATGCTGATCAGGGTGACATCCCTGTTTCCCGGACTCCGTTGTCTGGTGTCCCTGGACGGCCTTTACCTGGACGGAAACAATATCAGGCTATTTGAAAAGCTAAACCAATACTATGGCATGACCTTCAAGGATGACGACCTTGCCAAACTTCACGTGACCGTCGAGAAGGAACTCAAAAAGAGAGGCGGCCATTACACCACAGAGTACAGATATGACAATACCTGCGAAAAATCCGAGGTGTGGTACTGCAATGACATCAAGCATAATTTCAGCGGTGTGGACACACCGGAGATGAACTATCTCTATCTCATCGTCACGATCTTTGAGAACGATATCGAAACGAAGACCTTGAAATTCGGCTGGATGACCAATCTCCGCCTGGACGCGGCGAACTCCTTGCATGTGGGTCACATCCTGCGGCGGCATTGGGGCGTTGAGACCATGAACAATGACCTAAAGCATCTTGGCATGAATCTGACCCACAAATTCGATTCCAGGGGAAATGGCCCGGAAAACTTTGCGACCATGGGGTTTATCGCGGCACTTCTGCAGTCGGTGCTGCGGGACAGCAACTTCATGGAAAAGGTGGAGAATCAGCCCGTCACAGTCCCCCCCTGTGGCAAAGCCGCCAAAGCAAAAGACATCGAGGAGAAAAAGGAATCGCAGATCCAGGTCACAGTGCATGAAGCACCGGAAGGAGAAGAAAATAAGCCGGTTGAGAAGGCGATGGAAAGCCTAAGGCTGTTTCTTGACAGGCGGCGCCGGATCAAGGCCGACATCGCCCGCATCAGGATCAAGAGACGCTGGCATACCAGAGAAGGATGGTGTGACTACCTCTGCAGGTCGATGCAGCAGACTTCACCCGAATTCAAACCGCTGAAAATCCCTGTTTTCACGATGCTCTGGAACTTGACCAACCAGAAAACATAGTTTGACTGGATAGCCGGAAGAAATCCCGGACTCGTTTCATAGAAAGGCAGGTCGCAACTCTCCTGAAAACCGCCGGTTTCCCAGTGGGCGCTCCGTCACGCCCTAAAAGGGGGTAAAACCGGGAAAAACAACCGGTCGATGGCGATGAAAGGAGTCTTGGAGGCGAATAGGCATCGTCGAGGTGGCTCAGGAGGCCAGGTTTTCGATGCAAAGGGTCGAGTCTGACTCCTCCTGAATCAGATGGAGGGGGGGAGGGAGTCCCGGGTTGGGATTTCGGGGGGGATTTTCCTAACTGTTGGCATTTTATCAGCCAAAAAAACGAAAAAACATCATTTTTCGATTTGCAAAAAGAATAACAGAGATTATGGTAACATTATCTGATGAAGCGGAGGCAAGCTCTGCGGGAGCGCACCTTGCCAAGGAATAGTCAGGCGCCTAAACCG
>JAPXLT010000077.1:0-16788 GCA_033809415.1 Lentisphaeria bacterium
ATCAATGTGAATATCCATGTTCCACTCCAGAAAAAAAGTTAATAAGAAGAACCATTAACTAATTTACACTGGAAAAGTGGATATTCAACAAGAAACAATCAAAACAAGTTAGCGTCTATGCCCCTGCCCCCTGTACCCTGCACCCTGCACCCTGCCATTCAGCAGGAAAAGACGAAAGGCACCATCACAACCGGGACGGTTGCGCCACTTTTTAAAGCGCATGCCATCCCATCCGTCCGAGCAACAACTCTATAAAAAATTTTCGTACTACTCACCCAGAATCTTCTTTTTGTGAAAGATTTTTTATGGACGATGGACAGGGACAGGAATGGACGCGATGGACCGAATGGACAAGAATGGACTGCTGAATGGACAATGGACAGAGATTATGTCGCGCCCTTTTCAGGGCTAATCCCAATATCATCGGTTCGGCTGCTCTGGCGTCCGTGTAAAGTCCGTGTAAAGTCCGTGTGGGTTGTGGGCGTTAGCCCACGCCAAGCTTTTTCGTGTGGTTCGTGGTTAAAAAAAATCCTTTTTTGACACGGTCTAATATGCAAAGTAAGACACTTCCAAGCCAGTGCAGAGACACCCGTATGAATATCATTCGATTCCACGTTCAGCCGCTCTCCATGATTCCACGTATGGATACCGGAAAGCAGCGCGTTGACTTTATCTGCGAATCCGACTTCACCGGATATCTTTATTTGAGTGTGACGCGAGGAAGCGTGAAGCTGGCCGACAAAATGGAATTTCCAGTGCAGTCGGGCGCGTACGTCTGTTCGCATCTATTCCCAGTTGCCCGCCAGGCAGAAAAATCATGCTGGCGTTTGACGGATGCGGAGGGGCATTTGGTGGCGGAATATGAATGCTTCTGGGAGGTTCCTCGGAATTGGACTCTGTATGCCGTGGTGTCTTCGCATACCGATATCGGGCTGCATAACTCGCCATACATCCAGCGCTACAACAGTTCGCGCTTTCTGGAGATGGCGATGGAACTGGTAAAGAAGACAGCGGATCGCCCAGAGGAAAACCGCTACCACTATGCGCTCGAAGGAACGTGGGTCTGGGGCAATTACGGCGCCGACCGGGGACGCCGTGCCGCGCAGAGGGTGGTACGGGAATATATCAACCAAGGAACGATTGCCGTCGGCTGCTGTGCGGCGGGAAATCATACACAGGTTTACGGTCTGGAGGAAATGTGCCGGTCGTCCTACACTAGGAAGCGCTTGGAAGAAGACTGGAAGATCAGCAGTTCCACCATGACCATGATTGACAACAATGGTATGAGCTGGGCCATGGTGAATCCGTATGTCTCTTCCGGAATCCAAAATGTTTTCTTTGCGCCAAACCAATGGAATCCACTGCCATCGACGATATTCCAGCCGGACTATACAAAGCTGGGCCGTACCTGGAATCCGGCGGCTGGCGGTGGTGGCACCAGGATCGATGTCCGCTACGATTCATCCCTGCCAATGGTGTTTTACTGGCAGGGCGCGGACGAGCGGAGCCGTCTGCTGGTCTGGGCCAGTACGCAATATGGCTGGGGCGGCAGCGAATTCGGCATTAATACAAAAATGAGTGATTTCATGCCAACCATGCTCAAGAACGTAGCGTCAAGGATGAGCATCATGCTTCCGAAACTTGAGAAGCGCTATCCGTATGATGTGTGGCTTTTCGGCAATTACGGCGACGACCAAGAGCCAAGTACCGTCTTCCTCGATTTTGTCGTCGAATGGAATAAAATCTGGCAATTCCCGACCTTGCGCCTAGTCGGGAATTTCGACGAACCCTTTGACCGCCTTCGGGAGCAATGGGATTCGCAGATTCCAGTTCTGCGCGGTGACATCACAGGCGGCTGGTATCAGCATCCAGTAGCCACACCAGAGCTTCTCGCTGAAAAATTCGCAGCGGATCGCATGTTGCCGACAGCGGAAAAGATTGCCGTTGTCGCTTGCCTGTGCGGTGCTGACTACACGTATCCCGCCACCGCCTTTCAGCGCGCCTGGGATGCGCTGATTTGGAACGATGAGCATTCTTATGGAACCAGCGGCTATCAGGGCCGACGAGTATATGAGACTTGGATGCAGCATCGCGATTGGATTGCCAAGGCTCGCGAGACGGCGGAAACCGAAACAGCCGCAGCACTGCGAGCGCTGGCGGACAAAATTAACACGCCGGAGGATTCCGTGCTCCTCTTCAATCCAACCATGTTCCCCCGCCGCGAATTGATCCCTCGAGCTGACGGCGCCGGGCGGAAGCTGAGTCCGGAAGTGCCCTCCTTCGGCTGGCGGTTGGTTCCTGAACGGGAACTTGCCATGGATAAGGTGACGTCACAGGCAATCACTAACCCACCGTTGATCGAGAACCGATTCTATCGCTTGACATTTGCGGAAAACGGTTCGATCAGTGAAATCTTCGACAAGCAGCTGCAACGCTCGATCCTGGACGCCTCTTCGCCCTACCATGCCAATGAATTCGTCTTTACCAAGGATAACCATCGGAGTTTTGCGTCTCCGGAACGGGCTGCTTTCACGGTCGAGACGAGCGCTGAGGCGATCATCATTCGCGCTGAAATGGCCGAGCCGGTCTCCGGGGCGGCCATTGTGCAGACCGTCCGTCTGCCCAGTTGGGAAAAGCGCATTGATATCTGCAATGAGCTTTCCCATGTCCGTGATTTAGTCAACCGTAACCGCTATTACCGCTACGGCTATTATGCGTTTCCATTTTTGGTGGAGGATGCGAAGCGCATCGTCCATTTGAATGGGTGCAAGGCGTCGCCAGGACTTGACCAGACTGGTCACGGTACGGATACGTATCTGGCAGGGCGCGAATGGAGCTGCGTGGAAAACGGGAAATACGGCGTGGCTCTGCTTCAATTAGACAGCCACCTGGTGGAATTCGGGCGCATTCATCCGGACAAGACCGACTACGGTCATCCAGAATCAGGCTCAGCCATTTTTTCCTATATCTGCAATGACTGGCTCCAAATGCACACGCCGGGCGGCAGTCACGTCAATTTTGTCTTCCGTTACACCATCGTTTCTTACCCAGGAAACCACATTGACGCGAAGATCGCCCGGATGGCGGAGCGCTTGGCTAACCCTCTTCTTTCGATGCGGATCAAAGCCCATACGGGGACGCTCCCTGGCTGTCAATCTCTGCTGGAATGCTCGACTGACAACATGCGCCTGCTGGCTTTGAAGCGGTCGGATGACGGGCGCGGAGTGGTGGCGCGCTTGCTTGAGACTTTCGGCCAGGAAATCCCGGCGCCACGCTTGCGTTCTCATTTCCGGGGGAAGGCAAGTCCCCGTCCTGTCACTGTGGATGAGCGCCCCATGCACGCGCCGGAAACATGCCCGCCATTCGGGTATTGCACCTGGCTTCTCGCTGGTCCGGGCTGGAAGGTGCCGGCTCGTCCGGAGGGAAGCGCCGACTATGGCGATAGCCCCGCTCCTATTGGCTCGGTCTACACGGGGCTGATTACGACTCCTCGCGCCGCCTGTGGGGAAAAGTCTGGGCAGCTATATTTGCTTTGGGGTCAGAACATCGAGAGCGATCTCTCGCATTATGAACTGCACCGTAGCGGAAAACCAGGATTCCGCCCCAGCAAATCGACTTTTCTGGCGGCTGTCGAACCAGGCGTTTACCGGGTCGGACGCTATGAAGACACTGGGTTGAAAACGCACACGGTCTATTATTATCGGGTTCGCGCCGTGAACAAAGCCGGCAAAGCCGGACCATGGAGCGACGTCTTCAGCGGCGTAACCCGAGAAGAGCCTTGAACAGGTACTTAACGCCGCTATTCTCGCAATCCTCTATGCCCTTGTCCACTCCGAAGGTGATGTCGTCCCCTGACCAACCGGAGCTTGAGGCTTCCCGGGAGGATGCGAAGAAAACGCCCGAGCATTCCCATCAAATGCGTGCCCGAGGTCTGGCTGCCGGGATGTTGATCCGCAGCGGTCGGGAATCACGCGCTGACTTGTAAATTTCCACAGCGGCATTATTTTTCACATTGTCAGCGCAATACGCCCTTGTCGCCTACAGACGGGAAATACACGATTTTGCACAGCGATCATCGGCAATCATTATTGATATTTTTGTCTTGTTTGAACAATATGAAAGGAATAGTCATACATTCATCTAAAAGCAGACAAGTATGCTTGTGCGGTGTTGAGGGAGCTGGAAAAAAGACTTTTTGCTCCTTGTTTGCTCCAGAGAGAAAAATAAGCGTTAAAAAAGTGTCGCTAAAGAAAAAAATTACAAAATGTCTGATAATAATTCTATTTGATGGCATACGACAGCAGAACATAGCGGAAGAAAAAATACTCGATGGGGTACAGGATTTTATGAAGACAAGTCCGGTTGGGGTAGAGTTTGAGATATGGGGCGTCTTAACTAAAGTAGATGCGTTCTATAACAAGCGTAAAGATCCTGATGAAATTAAACGGAATTGTTCATCTTATATGGAACTATTGCTCAAAAGAAATATAAAGCCGACTTTATTTATACCTTTAGCTCAAATGGCATATTATAATTTGAAATATATTTCAGAGAATAACAATAGCAACTGTGAGGAAGAATGTCTCGATTTGCGTCTGATGTTAGGAAGGTTAGGCATTCGATTTGCTAATGACAACGACTTCATAAAGCTCAAAGAATATGTCAAACTGCATGAACGTTTGCTGATGAACTTAATTGGAGTTGGAATAATTAGTAGACATCTCCTTGCGTGGACTGAAGGCGAGGTTGTATTATCTTAAACAAACGTTAAATTTGGCTAATAAACGGACTTACTACAAAAAAGAAGGTGAAAAACAATAATGAATCTTTTCCTTTCACATAATCCCTACAAAATAGAAACTGTTTGCAAGATAGACGATAAGCTGTGCGATGCTCCTTGGTTCAAGCAATTGACAGAGAATCGAGGTGTGCCATTGCGTCTTCAGATGTGGATTACGCAGTTTTTTGGCGAACTCAGAAAGACCTTCCCAAGCGTTACGGATTTCTATATTAAATTTGTCGGGACTGCCAACGACGGTGAAGATGTTTACCACGAAGCTTGTCAAGCAGAGGAAAGACTCGGAGCAAAATTCCACTTGGATATTGAATGTTGCGGCGATCCAGAAAATAAATTTGAAACTCTAAAAAATTTATATAAGGAGGCCATTGAAGGTCCATATGATGGTTTCAAGCAACTGGAACTTAGGGAGGCATTCAAGCGAATTTCTGACAGAAAACTTTCGGTCAGCGTCATGGCTCCCATGAAAAACGGGAAATCCACCCTTCTCAATGCAATGCTTGGTCAAGAACTACTGCCTAACGCGACCCAGAGATGTACAGCGAAAATCAGCTACATCGAGCATGAGCCTAACGCGGAGATGTTTGAGGCGAAGGCTATTGATACAGGTAATGCAAATACTGAATATCTTCCTTGCAGCCAGAAGATTCTTGAGGAATGGAACAAGCGTGATTCCGTCAGAAATATCTATATCCGTGGGCAAATGCCAGGAATTGATATTTCCGATTATAGACTCCAATTTATCGACACCCCTGGACCAGACTCCGCAGTCTACAAAGAGGATCGCATAACCATAGACCGTTTCCTCAATGACAACTCTCTGCCGATGATTTGCTATATTATTGATCGCGTAAACGAATCTGAGGAACACTACTTAAAACGTCTGACTAAATATATGAGCCAGTTCGGCAAGCAATCTGAGGACCGCTTCATTTTTGTAGTAACCCGAATGGATCAAATTCAGGTTACCAAAAACGATACGAAAGACTCCAATCCATACAAAACAAAAATTCAAGAGATAAGAGACGATTTAGTGCGGCTCGGTATCAATAATCCCAGAATTTTCCCTGTCAGCTCATGGATTGCGCTAAAAGTCAGGGAATTCGACCAACTTGACGGATTTGACTCCGGCGAAGCCCAGGACGCCTTCAATTCTTTCGAAAGGAAAATGAGTCGCCTTGGAGTCACTCTTATGGATTATATGGACTTAAGTCCCTCTGTGGCGAGAAAACTTGAAAACGAATTGACCGCGCTTGAACAGAAGCTGGATAAAAGAGAGGATACGGAAGAAGAAAGCTTGAGATATATCGAGCTTCTCAGCGGCGTACCTGCCTTGGAGTTGTCCATCGAGGAGTATCTCCAGAAGTATTCTGTTCCTGCGCGAATCACCGATGCAGCCAAGGTGTTCAACGATGGCATTGCCAAAGCCAATGCCGAAGGGAAATTGCTTGAGGACATTGCTTCACAAAGTACCACACTGAAAGAAATCGAAGGAAAAATCGAAGAATTACGGAACTATCTCAGCAAGGAAGATAATGTTAGAAACTTCAAGAATAAGTTCCCTGAAAATTGGACTGAGAGCCGATCTCTGAAAGAAAGCTTGGATCAAGATGATCGAGAATATGACTCGCGAATCCGCAAGAAGCTGGCAGACTGGCAACCAGATAATATTGATCCCAATGGACAGATTTCTCCGGAAGAGGCCGAAAAACTATTTGAAGAATTCAAGGAATTTATGTCTGGTATTTCAGCTGAAATGTTTACGGCACATTCCAATTCTGTCGAATCTGATGCTCGTCAGCAATTCGAAACTTTAAAGGCGGAATACGAAAGAACCATTCAGGATTTTCTTGGAGAGATGCCGGAATCCCTTAGGAAATTTAGCGAAAATTTAGATTTTTTGCTTCAACCTACTGGCAATATAGTAATAGATATGAAGAATCTGATAATCGAAACGACCGAGGAATATGTAGAGGAATATGTCAGAAAAATAGATATTGACCATGATGGTTTTTGGAGAACTGTATGGTCAAAAATGCCATTCACGGAAACAGAAACCATAGATAACAGAACAGTCACGAGAGTTATCGAAAGAGTTCCCTTTAAAAAATTAAAGCAGGACCTTAAGGAAGAGTCAAGCGTTATTCGTACAGAAGCTATTGAAAACGCCCGTAATAAAGCAAAGACTCACTATTTGAAGCTTAGAGAAGCCATGTTGAAAGAATTTGATAAAGTAGATCAGAAGCTCAAGGACTTCAGCGAAGAGCTTAAGATCAAATTAAGCAATAGGCGCACAAAGCAAACTGAGTTGCAGGAATATAAAAAGGTTCTTGACGGGGTCAAGGATTTCAAACATCGTCTTGACCGTGTTCTTGACATGTAAGGTAAATGCAGATGGATATGAGTAAACTTTCACCTAAGGAAGATATCAAAGCCAGAATAAACAAACTGGCTGAAAAGATTTCATCGTCCGAATTGTTACCAGCCCAAAAGGAAAAAATCATTTCGTTATTGGGTAAAATAGAAGACATAATGGCAACATACAACGAAGGGTTTAATACGCCTGTTCAGCCAATGTCTCAAACTGAGACTACAACACACGTTGCCGAACCTGGGGGCAATGCAGATGCCTCTCCGGTTGATGCTGGCGTAGCACCAACAGAACTTGACGTGTTCATTGAGAAAGTAAAGCATGGCGATTATCAATGTACATATATCAATAGTTCATTGGCTGAAGAAGCGAAAAACAAGGATAGAAATCGCTGCAAGGGCAGAATGACTTCGGAGGTACTTTGGCGCAACGAATATGACCAGCATATTTCTACTGAAAAACTTTGGGAAACAGCGAGCGCCCTTTGGAATGACTTCCCAGAAATCTTCGAACCTTTCGATCAGGACCGCGAGATTGATTCCAACTCGGACCGTTGGAGCGTCGAATATCTTGACAAGCAACGCAATTATTTACGTTATAATTTCTCGCTGGAACGCCTTTGCCATCTGATATTAATTTATGACAAGCTCTATGGCAATCGCGCCACGATTCCAGCAAAACATCATACGGACAACACGGTGCGAAAGGGCAAACCTTCTAGAACTAGCTTTTCTAATCCTTCCCTTTTTGGTGCAGGCTCTGATGATAAGACGACCGCACGTCCCGTGAATTGTCGCCAGAACCGCCCTGCTGCCGGCATGCGCGTTGCCGCATCACATACAATTATAGCAATTGTTATAGCATTTGTGGCAGGCATCATCGTTGGCAAAGGCTGTTCGGCATCCTCAAAACACACTCAAAATAATCCTCAGCCAACCAATGGTCCTCAGCCTGTCCAAGGCGAGGAAGAAAGGATGCCGATAGGTGACAAACGTCCACAAACCAACGAGGAAGCGATAGGCGAGGCACGCCCCGATGGTAGCGATGTCCCTAAAGAAGGTCTGGAAACCACCGAAAACTTGCATGAGCCATCAGAAACTACCAAGCATAGCGGGAGCAAATAATCATGCCAGATGACAATAAGCCACAAGAAGTTTCAGCAACTCTGGTGCTCCAAGAGCAGAATCCCGTCGCTGATAAATTCGGGATTCCGATCCTGAATCGTGACCAATTTCTCGATCTATATACAAAATTCCAGCGTGATTTGTATCGTGAAGACATTTCAGAGGAGAACTTGTCTGAAAAAATTAATTCTTCTTACGATATTGCTAATGGGAAAAAAGTATTAATATCTTTATACCGAGTTAACAATATACGGTTTAGAGACCCAGGCGACATCATGAATGCGCTTAGATTATACTACCAGGCCGCAAGTCGTCTGTCATTTCCCATTGTCTATATGCTGAAAAAGCGACAGGGATATGTATGCCTGTATTTAGGATGCTACTATGAACCTAAGAGCGAGGACATGGCCGCAAAGTATGCATCTGTGGTTAAGGTTTTTCCATCCATCCTATCAGGTTTTTTGCCTGGAACCGAGTGCGATCCGATAATATCTGGAGACGGTTCTTTTATGCAGGCTGGCTTAGACTTTAATAATTTGCGGCAGACTTACAAGTACCGCAGGATTGTTTTTGGAGTCCCGGGCGAACAACAGCCACGCAATGGTCAGTCCAAGGAACAAGCAAAAAAGAACCAAGGAGATGATTCTCATGGCAATTTACAGTTTGGTATCGAACGTGTTCTTGATGCTGTCGATGAGGATTTTATGCTTATTGGTTACTCCGAACCCGTCTCAAACGAGAATATCCTCCAAAACCAAGCGATATTTTCGGCAGCTCACGATTTGTTCCATTTGCTGGCAAAGCGTTCTGAGCAAATTTCAAAATCCTATTCCGAGGGCACAAATTGGACAAAAAGCGAAACTAAGGGGATAACTTGTACAGAAGAAGGAACTTCAGAGACAACTACATATGGTGACAATGTCGGAAAGTCTTTAATGAAAATGTTTCATCGCTGGTGTCATGGAGGAGAGTTTTCTCGCCGTTCGGTGACAGTCAATAAGCCAGGCGATGGCAGTACTGAACAAGTTTCCGCGGGGCACGGAGGAAACACAAGTGTCACGGAGGGAAAGAATGCGTCATTTGAGCGAACTAACGAGCTTGCCCGTCAGACAGAAGAAATTCTTTCAAGGCAATTAAAACGTTTAGAGAAGGGGCTTGCCTCAGGAATGTGGCGGCACACTACGCAAGTATTGGCAAACCAGAGCTTGACTGCCGAGCGCGTGGCTAATTTGCTATGTGGCTATTGGGGAGGCAATGACCTGACTGTAGCACAGGTGAGAAACGTAAAAATTAGCGATGATTTGACCTTACGACTTCCTCTGATAAAAATTCTTCCTGCAGACGCCGCTGTTGTTGATTCGCCCTTTGGAATCGACTATTCCGGAATTTCCACCCTTCTTACGTCCGAAGAACTTGCCATAGTAGCTGGAATGCCTCTGCATGAAGTACCAGGGATTGTTTCAGAGAAACTCACTGATTATGGGAGGAATTTCCAGCCAAGCGCTGAGGCCAAATCAGTTCCCATTGGCGAAGTCATCGACTATGAGGTAAAGACGTCAAGAAAGGTGTCCATCAACTTTGAACAATTGAAGCGGCACATGTTTGTGACTGGTGCAACTGGCGCAGGCAAAAGTACTACGATGCGGCAGTTGCTTCTGAATCTCAACCATACCGGCATTCCTTTCCTAGTTATCGAGCCTGTCAAGAGAGAATATAGGGAATTGAAGAAGCATATCCCAGAACTCCAGGTAATCACATTAGGCGTTGAGGATTGCCACATATCACTAAATCCTTTTAATGTAGAAAAGGAACTTGGTCTAGTCCCGCATATCGACAATCTCAAGGCGGCGTTCAACGCGACCATGGGAAATTATTCAAGCATGCCTTTTATCTTGGAAGACATGATTTACCGGGTATATACTGATTGCGGATGGGACTTGGAAACTGGCACCAATGCTTTGATCGACAAGATGGCTGCCACTGGATTCCCTGCCCATACCATTCCGATTATGAGCGATTTGCTGCCATTGGTGGCAACCTCGATCAACTTTTTCTTCCCTAATCAAAGCGATTACGGGAATAGTCTGCTTGGGGCTTTGCGGGCGAGAATCAGCAGTATGACCCGTGGAGCTAAAGGCAATGTCCTTGATAGTACCTCCAACCCAATTTCCATGGAAGAGCTTCTGAAAAAACCATGTGTCATCGAGCTTTGGCCGTTCACTGACAACGAAGAAAAGGCATTTATCATGGCGCTTCTCATGATAAAATTATATGAGTACAGGCAAAGTCTCGACCTACGAGAAAACTCCGATGGACAGAAAGACCGCCCGCTGGAACACGTTCTGGTCATCGAGGAAGCCCATCGCTTGCTGTCAAAGCCCCAAGGAGGAAATGAACTTTCCAGCAATGGCAAGCAGAAAGCTGTCGAGTTCTTTGCCGATATCCTTGCTGAGATTCGTTCATACGGGCAAAGCATCGTTGTCGTTGACCAGATTCCATCGAAATTGATTTCGGATGTGCTCAAAAATACGGATGTGAAAATTGCCCACCGCTTAGCGGACAAGGAAGATAGGGATGTCCTTGGTGGAACTATGAACCTTTCTTCCGAGCAAATGAAGGATATCGCAAGATTACGACCCGGTGAGGCAGTTGTATACTATGGCGGACTACGCCAAGCGATAAAGATCAAAGTTCCAATCGTTGGTGAAGTTGCCCAGTTGCAACAGAAGAAGAACGGAGGTTTCCATGCAAGAAGATGAACGTACCAATGTACTCATTATATGGGCTGGCCAACTCGTGCTTTTCTGTTTGAAATGCGACGAGCATGACTTAAAACTTCTTGCGCCATTACTGCGTGAGCATTTGACTAGACTCATGCAGTCTGAAGACAAGCGTTTTTGTGGCGAAAAATTCTCTGCTGCAAGCAAGGAATTTGCTGAACTTCTCGGACAAAGATTTCCAGCTTTTCCCATTGCCCGCCGGTATCGACGGCAAATTTCCGGTTTGTACCGGGAGGATATAAGATGGATACATCAGAATATGATAGAAATCCAAAGGTACCGTTGCCTTTCCCCTTTACCCATAGGGAAACGCGGACGTCATCGGATGTGGATTCCACTCGAACACAAGGATGTGTCCAGAGATGAAACAGGATGCTTTTCCGGTCGGCGGGACAACGGATATGGAAACAGTTGCCGCTTCGCCCATTTTCAACAAGCGTAATCCATTGTTGATCCTGAGTGCTGGCAGCCCGCAGGTCGTATTTTCGTTCACAGGAAATTTTCAGCAGTTCCCCGCCACGAGACAAACCAGCACAGCAAAACAGCAAAAAAAGAATAGTTTTCCACTTCATCGTCTGCAAGGCTCTTTCCTCAAAGCAACAACTTACAAAAAAATCACAGCCAGCCCATAGGAGATTTTGTTTGTAAAAATTAAAAATGCCTCCTTTTCCTCTCCTTCGCAAAACCCAGCCATGCCTGCCAGCTCGCAGACGCGAAGCCGATTTTACTGTTCCGGCAACGGGGTTTCCTTATGTCCGGAGAAGTCATCAACATACAATTCCGCCAAACCGGGCGGGACTTCCATAGCGATCCGAACTTTTCCGACCTCCCCGGTGAGTTTTGCAGCGGGAATCATATAATCTTTGCGAATCCAATCCGCTGAATCCAGCAAGGTTGCAGGGGTAAAGAAAACACTGACGAATTTATTTTCCTTGGAATAGGTGTAAAATCCTACCCGGAATTTCCCTTTCCCTTTGACATGAAAGGACAGTTTGAAGACATCTTCGCTGCCGTCCACCGGTATCAGGGAGCGGGAATACAGAGCCGTGAGACTCTGCTCCGTGTTGGTGATTTTAATGCAGCTGCCGGTGATGCCGCCAGGTTCATGGCTGATGGTGCCTCCGGGGTGCTGCTTCATCATACCTTCGTTGGCACACCAGTAATTGTTGATTACTTGGTCGAATGAGTTGTCGTTTTTGATTTCCAGAATTTCAAGTTCGGCGGCAATCAACGCCTGCAGAAAGAACGGGACTGCCAGCACTGCTAAAACTCTCTTGAGCATCACGTTAGACCTCCTTTATAAAAAAGGGTGCAGGGTGCAGGGGATCAGTGGCGAGTGAGTGCGGGAGCTTGCTCCCGCTTTCAAAGCGGCGGCAAGCCGCCGCACTCCATAAGAGCCGCAGTTTTCTGTGATGAAAGCGAACTGCAATGACATACGAGCATTTTGACAAAGCAATCCCATCCGTCAAAGCAACAACCCCTATAAAAATTTCGTGCCTGTTCGTGTATTTCGTGGTTAAAAAATCTTAAGTAACGAGTATTGCCACGCACCCTTTATTTAATATGCACGACTTCGACATCGCTGGCCGGTATGGTGATGCTGAATTCTCCGGCCTGAGGCAGTGCAGTGTCAGCATAAAAGGCCCGGGCGGTCTCGTTGCCGGTCAGTGAAAGATTGCGCACAGTCACGGTTTTTGGCTCCTCGGATTCATTAAACAGCAGAACCAGCCTTTCGTTCTCGAGGGTCAGCACCAACAGATCCGGGTAAGCAATCTGCTCCGAAACCGCCAGGACGTCATTGCGTTGGCCGTCATAAAAAATATTTTCGTATTGCGCGACCATCCGGGTTGCTTCTCCGATATAATATTTACAGCCGCTGACCATTTCCAGCGGATTTTGCAGATCGCATCCGCCTTGCTGAGTGGCCAGAATCCGAATCAGCTGCCATTTCCAGGTTTCGGGATGAATGTAGCCGTCTTCGCTCATCACATTAAATTTCAGCCAGCCTTCGGCTTTATCGGTTTTCCAGCCGTAGGTTTGCGGGAAAAAGATAAAGCGCTGTCCGGTGATGTTTTTCCGTCCCAATTTTCCCTGGTGAAATTTCATGTATTCATCCATCGCCCGTTGCTGCCGCCGGTCGGCGGTACCGTTTCCTGGGCAGCCCAGGAAAACATTATAGGGTATATCTTTTGCCGCCTCCCAGTATCCGAAGTGATTGCTCCAGGAGTAAAAATACACTTTTTTCCCTAAATCCTGAATTGCCCTGGTGACAATAGCATGAGTTGCGGCATCCTGGGTGTAGCGGAAGGAACGCCACTGCTCATAATAATTCCGGAACAGGTTTTCATTGGAGAGATCGGCATCCGGTGGCAGCTTTGCATACTCGCGGAATTGCTCCTTGCAGAGCGGACAGAAGCAGAAAGCCCCGGTCGGATTGGTGCTTTTGGTATAGATGTTGCCGGTCCAGGGTTCCTGCTCCCAGTTAAGGAAGACATATTCGGCCTGCGGATAATCCTTGAAAAAGAAGTTGCGGTGATCCTCGAGCACGGCCTGGTAAAATTCCTGACGGTACTTTCCGTTGACTAGGCTCGGACAGAACTTAATTTCCAGCTTGTGTGCGGCGATATTTGGATCCAGGTTTGTTTTGCGTTCGCCGGTGTAGTATAGGCAGAAGAGCTCCGGATGATCCCGGAACAGGCGGGTCACTTCGCCATCGAGCAGCTTGGAGCCCCAGATCGGATGATTCAAGTAGCCCATGATCAGTTTGCCGCCATGCTGCAAAACGGAATCCTGTACCTTTCCCTTTTTCGGATAGACAGAAAAAGCATCCATGCCGGACTGGATGGCTCCCTTGATCACCGCATCCGTCAATTCCTGGCTCAGTCCCTGCGGCATGCTTCCCATATAGAACGACATCATCATTTTCTTCAACTGCCGGCCATCGACTGCCGGCAGCAGAGCATAAGGCAGGGAACCGCCGATTTCAGTCAGATTGTGGTTGATCAACCGGGCATAGGGAATGCAGCCATGGTCGCCTGGCTTTCCGTCGGCATCCTTGAAGATACCCAGAATGGAATCGGCAGTCTTCCACTCATGGATGTCACCCGCCTTGTAGATCAGGCGGTAATTTGTGGCGCCCGCTGAGGTTTTTTCGGCAAAAACCTTTTCCGGGGCAAGGCTGAGTCGGTTGCGGCGGGCACCTTCCTCCATGTCGAGCAGCTGGAAGCCGGGTGGCAGGGTAAAGGTGAATTCGTAGCGGTTGACCGGCAGGCCGGCGGGAGAATACAGGCTCAGGTACACCGGCTCGACCGAGTCAAGCGAAAAACTCCAGCAGGAAACACTGGGGTTCAGGCAGCGGAACTGACCGTCATGTTTCTGATTCCAGAGAACCAGCTGCCGCAAATGCAGATCGCCTGCCGGGATTTTTTCCGGCAGAGGCTGCCAGGCAAGATCATTGAATTCTGGCAGAGTCCAGTCCATGCCGGAAATCTTTTCTGCAAAAGCCCAGCGCCGTTCCAGTTCGGGAAATTCCGGACAGGCAAAATTCAGGCTGGCGTTCTCTGCGGCTTTGGCGGAAAAGGCGAGAACGGTGACCCCTTCCTGGATGGAAAAGGAATAACTCCCGTTTTCCGCAACGACGGGGACGCCATTGACTAGGAACTCCGCATCGGAAAGACCCTGCGAGGCGATCTTGAATGACAAGGTGCGACGGGGAGTGTTGACGGTGCCCACGATATTTAGCCAGTCGGCATAGGTCCGAGCGTATGCGGACTTTGGCAGCCTGGCGTAGTTCTTGGCGATCCGTTCCTGCATAACCCGCACTTTTTCAAAGCCGGGAGCGACAGAGTAGCGCGCTTCAACTTCTTTCCAGCTTTTCCCCCCTCGGGCAATGTCACTCAGCCGGGAAAATAAAAATTGATCATATTCATGGTTGATCTCTGCGGCCTCGAGTTCGACATCCGCAGGTCCGTTGGACGCCTGTTTCCGCAACATCGCGAAATTTGCGGTGTCGCCGAAGCCGTGTTGGACTTTGGCCCAGCATTGATGCTTGTTTCTTTTCTCGGCGGGGGCATTCCTGGCGATATTGAATCTCGATTGGTCGATATCCCGGCATTCGAGCAAATCCAACGGTATCGCCATTTCTAGCGTCCAGCCGGTTTCGCTGCGGCCGGCCGCCGCTGTCCAGGCAGCTGGCGGTTCGATTTCGCGTTCTGCATTCTGGCGTTTAGCCCAGCGGGCGGCATTGGCATTGCAGAGAAGTTGCACGTAGGGTGCTTCTTTTTCCGGCTGGAAAAACAGTTCAATGGCATCATCAAAGGTCCAGCCGTCGCGATAGGTTTCGACCGCCCGGATCGCTTTCATATCCGGTTCGGAGCAATCGACGGCAAGGTACAGGAAGGCATCATCATAACCGATTTTGAAACGGGTGGTGCGTTCGAGGACAAACGAATTGTTTTTGTCGAGAAGGCGGAAGCCCCGCCCTTCCGGCAGCCGGCTCCAGGCATGATCCGCCAGCTGACCGTCGATCTGCGGCGCCCGGAGAATCCGGTAGGCAGGGTATTCCCTTTCGCCGGCTGCCTGCAGCATCAGGGAACTCAGAAGCATTGTCAAGAACAGGTGAATGCGCATACGAACTCCTTTGTCTGAACAGGCCGGTTCATAGGGGTGAAAACATGGTATTAATATCTTGGCGGGAGAATGATCCGTTTGAAATTATTGTTCCAGGGGAGGCGTTCGATGCCGGAATCCGACACCAGAGTCAGCTGGGGAACAGTGCGCACATTCCCAGCCACGAAAAGCACATTGGTCGAATTGCCATGTGCTGCCCGGGGAAAATAGCCGTCGTCAATGTGGGAGAGGCTGGTATTGGAAACCAGGTAATGCCCGTTGGTTTCATACGCACCGATTGCATCCATATCCGCAACCAGCAGATGCTCGGAGGGGATGGGAATCTGATGCAGTCTGGGCGGACAGCTGATGCCGTTGCGCACCGCCTGGGCAAGGACATTCTGATTGGCACCATAACAGAGATGCGATGAATACTGCGGCCGCTTGCACTTCGTCATCGTCGGACACAAAAAATTCTGCGGCATCCGGATCACATAGTAGGATGCGCTGGATTGAGCCGCTCTTTCCTCCAGATTCCCGGCACCAGTATACTCAAACAGGCGGACGATCCAGCTCTGCATCAGATTGAAGCGGTTTTTTCCGGCATTCAGCATGAACTGGTCGTTGTTGTCATCGAAATACATGGAGAACGCAACTCCCATCTGCCGGAGATTGCCGGCGCAAAACGCGGCTTTTCCTTTTTCTCTGGCGCGGCCCAGCGAGGGCAGCAGCATGCTGGCCAGAATGGCGATGATCGCGATCACGACCAGCAATTCTATTAAAGTAAAAACATTAAATCGACCGCTGAAATCATCCCTTGCTCTGAATCGTATGCTCATTCCTATCTCCTTTTTATAACTGCACTCAATCACAAAACCAAAAGAAAAATTCAACTCTAAAACGTTGCATAGCGCAATTGCAATCTACCCAAGAAAGAAAACAAAGGGGAAAGCCCTTTTCAACTCTAAAACGTTGCATAGTGAATTATAATTCTCTTTTGCGATAAAATCAAGTGTTTGTCGAAAATATTTTCTTTTTCTTTATGGACGAGGGACAGGGACAGGAATGGACACGATGGACCGAATGGACAAGAATGGACTGCTGAAT
>JAPXLT010000078.1:0-16725 GCA_033809415.1 Lentisphaeria bacterium
TGGCAGCAGCGATACGCAGAGCGGCAGCAGCCGGGCAGCGCAAGGGGAGTATCCGTGGAGAACCGTTACTTGTACAACCCGGACGTCCTGAGTCTGCCGGCCATGGTGCCAGCAGTGATTCCCCTGTTGCTGATGATGATCCCGGCCGTGCTGGCGGCGCTTTCGGTGGTTCGGGAGAAGGAGCTTGGCTCGATCATCAATTTATACGTCACTCCGGTGCGTCGTTCGGAGTTCCTGCTCGGCAAGCAGCTGCCATACGTGCTGTTCTCTTTTGCCAGCGCGGTGCTGCTGGTGTTGATGGCGGTCGTTTTATTCGACGTGCCGATCAAGGGGAGTATTCTGCTGCTGATGGGGTCGCTGTTGATCTACTGCATTCTGTCAACCGGCATGGGGATGCTCTGTTCGTCGGTGACCAGAAGCCAGATCGCGGTGATTTTTCTGACATTGATCGCGACGATGATGCCAGCCGTGCAACTCTGCGGATTGACCGATCCGGTGCCGAACGACGGCAGCCTCAGCAGTATCGTCGGCAACATTTATCCGACGACCCACATGCTGCTCATCAGCCGCGGCGTATTCAACAAGGGATTGCATTTCGCGGACATGAGGATTCCGGTTCTCATTCTGACGGTCGAAATTGTGGCCATCTGCGGACTGGGAATCCTCTTGCAAAGAAAACAGGAACGCTGAACCATGGGCACAACCCATTTTTTGTCCACGGAAAACACGGAAAGCGCGGAAAATTTTTTATCAAGAGTTGGGGCGGTAGTAGTATGAAAGAGTCGTTTCGACATATCTTCAGTCTTGGCTGCAAGGAGATCGCCGGTCTGTTCCGGGATCCGCTGCTGGTCGTTTTAATCCTCTATTCGTTCAGCCTGAATATTTACATAGGTGCGAAATCTGCACCGGAGGCGATCTCGAACGCCGCTATTGCCATCGTGGATGAGGATGGCTCGGCCTTGAGCAAACGTATCAGCGACGCCTTTATTCCCCCATTGTTTCTCAAACCCGACCTGATTTCCCGCGCGGATATCGACCGACTGATGGACGAAGGGCGCTATACGTTTGTCGTGGTATTCCCTCCATCCTTCCAGGAGAAGGTCATGGCCGCCGACAATCCGGAAGTGCAGGTCAACGTGGATGCGACTCGCATGTCCCAGGCCTTTACGGGGAACGGTTACATTCAGCAAATCATAAACCGCGAGGTGAAGAGTTTTCTCGGAGAACAGAGTCAACGTAAACCAATTTATAGCGCCGGCATCATTATCCGCAACCGGTTCAACCCGAATTTGACGAAGAGTTGGGCAAGGGCGATAAGTGGACTCATCAACAACATCACCATGATCGCCCTCATCCTGACCGGCGCCGCGCTGATCCGGGAGCGCGAACGCGGCACGCTCGAACATCTGCTGGTGACGCCGGTCAAGTCGGTCGAGATTATGATCTCGAAGGTCTGGTCGATGTCGCTGGTGGTGCTGATAGCGACCGGATTTTCTTTGGTTATGGTCATCCATCAGTTTCTGGGCGTTCCGATTGCGGGTTCCTTCTGGCTGTTCATGCTCGGGGTGCTGATCAATCTTTTTACGGTGACTTCGCTGGGGATTTTCCTGGCCTGCTTTGCCCGGGACATGCCGCAGTTGGGAATCCTGTTGATCCTGGTGCTTATGCCGATGCAGATCCTCTCGGGCGGAACGACTTCCCAGGAAAACATGCCGGAAGTCATTCAATTCATTATGCGCTTTGCGCCGACCACTTATTTTGTCGAGTTCGGCAAGGCAATCCTCTTCCGCGGAGCAAATTTCGCACTGGTCTGGAAGACCTTCCTGCAAATGCTCATCCTGGGCGGCGTCTATTTCCTCATCGCGCTGCAGCGATTCCGCAAATCAGTCGCCAGCTGAACTCGACCGAACCTTATTTCTGTAAGGCGTCAATAACCACCCGGGGCGGCAAGAAATTCTTTTTGAACAACGAAATGCCCGAAAGGTCAGACACCCTAAGGAATCATGATGCAGTTTGCATTTCCGGTTTGACAGATGATATTTACGAATCACCAAATCGGCAGTCCTCCAAAAAGCCTCGGGCAATATTTTTCTGCAAAGACTGACTTTCCTGACCTCCAAGGGCTGAAAAGGAATAGAATGGGAAGCGCAAATGAGAAAAAGTCTATGGTGCTTTCCTCATCCTTGCAAAATCCAACGATGCTTTTCGGATGAGCTCAAACAGGCTCTGCCTTCGACGCGCAATCAGCCAGACCCGCCGTGATGGCCTGGAAAAAAATTCTGTCTAAAAGCATGTCGTCCATGAAATTTTTTTCTGTTCTTTACCGCGGCTTTGCGGGAATAATCAGTCGCTGCTTGTCTTTTTTGCGTTGTATTTCGCCAGCCCGCACCCTGGTTCTGGTGGCAACGGCAGTAGGCGGCCTGATCTATGCCGGGCTGATGGTGCGGTACAAAGATTTCGCTATGCGCCAAGAGATGGTGCTGCAAACGCAACTCCTGGCATCGGCTATTCCCGACAGCCTGGTCAGCGCACTGTCCGGAACCAGTGAAGACCTGGCGCGACCAGAATACTACCGACTGAAAAGTATTCTGCACAGGCTGCGGCAGCATGCCCCACAGTGTTATTTTATTTACTTGGCAGGAGAACGTCCGGACGGCACGATTTTCTTTTATATTAAAAACACCTCCCCCGGTTCGCCCGACTACTCGCCCCCCGGAACGGTCTATGAAGACGAACCCAGCCAAGAATACGTTGCTGCGGCTCGACGCGGCGATACGCTGATCAATGGCCCGATCAAGGATAGCCGGGGAACATGGTTGGCAGCCCAAACGCCGATCATCAATGCAAGAACCGGTCAGCCCATCTGCACCTTTGGGGCTGACATCGCCGCTGCGGACTGGTATGGCAAACTTATCTATCATGTGATGCCATGCCTGATCACGAACCTGCTGCTAGTCCTGGTTATTTCCCTGAGTCCCCGCCTGTGCGTGCGCATCCGGGACGGATATATTCCCCTTCGCAAATATCCGGGGCCTTGGCCAACCGTACTGGCATGCGGCCTGATTATCACTGCATTCATAAGCTGGCACTCCTTTCAATCCGAATACCATCAGCGTCGGATGAGTTTCACCCATCTGGCCATCGGCGAGTCTGAGCTGGTGATGCACAAATTGCAATCGATTGGCACCAGAGAACTAAGAGGACTGGCCAACTTCTTCATTGCCAGCGGCGAGGTGACCGAAGAGGAGTTCACCCTCTTTTCCAGCCAATTGAGACAAAAATGCCTATATCGAGTTAAGGGCTGGGGAAAAGCTGTTGCCGATGCAGACCGGGCGCGATTCGAGCAGGAACAACGCCTGCGGCGTGGGAAGGACTTCAGCATCATGGAACCGGACGAACACGGCCTGCCCAGAACCGCCCGCGTCCGCGAAGTCTATTATCCTCTCATATTCGCCAACCCCAGCGAGCTGGAGCAACACTCCATTATCGGCTACGACCTTGGTCACGAACCCCATCGCCTGGCCGCCCTCGAGGAGGCCATCCGAACCGGCATGCCCACGGCCACCCGCCCCATCCTGCACGGCTACCTGACGAAAGGTGTCAAAGGTCTGGACATCTTTTATCCGGTCAAGGATCGACGTCAGCCGCAGGCCGTGAGCGGCTTTGTCATGGCTGCCCTGAGTTTGGACGATCTCATTGCCCCTAACTTGCACACGCACCAGCATGTTGATTTTTCTTTCTGGTCGGCTGATGACGATTCCGAAGCAGAGCTGCTCGTTGGGGAGAAACAGCCAAAGTTTCATCATCGAGGCGCATTTTCGCGGCCAATATCATACTTCGGTCGGATGTTCTGGATGACTGCGCACCCCACCACCCCCTTTTTTCAGTCGTACCCGATCGTGATGCCTTGGCTGCTGGCAGCCTCTGGCTTGGTCATAAGCGTCATGTCCGCCGTCATTGTCCACATGCTCAACCGACAGCATTACGAGCTGCAGATGACCGCCCAGGACAACGCCTACCGGCTCAGCCAGACCGAAGAACGCTTCAACCTACTGCTCGAACAAACCAAGACCGTGCTCTGGTAATGCGATCCCAACGGAATTATCATTAAAGCCCAGCCGCCGAGCGCTAAATTCTACGGACGGAATCCCGAGGATGTTTTCGGCAAAATGCACTATCGTGAGTTCCATCCACTCGAGGGACGCGAAGAGTACGTCGACAAGATACGATCAATGTTCGGGCACCAGGATAAATTCTTCAACTTTGTCTATCCGATTGAACAGGCTGACGGCAGCCTGGTCACCGTATCCACCAGCGGCTTTCCACTGTACGACGATGCGGGCGTGAAATCGGGGTATTATGGCTGGTGTCTCGATGTCAGCGAACAGGTACTCATGAACGAACAGCTGAAAAAGAGCCAAGCCAAGGCCGAGGCAGCCAATCGGGCCAAGAGTGACTTCCTGGCCAACATGAGTCACGAGATCAGAACGCCGATCAATGGCATCATTGGCTTTATTGACCTACTCGAGGACACCTCCCTGAACCATGAACAGCGCGAATACCTCGATCTGGTCGGCAGCAGCAGTCGTCAGTTGCTTGCGCTGGTCAATGAAGTCCTCGATTTTACGCGCTTGGAAGCCGGACAGGCCACGATTGTTTCGGAAGCCTTCGACTTGGGAAAACTGCTGGAAGACGCCGCCAACAACATCGCCGTGGCAGCTGCCGCCAAACAGGTCGAAATGGTTGTCGTCATCCCGCCCGACCTGCCCATGGCCTTGCACGGCGACGCCTTCCACTTGCAGCAGGTTATCCTCAACCTGGCCACCAATGCGGTAAAATTCACCAAACAGGGCGAGATTGTCATCAGTGTCACCCGCGAACACGAGGAGGAAAGCCACATCACTCTGCGTTTTGCCGTTCGTGACACTGGCATCGGCCTTACGGAACAACAACAAAAGCATATCTTCGATGTCTTCTATCAAGCTGATCCATCGCTCAGACGCAAGCAAAGCGGCGTCGGTCTCGGCCTGAGCATCGTCAAGAGCCTGCTGGAACGCATGAACAGCGAAATCCAAGTTGCCAGCACACCAGGTCAAGGCTCGGAATTCAGCTTTGTGCTCACTCTTGACAAACAGCCGAATGCCCAGAACAAGCCGGAACTAGCTGCGAGTCTGTCCCCCATATTAGTGGTTGACGACAACTCGACCGTGCGCAATGACCTTCTGGCGCGGCTCAACTATCGACATCTGGATGCATACGGCGTCACTGGCATGGTGGCGGCTTGCCAACGCCTGTCTGAAATGCAGGCGGCAGGAACACCGCCTCAGCTGATTATTCTCGATCTCGATCTGCCGGAACTGCAAACACAGGAAATTTATTTGCGCTGCCCGATACTGCTCCAGACTGACATTCCAATCCTGGGTTTGGCACCAATGACCAACCGCAACCTCATGCCACCCAGGCTGACTGCCAGAGTCACCCATACGATCATCAAGCCCATACGCAATCGTGCTTTGTTTGATGCTATCGCAACCATCAAAGGCGCAACTTTGCCCACCGAGGCGCTGGAGACCAGTCTTTCGGAAGCGCCGCAGGCAGGCAGCGACCGACCAGCCAGCCGCATCGATGCGCCAAACAGCGGCGAGGCGCAGATTCTCCTGGCCGAGGACAATGTCGTCAACCAGAAAGTCGTCCTGGCTATTCTGAATAAGCTCGGTTATGCTGCAGACGTGGCCGCCGATGGGTTTGAAGCCTTGGAACACCTGCGTCGCCATCAGTACCAGCTGGTCCTGATGGACGTTCAAATGCCAGGCATGGATGGCTTGGAGGCCACGCGCCTCCTCCGTGATCCCAGTAGCGAGGTCTTGAACCCGACTATCCCAGTCATTGCCCTGACCGCCCATGCCGTCGAGGGCTACCGCGAAATCTGCCAGCAGGCCGGCATGGATGACTATGTCACCAAGCCCATCACTCTGAAGCAGATTCGGCAGATTTTGGAGAAATGGCTGCCCAAGTCCGATTGCAAGGCGTCAGTAAAGTAAGCGAGAAATTCTTTCGTGGTAAAAAACTATCATAGCTTCACCGACGCATTATAACAATTTGAGCAATTTGCAGGTTGCATTCTCGTTTTTGAACTGCACTTATATTCAATTCCCTTATCAGTACCCGCCAAAAATCAAAGGGAACAGCTATGGAACGGACAGACGAAAAAACTGCCATTGCAAAACGCTTGAAGAGATTGATAGAGGAAAAAGGACTCGATTACCTGAAGGAAAAACCCTTCAAGGTTTACTCGCTTTTGCTCGCTGAAAAGGTCGCTTCCCCCTTGTCCATAAGGATGATATTGCTGACGCTCCTCACGCAAGTGCATCTGAAGGCAAAAGAGCTTGCAGACCCAAAAGCACTTGCCCAATATATTCAAAGTAGTTGCTGCCTGAATGAGGAGATGGCAGACTTTTTATCCTCCATCTATGCGGAGGTTTTCAGTGCTGAAAACCAGGAGGAATGGGAAAAAAAGGCTGGCAAGGGACTCGATGACTTTTGTCGCCAGGAATGGGAGTTCTTCTGGGACGGGGACAGCATATGGAGCAACCATGGAGGGTCTATGGATTGTTTCTGCAGCGCGACTGCTACCATCAAAATAGTGGACCCTCAAAAGGTTGGCAATGAGTTGAAGAAAAAACTCGAGAAGAATCCCTTTATGACAAGTGATGAGATTTTTGGCCATTATCAGTCCATACTCTACGACCTCCTGGATTCGGAATTTGAGGAATATTGCACTGCTGACGACTATTATCCCCCAGTCGTTGAGGATTTTGACGTTAATTATAATCATATCATCGAAGGATTCTGCAGCAAATACGGTATGGAATTAATTGCCTCGGAATACAGCGGAAACTCATCCGACTTCGATCCCGATGACAGGTATTAAACCTAAATTTTTGTCCACAGAAAGCACGGAAAACGCGGCGCGGGCTAGTGCCCACAACCCATTTTTTAAGCACGAACCACACGAAAAGGCACGAAAATTTTTATAGGGTTGCTGCTTCGACGGATGAAATGGCACGCGGATTTGTGATCTGGTCTGTTGCTTTCTCCGGCGGATCGGTCGGATCGGCGATGTTGGGATTAGCCCTGAAAGGCGCGACATAGGAACCAGCCACAGCGTAATTCCCATGTAAAATCTTTCACACAACAAGAAGTTGGGTGAAAGAATGAAAACGCTCTGGTAGTGTGAATGATATATACTGGTTCAGGCAAAGGAGGATATCGCCTTGAGAAACGAAAACAGCGGAAAGCTTCAACGTATATGGGGTAAACATAGTGTGGACGTCAATCTTCGGGATGAGTGGCTGGAACTTCTCAACCAAATGCGGATACTGGAGCTATGCGGCATTTGCGAAGGACACATCGCAAGAATCGATCCGATATCCCGCACTGCAGAAGTTGTTGCCCGAATACGTGATCGTTACCAATTGTTCTTTCATCAGCATTGGGATGAACTTATCCAGCCGATCAGCGATCTGCTCTGGACCTGTTTTGATCGCAAGGATGCGCGAATCAACTTCACCGCTACTCGTGAAATTTCCTTGTGGCCAGAGCATAAGTATTCTCCCGTTCCTTTGGATCATATTTTTCTACACGTGACGAAACGCCATGCCCGGAAAAAACTCGAGTTTGACGAGGAGACGCGTATATGGTTTGAAAACACCGTAACAGCCTTTATGCTTATTGATGCAGCTCTGTATGCTCATTATCTGCGTCTTGGCGGCACCCCCGAAGGCAAACACAAAAAACGGCGCTAATTCGACCGTGTCCAAAAAGGATTTTTTTACCACGGAACACACGGAAGACGCGGAAAATTTTCGTGTTTTTTCGTGTGGTTCGTTGTTAAAAAAAAGGTTGTGTGCGTTAGCCCACGCCAAGTTTTCTGTGCTTTCCGTGGACAAAAAATAGATTCTGATTGCCGATCATCGGAAAAAGTCAACTGCTTTTTTTAGGTTCCAGGGAAGATCGTATGAAACCCTTTTTTCAATGCACTTCACCGATAGGAGCTGCAATTACGGCTTGTCTGGAGGAAAGTCAATTTTAGTCATGGACAGGTTATCCAGGAGCGAGCAGCTGTCTGGCGTGCCGATGACTTCCAGGACAAAGGAAATATCGGTTTTCTGCTTCAGTTCAAACACGAACTCAAAACGCCGCCAGTCATCTTTCAGGCCGTCGTCTTCCAGCTTCTTCGCATTGATCCAATACATTTTACTGACTTCCTTGACCGGCGACG
The DNA here is from genome assembly GCA_033809415.1 of Lentisphaeria bacterium. Lineage (GTDB taxonomy): Bacteria > Verrucomicrobiota > Lentisphaeria > Oligosphaerales > Oligosphaeraceae > JAQVUB01. The sequence continues at coordinate 8,282 of JAPXLT010000078.1, forward strand.
TGGTACCGACCCATAACGCTTTGACGTCCTTGCCGCTGATGTAGCCGGATATCTGATAATCGCCAGGCGCAAGTTCATTGAAGTCCTGCCGCAAATAAGAGCGCATGGACTGCGGATCGTTTTTCATTTCGAGAAAACAGCGGACTTGCAGAGCCTTTCCTGTGATGCCGCCAGACACCACTAGGTCCTTGCTGACCCAATCTTTTGCCTGACCGCTCGGAAGGACTTCTTCAAAGTCCGGGTTGCGAAACAGGTTCGGAGCTGCCATTCCGGTCAAAGCGATGCCGAGTGCCAACGAGAAGATGAGTTTTTTCATGTCACAAGTCCTTTCTTAAAGTAAACAACGATAATTTTTCAGGGGAAAAGAAGCCGAGATACAAGCGATCCTCCTGATGGAAGGAACCAGGCGGATAATTCTCCAGAATGCTGCCGGGAGGAACTGGGCCCCACAATTTCACGCAATCATGCTGAAGCCCGAATTGAAATTCAAGCGCATGATCCAGTGCCGCAAGCGGGATGCGCAATGTCACATGCCATGAAGAGCTGTCGGATTCCTGAACTGCCAACGCAATCTGGCGGTTGTCGCGGATAGCTCCCGGGCGCGGACGCGCAACCGTCTGCCGCTCGATATTGTCATCCGGCGCTTGCCGATCTCGGCGGATCACCAGATCATACCATGGCATCGACACGAAATCGCGGTCAGCAAAAAAGAAACGAAGAACCTCATCCGGATATTCTTCATTCCGGCAGACTACATCAAACAACAGATCATCGCCGTCCATCCTGGCGTGCCAGCTCAGATTTCCTGACTGGTAAGTGGTATTCAGATGGAGAGTCTGTTCCGGGCGAGGTATCGAGAAGTCTTCTTGCAGAAGTTCCCGAAGCTCCCCGATTCGCCAGGAAAGCTTCTCCGGAAAATATTTGAAGACTTCCGCTTCGGAGTGATATCCGAGCCGACTGTCGATCCGGCAAAGTTCGATCATCCGCTCGCTGTTGTCGATCTCCTTGCGGATAACGGCACGCATTTGCTCCTCGAACATTTTGTCCTGCGTATCGAGCCATTTCTTCCTGAGTGCATAAAAGCGAAGAATATTATATCCCGAATTGAACTGGACATCCAGAGCCTCAACCAGAGACAAGTCCCGCTGCCGTTCGATGTCTTCGGAAAAGTCGGCCATGATCCGCGCCAACGCCTTTGCGCCTTCATGCCATATTCTGGAGAGACGTCCAGTCAGGGCGACACATTCATCCAGCGAGTGACCGACCAGGCATTCACCGATGGCGTCGCCCGCCGGTTCTGCATACGGTTTCCAACTTTGCGGCAGACGCTTCCGAGCTGGCACCGTGTAGAGCGGCCATACAGGGCCGTCGTGCATCGGTCCGTAATACTGGAACTGAATATCGAGCGGATAGTACTCATAGGCTTCCGCGAATGTGGTCCAGATGCGTGCGAGTTCTTCGGCATGCCTTCCCCAGTCCGGACGTGCCAACTCCGTGAGGAACGCCTTTTCCGTCTTATCCACCGCATCGGTGGCAAGCAGGCCGGCCGCTTCGTTCATCACTCCCGGATAATTGCCGAAGTACCAGCACTGGAGCACGTGTTCGACACCGAGTGCTTTCATGGAACGGTATTTACGGTATAGCTGGCCGGGAACCGGAATAAACGGAACGGTGGCACATTCATGGGAACATCCCACTTGGATTTTAGCCCCTATTGGATAGGGACTGCGATGTTCGGCAAGACGGCTGAAGCGTTCGGACGGGCCGATGCAGCTGAGCCAGTAATCGCCGCCATTGCGAAGTTTCCCCAGCTGGCGGGAACGGCACCCGGACTCGAAGTTCGCCATCATCACAACCTCGGGCGGCATCCCCTCCGGCAACTGATAAATCCATTCTCCGGATTGATCCGGATGCGGCATATACAGCCAGCTGATCAGGCGTGCTTCCGGCGCGGCATCGCGCAGGCCCCGCACCATGGGAGTCAGAACGCGGCGAATGATCTCTGCTGGACTCAGCCCACAGTTCCGTCCGCAGGGAACTTTGCCATCGGAATAAAGCGATACACAGCTTAGGCAACTCGTGACGCGTTCCCCATGGGAAATGGTGATCATCCCCCCCAGGCCGGGTGCCTGCCGGAACAAATTGTTGACTGCCTCATACAGCCATAGTTCGGCACGTTCCGAGGCGGGGCAAAAACTGTTCCAGCGTCCGTAAAGCATCGGGCCGACCAGTTCCGGGGCATCTGCGGGCGGAGGATTGGCGCTGCTCCACCCCTGGGGCTCGATGCAGAAGGCCCACACCTTGATGCCGTAACGGCGGCACTGTTCAATGTTCCGGTTCAGCTTGGCGATCCGGCGCCGTCCCTCTTCCGTGTCGCCCAGTTCCTTCAGCACCAGGGTAATCCACAAGCCGTTCACGCCAGACTCAGCCAGCCGGCTCAAGTAATGGGACGGATAATACTCGAGGTCATCGAGCAGTTCATCTCGGAAAAAAGGCGGTCTTTTGATCGGGCTGAAAAAACATCGTGATATCCTGTCCTTCAGCCAATATCGCGTGATGCGCCTTGTCTGGAATGGCAGTCCCGGATGTTCGAGCGCACGGAGGTCTCCAATCAACCGGTAAATGCCGCGTCTGACTCCCTCCGTTGAACTTGCTTCCAGCAGGATTCCCTCGGATGCGACCGAGTATGCGAAGTCCTCTCCCTGCAAATCTTCCGCATAATGAACTTTCAAGGTTGCCCCGTGTCCCGTGATATGGTTGGTTGACAGGAAGCGGTTGAAGTCATCATAGGCGGTAGCCAACAGTTCCTCGGGATCGGGGAAATCTGCCTCGAGGTGAAGTCCACCCCGGAGGTTCAGTTCTTCCGCCATGGGTTCCGAAGACCAGTTCCAACGAATCATGCGCACAGGTTCCCGGCGGAGTTCCTCCACAAATCTAGGTTCGCCGTCAGGAAAATCAGGCATCGGCTTCATTCGATTATAACCTCCTGGAACAAGTCGGGGCGCAAACTTCCCAATAGGCCGGGACGAAGCTCGAGCCAATAATCCGCACCCGCACTCGCACCGGAATCATCATCGCAAACCGCAATATTAAAGCCGAAGATAGTGCCGGGAGTGCATAATCTTGAATCCAATTTCGACAGAGGAATGCTGAGCTGGTAGAGAATATGTTTTCTTTCATCGTCCCGTACAGCTTTCACTATGCATTTCTCTTGAAGCTCGGCAGATCGCGCACCGCGTACTTGAAATGAACCATCAAGATTCACGGTGATGAATATATCGTCGGGATCACTTCCATCTACGGGACGTATATGGTTATTCAGCGGATCGAACCCCAGCTCGAGTCGGTCGCCTTTTCGGATATGATCATCGAGGACATCCACTGAAATGAGCAGGTTGTTGCCGTCATTGGCGATATAGATATCTGCACTGAGGTCCTCGTGTCCGGAATAAGTCGTATGATCCAGAGGCATGACTTTTTCAAATCCACTGAGCTGTATTGGACGAACCTGTTTCCATGTTTCAAGCGAACCATCGACCTGGCACTCCGTATCCTTTACTGCAGACAGCGGGGTTTCACGCTTATAGGTCAGCGTGTGCACCTTCTCCTGCCCTTCAATATGCAATTGGTATTCCGACTCTTTGCCGAACGGAGGCGCCGGAAGCTGGATGTCCCTTGCGTCCTCATCCGGTTCCAATTTGAAGCGTCGCTCCCCGCCCGGATGCACCAACATTCCGCGTAAAACTTCGGTGCTGTTGTTTTGCAGGTAGACTTTCATGAATTTTGCACTTACCGGGCGGAAGCAGATGTCCAGGGGAGAATCATCAATGCGCGTCGCATTTTCCAGGGCATTGCAAAGCGCGGAATAATCCTTTCCACGGATATAGATCGGCAGGTTGGTCAGAGGAACTTCCACATGCCCGTTTTCTTCCCGTTTCAGTTCCAGCGGATTGCCCATTACATCAAAAAAGCTCCATCCGGAATCCTCCATCCGTACCTTCGGAAAATAGCCTTCGGGAATGCTCCATAACGCCGCCGACGCATGCCCGTCCGTATGGCGGAACACACCGCCTCCCAGCCGGGGACTGAGCATGATTTCCCGGCATTCCACCACATTGTTCACCGTGTCGGCCATGGTGGAAAACGCGGCCAATGCCGGCAACGGAACGGAACCGAACTGGAGTCCCATGTGATAACGGTTGCCTTCCAGCCCCACACGCCCGCCGTGGAAATACGACAGATGCTTCATTCCAATCAGACGCGCCTGAAGGAACGAACGGGTCATTCGGTTGACCTGAATCATCAGGTATTGGGGGTTGAATACTTCATCGACATCGACGAAATAGCCGTATTCGGAGATGAAAACCTCATTTCCAGCACAACGCCCCTCCATGGCGGCTCGTGCATCGGCAAAACGTTGTTTCAATTGCTGCTCTGTTCCTGTTGGCGGCACGGTTGGGCCGATCCACCGCGGCTGCGGATAGCAATCAATGCCGAAAAGGTTGACATATTTGCCACAGCGGTCAAAAATGGCGGCACTATAGGCGTATTTATAACGCGCATCGACATCGCTGGGTCGCACTGCGGCTATTTGCGCATCCCGGCGCACCTTGCGGATTTCCTCTGCTGTGACCTGAATCCAGTGGCAAACCTTGTCCAGAGTCTGTCCCCCTGCAAAATTTGCAATTGCCTTGCTGGGTTCCAGCGATTTGTTATAGTCGGCAAGCCCTATCATGGCATCGATTTCGGTACCGATCTCGAAGATATCCACATACGATGCATAGCGGCGGAAGACTTCCTTTGCCAGCCTGCGCCAGAATACTTCGCTTTGTTGTTTCGTGACGATCAGGCGGTGGGGATGTGTTCCCAGTCTCTTCGCCGTTTCGAGTTCGTTTAAGCTAAACAGCCATCGAGGAGGACAGGTAAAGATGGAAAGTTTTATTTTGAACCCTTGTTCCTTATATTTTTTGATCGCTTCGAGGGAAGAAAAATCATATTTTTTCATTTCCGGTTCGAGCTGCCGCCAATCCATCGCGATATCTAACCAAGACACCCCGAGTTTCTGATAGATTTCCGGATAGCTTTGTGCGCCATAGAGACCGACGAAGCAGGATTCCGTCGTTTTTTCAGGTGCTTTTGCGGGGCGGACGGTTACAACGGCATCGCGGAAGCTCAGCAATCCGTCAACCCCCGCCGTAATTTTGTACCAGCCGCTTTTTCCCGGCGGTATGACCAGGTCATATGTAAAGTGACCATCATTGTCAAACGCGACAGGAGCACTTTCCTGGACAATTTTTTCGTCGAAATGATTGCTGACCACGACATTGAGGGGTGCAGCCGTATTTGCATTTTTCATCTTGTATGCGGTCAGTTCGATGGTGATCGGCAGCGGCTGTTCACAGTCGAAGACCTGGCACGCCGATTCCGGAAGAATGAGGCGACCCGACGGAATGGAGGATGGCGCCCAATCTTCCGGCTCATCGCCCTGATTAATCATAAAGCGGTCAAACCATCCTTCCCCAGAAAAAACTCCGAAGTGCGGCACTAATACGGTCTTGCCGTCGGAATCAAAGGTATGGCTGTAACGTTTCCAGTCCTTCGAAAGTAAAATCTCGGCTTTGGCCCGGTCGTCGGCGAGTCCATGCCAATTGTTGTCCCGCTTGACCATGGTCAGGCTGGCGCGGGTTGAATCGGCATTGCTTCTTGCCCAGCAGGAAAACGTGTAGCGTCCAGGCGGCAGCGTCATGCCGGGCATGCCGATCGCGCCTATATTAAAGACCCTCAGGGAGCTTTTGCTCTGATAGCCCGCTTCCTGATCCCAGGCCAGCCGAGGATTTTCTTCCTTGTGGTTGGTCCATGGGCCGGTTGTCATACTTTTGATTTCACGTTCGCAATCCGTGTCACCCGGCAGCAGGTTGTCCGCCATGACACTGTTCAGCATTCCGAACAACAGGCAAGCACATGCAAATATTTGACAACGCATCGTCATTCCCTTATCCTTTCTTTAGATTCATGACAGCACGCAGCAGATGGGGAGGCCACTGATACAGGTTGATTTGTGCACGGGACACCCTCAATGACTTTGCATGCCCGTCGAAACAGACCACATTGAGTCCATCTCCATGTGGCACGTGGTAGTTGGAGGCTACAGCAATGTAGCCCCAATCATCCACCAACAGCCATTCGTAAGGCTTGTTCAGTTCCATACGGGCGCAAAGAGGGTTGTAAATAGTCGGATTCTCTTGATTTTCGTAAACATTGTCGAATTCACACCAGCGGATCCAGTAGCTGCCATTCACGTATGTGGTGTTTTTGACAATGCTCAAGTTTCCGTCAAAACTTCCGGAGCGGTTGACGTCTTGACAATGGTTGCCAGGGAAGGGACAATAGAATAGTTTCGGGTTACTTACATACCCGCACTCCCAGAGTTTTCCGAGATGGTGCCAGCCAGGCGTTGGACGTTTCATGAAGGCACCCGAAGAATATTTCGTGCCCTTGTTGATCAGTGGCATCTCGTTGTAATCCATGTCATATTGCATCAATGACAAGTAAAGCTGTTTCTGTTGGCTGAGACAGCTGGCAATCATGGCTTTAGCACGCGCCTTTGATAACGCCGGCAACAGCATGGATGCAAGGATTGCGATAATTGCGATTACGACCAGGAGTTCAATTAAAGTAAACCCCGTCTTCTTTTTCTTCATCCGAAATCTCCTCGTTTTTTGTGCTCCGCATAGAGACACTGTAGCTGCCAAAAGTAAAATATACTGCTGATTTTGTGCAAAACAATAGAATTGCAGCCTGATGGTCAATGTGCCTTGAATTCCTTTTCGAAGAATTCCCGGATATACTTTGCGACGGCGGGGCACTTGTTGATTTCGCGGTCTCCGAGGATGACGATGTCGTGGATTTTGTTCTGCCTGAGGAGACGTCGGGACATTTCGAGCTGGAAGGCGATCGAGGGCAGGTCATTCGGGAGGACGGTCAGGCCGTAATCGAACATGAAGACTCCCATCATGATCTTGCGCCCAGGGAAGAGATAGCGTACCTTTTCGACATTCATTTCCAGCGCCGGGAGGTCATTTTTATCCCAGGTCCAGAGGATGATCCGGTCCGGGATTTCCACTTCACGGAAGAACTTGAGCATGGGGAGATCGAGTTCATGGATATAGACGACGCTGTAGCTTTCCAGTTTCGGATTGTGGGCTTTCAGCGCCTTGTGCATCTCCATGTAGGTCTTCCGGGAATAACGGGGACCGCAGTTGCCTAGCATGTCGTCAATCACACCGCCGACGATATTTGGATATTTGAGGGACATGCGACTGAGGTTTTCGGCTTCCTCGATATCGCCAAGCTGCTGTGCGCCTTCCGTGCGGCAATTTCCGCCCAAATGGCAGATGACCTTGCGGCAGTTTTTATGAATTTCGAACATTTCCTCGGTATGAGGCCCATAAACGTACATCACATTGTCAAAGCCAAAGTAATTTGCAGCCTGAATGGAAGCGTCCTTAGCCATCGAGCCGCCCCAGGATGGAGTAGGTCCACCCCAGACCCAGGTGTTTTCCCGGCTGAAATGGGCTGGGCCGTCAGTCGGGGCATTGAGGATCGAGTCATAGACTTTTTCCAGAGCAGTATCCAAGTTCTGGACATTTTCACGGACAAGCTCCAAGTACTCGGGGCTGGCGAAGGCGTCCTGGTAGGGATTGATTTTCCGGTGTGTGGCGAGATTCCGCAGGCTATGCTGATACTTGGCTGCCTGCTCGACCCGGGCGTAAAGTTCTTGTTGGTTTGTCATGACAGTGTTTCCTTATATGTAGACCTTGTTTGAAAAGGGTGCAGGGGGCAGGGGGCAGGGGGCAGGGGGCGTTTAAAAAGTGGCGCAACCGTCCCGGTTGTGATGGTGCCTTTTGTCTTTTCCAGCTGAATGACAAAGGCAGGGTGCAGGGTGCGGGGTGCAGGGTGTCATTTGTCACTTGTCATTTGTCACTTGTCATTTGTCACTTGTCATTTGTCACTTGTCACTTGTCATTTGTCACTTGTCATTTGTCAGGGTGCGTTTAAAAAGTGGCGCAACCGTCCCGGTTGTGATGGTGCCTTTAGTCTTTTCCTGCTGAATGACAGAGGCGGGGTGCGGGGTGCGGGGTGCAGGGTGCGTTTAAAAAGTGGCGCAACCGTCCCGGTTGTGATGGTCAGAGCTGTCGTGGGATGCGTAGTGCGGAAAGTGCCTGTCTTCTGTCTACTTCGTCCGTAGTGTCCAGCCGGCCCCCTGCCCCCTGCCCCCTGCACCCTCCTTTCGCCTCGCGCGCGCGATAAGGGTGGTTCACCTCATGGCCGGTGATTTCCGGAATCAGACAATCATCTTTCGCCTCGCGCGCGCGATAAGGGTGGTTCACCCCCTGGTTGGGTGGGGCTTGGAGGCTGTCTGAACCACGGCGAAAACATAGTGC
>JAPXLT010000079.1:0-5840 GCA_033809415.1 Lentisphaeria bacterium
CCCCTGCCCCCTGCACCCTGCACCCTATTTAATGAACGTGTTGCGGTAGTATTGCAGTTCGGCGATGGATTCGCGGATATCATCGAGTGCGCGATGGGATTCCTTTTTGCTGAAGCCGTCTTTCAGGCTGGGTGCCCAGCGCTCGACGAGGATTTTCAGGGTGCTGACATCCAGGTTGCGATAGTGGAAGAAGCGTTCCAGTCGGGGCATGTACTGATAGAGGAAACGGCGGTCTTGGCAGATGCTGTTGCCGCAGATCGGACTGCTGTTTTCGGCAACGTACTGTTGGAGAAAGGTCAGCGTGAGTTGTTCGGCTGCCTGCTCACGGATGCGGCTGTTGCGGACGCGCTCGAGCAATCCCGACTGGCTGTGATGGGTCTGATTCCATTCATCCATGCCGACAAGCACTTCCTCCGGCTGATGGATGGCTATGACCGGTCCCTCGCTGAGAATGTTCAAGTCGTTGTCCGTGATGATTGTGGCTATCTCGAGAATCCGGTCGCGTTCCGGACGAAGACCGGTCATTTCCAGATCAATCCAGATCAAGTTTTGTTGTTGTTCCGTCACAAAAGACTCCTTTCAGGCTGCACACAACCATTTTTTAACAACGAAAAGACACGAAAAGGCACGAAATACGGGCGAAAGTCCATCGTCCATTTCATTCCATTTCTGTCCATCGTGTCCATTTTGTCCATTCTTGTCCATGTCCCTCGTCCATAATCTAATGGCAGGGATTCGGTGCCGCAACTTCTTCCAGTAAAAAACTCATTGTAACATGCGATTTCTTTTAAATATAGGTAATACGCACACGCAAATTGCCAGAGACGGCGCAGAGGGGATCGAACTGCTGGCAGCCGTACCTACCGCCGATTTGCTGAAACAGGGCAGTATTACGCATTTGGATCAGTCAGCCGCCCCCTGGTCGGCAAAAGCAGCCTGCGTTGTCCCTGCAGTTCAGCAAGCGCTGCAAAAGCAATATCCAGGGCAAATTCTATTTATCAGCTCGACAGCCTATCCGGAACTGGATTTTTCCCGCTATGATGTGCGTACGCTGGGAGCGGATCGCATCGCCAACGCCGCCGCCGCATATTCCCTGGGAATCGGGGCGATTCTGGTTCTAGACTTCGGCACCTGTGTCACCACCGAGGCAATCGATACAAAGGGAGTCTTCCGGGGCGGTGCCATCCTGCCGGGACGAGCCATGCTGCGCCGCAGCCTGGCGGCTTTTACCGCGCAACTGCCGGAAATCCCCATGTATGAGGAATGCCCACCGCCGCTGGGGTTGACAACCGCCGGAGCCATCGCAGCCGGAGTAGACCTGGGAATCATCGGCACAGTCCGACAGATTATTGAAAAAACAAGGCAGGAACCTGGACTCGAACACTGCCGAACCATCGCCGTCGGCGGAGATGCGGCCTACTTTATGCAAAATATTCCCGGACTGGAAGCCGGACCGGAGGCTTTCACGCTGCGCGGCATCCGTCTGGCAAAAGGCTGCTAAGACAGCAGTGACTGGATAGTCGAAGAATTCTTTTTAAACAACGAAAAGCACGAAAGGACACGAAAAAATTTCATGGAAGTGACTTTGTCTACGAGAATGCACCGTGCTTTCCATGAAATTTTTTCGTGTCCGTTAGTGTCTTTCGTTGTGAAAAATTGTCACCCGGCTTCATTGATGCATTACAAAGGTTGAACTGTGACAACTTGTCACAGTGGGACAAGCGCTTGCCTGAACTCTGTCACAGTTTGTCGCAGCCTGTCACTTTATCCAGCCGCATCCTTTCGCAGAACTCCGGCCGTCGGGTGCGATTTTTTCTTTTTTTATTAGTTGGCATGTGATTTGCTAATATAATTATAAACGATTCTTTTTTCATTTAAACACTCACTGCGGTATTACCGCGAATTGGGAAAGGCAGGTTAAGATATGAGCAAGATTTTAGGTATTGATTTAGGAACGACGAACTCTTGTATGGCTGTGATGGAAGCCGGGGAACCGGTGGTCATTCCGAATGCGGAGGGCAGCCGTACGACCCCTTCGGTGGTGGCATTTACCAAGAATGGGGAGCGTCTAGTTGGCGCGCAGGCCAAACGCCAGGCAGTGACCAATCCGACGCAGACCATTTTTTCGATCAAGCGTTTCATGGGGCGCAAATTCAGTGAAGTCCAACGTGAGCTGAATCTGGTTCCCTATCAGCTTGTCGAAGCCAAAAATGGGGATGCCCATGTGAAGATTGGCGACAAAACGTATTCCCCGCCGGAAATTTCTGCAATGATTCTGCAGAAGTTGAAGACGGATGCGGAAGCGTACCTTGGCGAGACAATCAGCGAAGCGGTGATTACTGTACCGGCATACTTCAACGACAGTCAGCGCCAGGCGACGAAAGATGCCGGACGCATTGCCGGGCTGGAAGTCAAGCGGATCATCAATGAACCCACGGCTGCGTCGCTGGCATACGGCCTGGACAAGAAGAAGGACGAAAAGATAGCCGTATACGACTTGGGCGGCGGCACCTTCGATATTTCCACACTCGAATTAGGTGACGGTGTGTTCGAGGTCAAGGCGACCAATGGGGACACCCATCTGGGCGGCGATGACTTTGACGAAGCGGTCATCAACTGGCTGGTAACCGAATTCAAGAAGGACAACGGGATCGACCTGCGGCAGGATCCGATGGCGTTGCAACGCCTCAAGGAAGCCGCGGAAAAAGCCAAGTGTGAATTGTCCAGCAGCACGACCACGGAAATCAACCTACCGTTCATCACGGCGGATCAGAGTGGGCCGAAACATTTGACGCAGACGCTGAGCCGCTCGAAGCTCGAACAGCTTACCGACGACTTGGCCACGCGCTCGACGACACCTTGCTTGAACTGCCTGCGCGATGCCAACCTGTCCGCTTCTGAAATTGATGAAGTGATCCTGGTTGGTGGCATGACCCGTATGCCGCGCATTCAGAAACTGGCCGAAGAAACCTTCAAGAAGGTGCCGAACAAGGGCGTGAATCCGGACGAAGTAGTCGCGATTGGCGCAGCGATCCAAGGCGGCGTATTCAGGGGCGAAGTGAACGATGTCATCCTCTTGGATGTCACACCGCTGTCACTGGGTATCGAAACCCTCGGCGGCGTCTTTACACGCCTGATCGAGCGCAATACCGCAATCCCCACCAAGAAAAGCGAAATTTTCAGTACCGCTTCCGACAGTCAGCCCTCGGTAGATATCCATGTCTTGCAAGGTGAACGCCAGATGGCTTCCGCCAACAAGACGATTGGACGGTTCCGGCTTGACGAGATTCCGCCGGCGCCGCGGGGCGTTCCTCAGATCGAGGTGACCTTTGATATTGACGCCAACGGCATCCTGAATGTGTCTGCCAAGGACCTTGGAACCGGCAAGGAGCAGAAAATCACCATCACGGCAAGTTCCGGCTTGAGCGAAGAACAGATCAAACAGATGGTCAATGATGCCAAGGAGCATGCGGAGGAAGACAAGAAGCAACGCGATCAGATCGACACCAAAAACAGCGCGGAATCACTGATCTATCAGACAGAGCGCCAGCTGAAGGAAAATGGCGACAAGATTCCTGAAAACATCAAGACTCCCATCATTGACGGAATCGAGAAGCTGAAAAAGGCGGTCGAGGATAACGACACGGAGCGGATGAAGGAGATCATGAAGGAGATCGAAGGCAACATGCACGCCTTTGCCCAGGAACTCTACAAGAATGTGAATCCGCAAGGTGGCGGTGCTGCCGGTGGCGGCTTTGACCCCAATCAGTTCGCCGAACAAATGAAGAATCAGGCTGGCGCCGCCGGGGCATCCGGCGCAGGAGCACCAGCAGATGATGACGTCATTGACGTCGAGAGCAAGTAAACAGCAATACGGAGCTTCCGACAGCCAAGCTGCCGGAAGCTCCATCATCATAATTGCAATTTGTAAGCGGGAAAATGTCCCGAAAGTCGAGAAACCAGAAAAGAAAGGAAGAAGAAACATGGCAGTAAACATCAAACCTCTGGGTGACCGTGTTCTCGTGGAAGCCATCGAGGAACAGGAAGTGATGAAAGGCGGTATTTATATTCCTGACAGCGCCAAGGAAAAACCGCAACAGGCCAAGGTGGTCGCAGTAGGTCCTGGAAAACTTGATGACAATGGCAAACTGCAGAAACCGGAAGTCGAAGTAGGTGATATCGTCTTGACCTCGAAATACGGCGGCACCGAAATCAAAATCGACGACAAGGAATACAAAATCCTTAATTCCAGCGATATCCTCGCAAAAATCTGCTGAACAAACTAGACAATCCAATAACCATTAACGAAATTATCAGGAGAAAACAAACATGGCTGCAAAGCAAATTCAATATGATAACGCCGGACGTCAGGCCCTTCTGGCCGGTGTCAGCGCCCTCAGCAAAGCGGTGAAAACCACGCTCGGCCCGAAAGGCCGCAACGTCATTATCGACAAGAAATTCGGCTCCCCGACGGTGACTAAGGACGGCGTCACGGTTGCCAAGGAAGTCGAGCTGCCGAATCCCTTTGAAAACATGGGTGCCCAGACGGTGAAGGAAGTCGCCAGCAAAACCAATGACAATGCCGGTGATGGTACCACGACTGCAACCCTGCTCGCGGAAGCGATTTTCCGCGAAGGTTTGAAGAACGTGACTGCGGGCGCCAACCCGATTGCCCTGAAACGCGGCATTGACAAGGCGGTTGCCGCTATGGTCGATGAACTCGAGAAGATGACGGTTCAGGTCGAAAGCCGTGACCAGATCGCCCAGGTTGCCTCGATCTCCGCAAACTCGGAACCCGGCATTGGCGAAATTCTGGCCGATGCGATGGACAAAGTCGGCAAAGACGGCACCATCACGGTCGAGGAAGCCAAAACCATTGAGACGACCCTGGATGTTGTCGAAGGCATGCAGTTTGACAAGGGGTATCTGTCCCCGTACTTTGTCACCAATTCGGAAGATATGGAGTGCGTTCTGGATGATGCTCTGGTTCTGATCCATGAGAAAAAGATCAGCAGCCTTCAGGATATGCTGCCGCTTCTGCAGAATGTCGCCAAACAGGGCAAGCCTCTGTTGATCATCGCTGAAGACGTCGATGGTGAAGCGCTGGCCACCTTGGTGGTCAATAAGTTGCGCGGCACTCTGAATGTGTGCGCGGTGAAAGCGCCTGGCTTCGGCGACCGCCGCAAAGCCATGCTCGAAGACATCGCCATCCTGACCGGCGGCAAATGCATCACCGAAGACCTCGGCATCAAACTTGAAAACGTCAAGACCGAAGACCTCGGCAGAGCCAAACGCATTGTCATCGATAAAGAAAACACGACGATTGTGGAAGGTGCCGGCGAAAGCAGCGCGATCGCTGCCCGCGTCAACCAGATCCGCAAGCAGATCGAAGAGACGACTTCGGATTACGACCGTGAGAAACTGCAGGAACGCCTGGCCAAACTGGCTGGCGGTGTTGCGGTCATCCACGTTGGTGCTGCCACTGAAGCTGAGATGAAGGAAAAGAAAGCCCGCGTCGAGGATGCACTGCATGCTACTCGCGCCGCCGTCGAAGAAGGCATTGTTGCCGGTGGCGGTGTTGCCTTGATCCGTGCTGCCGAAGCATTGAAGGATCTGAAACTGGAAGGCGATGAAGCCACGGGTGTGGACATCATCAAGCGCGCGATCGAAGAACCGCTGCGCCAGATCGTCATCAATGCCGGCGTCGAAGGCTCGATCGTCGTCATGAAAGTCAAAGAAGGCACAGGCAATTTCGGTTATGATGCCCTGGCCGACGAATATGTCGATATGTTCGAGGCCGGTATCATCGACCCGAAAAAAGTCGCTCGCTGCGCTCTGCA
>JAPXLT010000079.1:5850-14135 GCA_033809415.1 Lentisphaeria bacterium
GTACTACGGAAAGAGCACCCTGCATTTTGACGAGGAAGCAGCTGCGCTCTGCAGTACGCCGCATCCGGCGCCAGCATGCTGCTGACGACCGAATGCATGATCTGCGATATGCCCGAAGAGAAAAAAGACATGCCCGCAGGCGGCCCCGGCATGGGCGGCGGCATGGGCGGCATGGGCGGCATGATGTAAGCCGTCAAACAAAAACAATAAAAACGGGTGAATAACCCATCAACCAAGCCCCCGTTCGGCATAACCACTGAACGGGGGCGTTTTTGTCTAGGGTGCGGGGTGCGGGGTACGGGGTGCGCCCGTCTCCTGTCCACAACGTCCACAACGTCCACAACGTCCACAAAACTTTCGTGCTTTTTCGTGTTTTTCGTCTAAAAGCACTTGAAATTATTAAGAATGAACTATATATTATGTCTTCCAATTTTTATCGTGGTGTAAACCCGTTATTCACAAGCAGGAAAGAAACTGATGCCGACGATCAATCAACTGGTTCGAAATGGACGTAATGTCAAGCCCCTCAAGAGTCGTGTGCGCGCTCTATCGCGCTGCCCGCAGCGTCGTGGTGTATGTTTGCAGGTGACGACTCGTACCCCGAAAAAGCCGAATTCCGCATTGCGCAAGATTGCCCGTGTACGTTTGACGAATGGTCTGGAAGTGACCGCATACATTGGCGGGGAAGGTCACAACCTTCAGGAGCACAGTGTCGTTTTGATTCGTGGTGGCCGTGTTCGGGACTTGCCTGGCGTGCGTTACCATATTGTTCGCGGCACCCTGGATACCCTTGGTGTTGACAAACGCCGCCGCGGCCGTTCAAAATACGGCGCGAAACGTCCGAAACCAGGTCAGGCCGCTGCCAAGAAAAAATAAGCACGAGCGGGATTTTTAGCAATAAAGAAATAGGAAGATAAGCATGAGAAGACGCACTGCAGAGAAACGCCCGCTGATTCCGGATGTCCGCTACAACAGCGAGCTAGTAGCTCGATTGATCAATACGGTTATGGAGCGCGGCAAAAAATCCGTCGCCCAGGGAATCGTTTACGGAGCTTTTGATATTTTGAAGGAACGCAATAAGGAAATGGACCCCCTCGAACTGTTTTTGCAGGCTCTCGAGAATGTAAAGCCCCGTCTGGAAGTGAAGAGCCGCCGCGTTGGTGGCGCGACCTACCAGGTTCCGCTGGAAGTTCCCGCCAATCGGCAGGTTGCTGTAGCCATGCGCTGGATTACGAACTATGCCCGCGCCCGCAAAGGCACCGCGATGAGCCAGGCTCTGGCCAATGAACTGTTCGATGCTTTCAACAATACCGGGAACGCTGTCAAGAAGCGGGATGATGTGCACAAGATGGCTAATGCCAACAAGGCATTTGCACATTATCGTTGGGGGTGAGTTTTTGTTTTTTCCTGTAAACCGGAATCGGGACTATCCTGGTTCCGGTTTTGAAATATGGCGTGACACCAATGAGATATTGCGGAATCAGAGCAAATGAATGCCCCAGCTTGCAAGACGATCCGCAATATTGGCATCATCGCCCATATCGATGCCGGTAAAACCACGCTGACTGAACGGATTCTGCTGGAAACCGGATGCATTGCGGTCCCCGGCGAAGTCCACGAGGGAACGACAACCAGCGACTACCTGCAACCCGAGCGCGAACGAGGCATCAGCATCCTCAGCGCGGCAGTGAGTTGTCCCTGGAAAAATCACCAGATCAATATCATCGATACACCCGGACATGTCGATTTCACCGCCGAGGTGGAACGTTCACTACGGGTGATGGACGGAGTGGTCACGGTGTTCTGCGCCGTGCATGGAGTGCAGGCGCAGTCAGAGACGGTCTGGCGAAGGGCACGGCGATACGCCCTGCCAACACTGGCTTTTGTCAATAAAATGGATCGGGAAGGCGCTGACTTTAACGCAGTCATCACCCGTATCCGTGACCGTTTCGGCCTGCCGGCGCTGCCGCTGCAAAGACCGGTCTTCCGTGCAGGAAAGTTTGTGGGAGCGGTTGATCTGCTGAATGGAAAAACCGCGTTTTCCACCGTGGAGTCACTGGACTGGTTCCGGGATTGGCAGCAGGACCCCGACGAAATCCTCGAATTTGAAGCAGCCTCAGAATATCTTCTCGAATGTCTGGCCGAGGTGGACGATGAGATTCTACGCTGCTATCTGAATAATGAGAAGCCGGACGCTTCCTTGCTCCAAGAAGCACTCCGCAGGGCAGTCCGAAAAGGTGCCTTGATCCCAGTGTTCTGCGGCAGTGCCTTCCATGATCATGGACTGAGTACGCTGCTTGACGCGATTTGCGATTACTTGCCTGAACCGGCCTGGAATCCACAACTTGCGGGAAATCCCTGTGCGGCAGTGCCAGATGAAAAAAAGCCGGTCTGCGCGCTGGTTTTCAATGTCAGCCGTGAGGACTGGCAGGGCAACTGGGTGGCCGTCCGCCTCTTTAGTGGAAAAGTCTCGGCGGGGCTGAAACTCCGCAACATGCGCAATGGCCAGGAAGTGACGGTACAGCGGGTTTTGCGGCTGTGCGCCGCCGAAACCGATGAGATCGAAAGTGCTTCCGCCGGCGATATTGTCGGCCTGGATATCGGTTCTGCGGAATGCCGCACCGGCGACACATTTTGCGAAGAAGGCCTGGACTGCGTACTCGAGAGCATGAGCTTTCCCGAGCCGGTCGTCTTCATGAATTTTGTTGCCAACCGTGCAGAAGATCAGGCGTTGCTGCAGCAGGCACTCGAGAAGATGTGCGCGGAGGACCCTACCCTGCATACACGTCCGAATGAAGCCGGAGGGTGGACGGTCGCCGGAATGGGCGAACTGCACCTGGAAATCGTGCAGGAAAGAATGCGACTGGAGTTCGGACTCGAGACGCGTACCGGAAAACCACAGGTCAGTTTCAAAAGCACCATCACCGCGTGCGCTGAAATCGATAAGGAATTTGTCAAGCAACTCGCCCCGGGAATCTTCCGGAGAGCGGGAATCCGGCTTGAGCTGGCTCCGCTGCCTCGAGGCAACGGAACCCAATTGGAAATGTCAGTCTTGAAGGAAAGCCTGCCGGAAGATTGCCGCGTTGCGGTAGTGCAGGCGATTGAGGAAGTCGTTGACTCGGGTGCCCCTGGTGGACATCCGTTGACGGATATACGCATCACAGTTCGCGAGGTTTCGTATGATGCAAACGAAACGTCGGAACTGGCGTTCTTAACTGTAGCCAGGCAGGCAATGATCGAAGCACTCGAACTAGCAGGCATGGCTGAGCTGGAACCGGTGATGCGGTTGGAGGTGAGCACCCCCCAAGATCATGTAGGTAACGTGATAGCTGACTTGACGGCACGGCGTGGTCGCGTTACTGAACTTGACTCGTTGGCTCTTGGGGAAGCTCGAATTGTGGCGCTGGTGCCCTTGGTTGAAATGTTTGGCTACGCATCCGATCTTCGCTCGATTACCGGCGGAAGGGCGGATTTCGCAGCCGAGCCGTCTTGTTATGAATTTCGACCGGCACCGGCAAAGCTGAACCAGTGAAAAAGGCAAGCACTGAACATGGCGAAAGACAAAAAACAAACCATTCGAATCCGACTCCAGGCGTTCGAGCATACGATCCTGGATCAATCGACCGCGGAAATCGTGAATACGGTGAAGCGGACCGGCGCACTGATTGCCGGTCCGGTTCCGCTGCCGACAAGAATTGAACGCTTTACCGTCAACCGTTCTCCCCACGTTGACAAGAAAAGCATGGAGCAGTTTGAGATCCGTACCCATAAACGGGTTCTTGACATCATCAATCCCAGCAGCCGTACGGTTGACGAGCTTCGCAAGCTCAGCCTTCCTGCCGGGGTCGACATTGTAATCAAGATTTGAAGGGAGACTAATCATGAAAAAAGGTCTCATTGGTAAAAAATTAGGCATGACGCATGTCTTTGATGACAAAGGCGCCTTGGTTCCGGTAACGGTCATCGAGCTGGGGCCTTGCCCGGTCATCGCCACGCGCACCCAGGATAAGGACGGCTACAGCGCCTTGCAGCTCGGGTTCGGCAAAGCCAAACCGAAGAATTTGAGCAAAGCGGTTCTGGGTAACTTGAAGCCGGCTGGCCTCGAGGAAAATCCACCCAGTGTCATTTGCGAAATCCGGCTGGATGAAGACCCCACCCAGAATGTCGGCGACGTGGTCAGCGCAGATGTGTTCGCGGTCAACGAATATGTCGACGTGATCGGACGCACGAAAGGCAAAGGCTTTTCCGGCGTCGTCAAGCGCTTCAACTTTGGTGGTGGGCGTGCAAGCCATGGCGGTGCCTGGACACGTCGTACCGGTTCCATTGGCTGCCGGCAAAGCCCTGGCAAGATTTACAAGAATCGCAAGATGCCCGGTCACATGGGCGATGTTCGCCGCACGGTGCAGAACCTGCTGGTGGTTAGCGTCCGTCCGGAGGAGAACTTGATTTTTGTGAAAGGCGCCATTCCTGGTGCAACCGGCGGTGTGGTCATCGTCCGTAACGCGGTAAAGAAATAAGCGGGGAGCGGCTGCAATTATGGCAACGACATTAACAGTGAAAAATTTACAAGGCGCCGATACGGACGTCAAAGTCGATATTCAGGAAAACTGGCTCGAACGTGAAAAAGGCGCACAGGCTGTCAAGGACTCTGTGGTGGCATTTATGGCCCGCATGCGTTCCGGATCAGCTTCCACCAAGACACGTGCCCAGGTAGCCGGCTCCGGCGCCAAACCCTGGCGCCAGAAGGGCACTGGGCGTGCCCGTTCCGGCAGTGCCGGAAGCCCGGTCTGGGTTGGCGGAGGTGTCGCTTTCGGACCGCATCCGCGCAAATATCACGTGGGCATCAACAAAAAGGTCGAAAGACTGGCTCTGAAACGCGCTTTCACCAGTCGCTTGGACGACGGTGACATTGTCCTGGTCGATGAGATTACGATCAACCAGCCGAAAACAAAGGAAGTCCTGGCTTTTCTGAAGAATCTTCAGCTTGGCGAGAATGTTCTGATTCTGGTTGATGAATATACTGAAAACCTGGACTTGGGCGCTCGCAATCTTCCTAATGTACTGGTTTTGAAAGCGTCATCGGTGAACACCTATCTGATGCTTCTGTTCAAGAAAATTGTTATCACCAAGGCCGGGCTTGAAGCTCTGGGCAGCCGTTTGGCGTAAGGAGAATAGAACAATGAAGAGCCCTTACGATGTGGTCTATACCGTATTGATTACGGAAAAGGGGACGAACCTGGCGGACAAATACAACAAGTATCTGTTCAAGGTGAATCCAAAAGCCAATAAAGTTGAAATCAAGTCAGCTGTTGAAGCAATCTTTTCAGATGTGAAAGTTTCTTCAGTGAACGTGATGAACGTTCTTGGCAAAAAGAAGCGCATGCGCGGTTCCAGAATGGGCAAACGCCCCGATTGGAAAAAAGCGGTCGTGACTTTGTCGGAAGGCAGTATCGAACTGCTGTAAGGGGACAGCGATCTGTGAACCGCCTTGCTTGAGCTATGGCGGTTCTGCTGTCCGGCAGCCTGCAAAAGGTTGAGGCGGATTTCCCCCGACCTCTTTTACCAAGAAAAGGCAATACATTCATGGGAATCAAAAAGTACAAACCAACGTCTCCTGGACGGAGACAGATGAGCGTCAGCGATTTTTCTGACATTACCCGGCAGGGGTCTGAGAAGAGTCTGACGGTCGGCAAGCGCTCGACAGGCGGGCGCAACAACCTTGGGCGGATTACCTGCCGTTTTCGCGGCGGCGGCGTCAAACGTTCTTACCGTCTGATTGATTTCAGACGCGAGAAAGACGATGTTCCAGCCAAGGTGGCGCACATTGAATACGATCCGAATCGCAGTGCGCGCATTGCATTGCTGCATTACGCTGATGGCGAGAAGCGCTACATTCTTGCACCGGTCGGCCTGAAACAGGGCGATACGGTGATGAATGGCCCCAACGCTGAATTCAAGCCAGGCAACTGCATGGCCATCAAGGACATTCCTGAAGGCATCAACATCCACTGCATCGAGCTGGTTCCCGGTCAGGGTGGCAAACTCGTCCGTTCTGCCGGGCAATATGCGATTCTGCGTGCCAAGGAAGGCAATTATGCGCAGGTCAAGCTGCCCAGCAGTGAAATCCGGCTGATCCATGTCAACTGCCGCGCCACGATAGGCCAGGTTGGCAATGTCGAGCATTCTAGCATCAACCTCGGCAAGGCCGGCAAAAAGCGTTATCTTGGTCGCCGTCCTCATGTTCGCGGTGTGGTGATGAATCCGGTTGACCATCCGATGGGCGGTGGTGAAGGCCGCACCTCCGGTGGTGGGCATCCGCGCTCACCTTGGGGACAGCTTGCCAAGGGCTACCGTACTCGTAAGCCAAAGAAGGCTTCAAATCGCTTCATCATTGAACGGAGGAAGAAATAATGCCAAGATCAATCAAAAAAGGCCCGTTTGTGGACGCTCCTCTGATGGAGAAGGTCGAAGCCATGAACCGCAAAAACGAGAAGCGGATTATCAAAACCTGGTCAAGGCGTTCGATGATCCTGCCCGATTTCGTCGGACATACTTTCTCTGTGCATAATGGCAAGACGTTCATCAATGTCTTTATCACGGAAAACATGGTGGGACATCGACTCGGCGAATTCGCCGCCACACGCACGTTCCGCGGACACGGTGCCATCAGCGGAAAATAACACGCTTCATCTCTGATCTATCTATCAAAAAAGGCCATTCCTTTCAAGCAGGAATGGCCTTTTTTGTTAGGGTGCAGGGGACTGGTGCGGGTTTAAAAAGTGGCGCAACCGTCCCGGTTGTGATGCTGCCTTTAGTCTTTTCGGCAACTTCAGATAACTGAATCTCTGTGAAGTTGCACTGGCACTATTTTTGTTTTCGAGATGATTCATTCAAGACCCGCTGATACTTATCCGGGTGTTTTTTCGGCGCGAAGCGCCACACAAAAATAACCCCGGGTGAGGAAGCGCGGAGCGCGACGCAACCCGGGGTGGGAACTCCCCCAAAAACCGCGCCCGGAGGGCGCAACAACAAGTAGAAATGGACTCTTCCAGTTGCTCAAGGCTTCGACAAGACTGCGTTTGTGCCGCCCTCCGGGCGCTGGTTCTTGGGTACCGTCCACCCCCGGTTCCCTCGCCCTCCGGGCTCGGTCACCGGGGGTTATTATTGTGCAGCCCTCCGGGCTAAGAGGCGCCCCTTGCATTTTCACAAAGAAAAAGGCAGGAACTAGTCGAATAAAAATTTGTTTTTTAGACGAATTATCTTTGTAACTAAGGCATCCACGGGGATAGCAATCAGAAGACAAATAAGTAGTCCCCATGCGGTCACAAGAATTGGATTCCTTGGAAAATATAAAATGGGTTGGAAGATAAACTTGCAACTTCCAAAGAATATGCAATGAATAAACCACATCAGGAGGGAATATTTCCCAATGGGAATCAGAATATTTCTGATAATGTCCAGGCGTATATTTTGAAAAATCCAAATAATCGAGTAAATGAAAAGAGGAGCATAAATTATATCGAGGCTGATTTTAAAAATCGGGGTTATATGTATAATTGGAAAGCAACAAAACGTTAAGATAAACCTTGGTTGGACAATACGTCCCAAGAAGGATAAAATTATACACAGACAACATAAAAAGATTTTAGCAACTCTTTGTCTGCAGTAGCTGTCATTGAATGCGTCAAGTTTTTGAAATAAATCATGTTTTGCAAAAAGATAGCCTATTAGCACGATAGGAAACCAGTTTTTCGTTATCACCAACAAGGTGTTCATCAACTTAAATCGCGAGCCAACTAAATCAAGGCAGCAAGCAAGAATAAACGGAATTCCCAACAGTGCAATGGTAAAGTTGATATGCAACTCATCAGTGAATAGCATTGTAACAAAAGGTAGTAAGAGCATGAATGTATAATAGAAATATACGTACCAACAGAATACCATCGTTGGCAACGACAGAGCAAATAACTCCCGAACAAACTCCATAAAAGAATAGCGGTAGTCTGATAGAGTTACAACAATAACAGCAAACGGAAGAAAAATAGTCCAATATGTAATAAGTATGTCCGTAATTTTTTGAGTGAGTACCTCAACGTCTTACTAGACGAAAAAAAATAGAAATAACCTGACAGAAAGCAAAAAATGGAGACGCAGAGGTACGAAGAACTACGAAGATGGATAGCTAACCCAACTTCCCCAAATGCGGTCGATTTTTGAGCATTAGTTCTCCTTGAAATTGTAGCAACTAATATTTTCTTTTTACGACTTGCATTCTGTGTAAATCA
>JAPXLT010000079.1:14145-16599 GCA_033809415.1 Lentisphaeria bacterium
GGGATAGGCATCCAGCCACCATTCAGGCATGTAGAAGCGGATATCCAAGAGCACAATCGCCTGGGGGTCCACTGTCAGGAGTGCCTCGAATTTACGGTCAAATTCGGAGAAGTCATAATCGTCCAGCCCCTTCCAGATATGTTCGAGATAGGCATCCAGAACATACGAATGAAAACCGACATTGGTCATGGCGCTCATGCGCTCATATTCCTGGCCCAACTTCCCCAAATGCGGTCGATTTTTGAGCATTAGTTCTCCTTGAAATTGTAGCAACTAATATTTTCTTTTTACGACTTGCATTCTGTGTAAATCATGCTATTTTATGTAGCATGTACATCCAAACCTCCAAGACCACGATCAACGGCAAGACTTACGAATGCAAGACGGTTCGCGAGAGCTTCCGCACACCCAAGGGGCCGCGGAGCCGCCTTGTCTGCAACATCAGCAAACTGCCGGCCAACATCCAGGCCGCCATCGAGGCCCTCCTGAAAAATCCCGGGTCCGACCTCGTCCCCTCCGCCGCGCTCGGGCTTCACGACGCCCTGGCGTTTGGCGGGGTTGCCGTTCTGCAGGATGCTTGGGAGAGATACGGTCTTGACGCAGTGCTCTCCGAAGCCGCCGACCCTGTGGTCCGCGGGCGCATCAAGGCGATGGTTTTCGCCCGCCTCCTCTTCCCCGGCTCAAAGCTTTCGCTGAAGACGCGGAGCGCCGACAGCGCCCTGGCGGACGCATGCGGACTGACGCGGGACGACCTGGACGAGGACCGCCTGTACGAGGCCATGGATGCGCTGTCAGGCAAGTGGCCCGGCATCGAGAAAACCCTTTACTCGGAGGCGTTCCCCGGAGGCGTGACTCTGGTCCTCTATGACTTGACCAGCAGCTATTTCGAAGGCGCGAAGAACAAGAAGCTCGCCGCATACGGGTACAGCCGCGACCATCGCGATGACCGCCCCCAGGTGATCCTCGCCCTGGCGACGGGCGCGGACGGCGTGCCCATCCACATTGAGGTCCTCAAGGGGAACCGGGCGGACAGCAAGACCCTGCTGCCGCTGCTGGCGACCCTGCGGCGGCGCTTCGGCATCTCCAAGGCGGTCTTTTCATTTGACGGGGGGATGAGCAGCGCCCTCAACCTGCAGCAGATGCGCGAGGACGAGCTGGACTACGTGACCCGGCTGTCCTCATCCACGCTGCAGGCCGTCCTCGCCAAGCTGCCATCCGACCGCCAGCCGGAATTGTGGGACAGGACGGAACTTGCCGAGTTCGAAGCCGACGGGGTCCGCTATGTTGTCGCCGGAAGCGAGTTCAGGCGACAGCGCGACCGGGATCGGCGCACGACCCGCCTTGCCAAGGGGAGGGAGGCGCTTGAAAAATTCAACCAGGTGCGGCGCAGGAAGATCGACACTCAAAAATTGGCCTCCCAGGTCGGACGGATGCTGGAACGGAGCAAATGCCTGAAGTATTTCGAGTTCCACATCGAGGAAAACGGACACGCGGCATGGTCCGAGAGGCGTGACGTCATTGAAGCCGAGGAGCGCTTCGACGGATGGTACCTCCTGACAACCTCGCTCCCGGAGGAAAGCGCCACCAAGGAGGATGTCTTCACCCACTACCGCAATCTGCTTGACGTGGAGGACGCTTTCCGGGAGACGAAAACCTATCTCGAAGTGCGCCCCATTTTTCATCAGAAGGACAGCCGGGTGCGGAATCACATCCGGATCTGCTTCCTGGCGTATTGGATCAGCTCAAGGCTGCGCAGGGAATGGAGGCAGCTTGGCGAGACAAGGGAAGTGCCTCTGGTGCTGGCGCAGCTCCAGCAAATCCGCATCGGCAGACTCAGGATCGGAGAAAAAATCTGCAAGGCCGTGCTGACGGACATTCCAAAGCCGCTGTACACAATCCTGGACCGACTGCTCCTGCTGAGGCTGTTCAGGCAGATCCCCAGGTGGGCATCGTAGCCACTAAATCAGGCAGGACACTGCTTGTTTGTCCGGTTTCCCGGGGAAGTTGGGCTAATTTTTCAATTCGCGGGTAAGATATCCCCTCTATCCACCAAGAAGGAAAAGTAAAGAAATGATGAATAAACATCATAATTAGGGCACTACCCTTAATTATGTTTGTCACTTCTTTGTCAAAATATGGCTTTGTTGTGTATGATTGGTCCAATTTGTCGCTATTTGCGATTGAGTTGTCTTGGATTATCATGCTCTGTGCGCCTTTGTCTAATATTACGCTTTTTGTGTCCTGTGTAGTAGTGTGAACTAATGAAAATGTCTGAAACCAGCTTGCAGAGGGCAGGAGGTGGATGAAGTGGACATGGTGGATACTTATAGACGGCGCACGAAAGTCCCCTATATGCCCCCCTGCCCCCCTGCACCCCTGCACCCCTGCCCCCCTGCCCCCCTGCCCCCCTGCCCCCCTGCACCCCTGCCCCCCTGCCCCCCTGCACCCCTGCAC
>JAPXLT010000080.1:0-16541 GCA_033809415.1 Lentisphaeria bacterium
TGTCCCGTCCGTGTCCCGTCCGTGTAAAGTCCGTGTGGGTTGTGGGCGGCAGCCCACGCCAAGCCTGTCCGTGTATTTCGTTGTTAATAAAGCTTATGTCAGTGGCAGAATGATTCGGAATTCGCATCCTTTTCCGGGTGTGCTTTTCAGTTCTGCATATCCATGATGGAGTTGTGCGACGTGCTTGACGATGGCCAGACCCAGTCCTGTGCCGCCGAGCTGTCGGCTGCGTTCCTTGTGCACCCGGTAGAACCGCTCGAAGATGCGTTCCTGGTGTTCCGGGGCGATGCCGATGCCATAATCGCGAACGGTGATCACTGCGGAATCGTGTTCCCGGGTCAGGGAGACGTCGATTGTCTGGCTGTTGCTGTAAAGGATGGCGTTGTTGATCAGGTTGGCAACGGCCTGCTCGAGCAGTTGGCAGTCCCCTGCAATCTGCAGCGGCACCTGCTCGGTGATCTTCAGTGAGATTCCGCGCTCAGCGGCTTTGTCTGCGCAGAGCTGGAGCGCCTCGATCAGCATGGCCGGCAATGAAAGTGTGGCAAAATCGCGCCCAGGCTCCAGCTGCTTTTTTTCCAGGGCGGCCAGGCTAAGGATATCCTGCACCAGCAAATTCAGGCGATTGGACTGCTCGAATATCATCTCGAGCAGCTTGCTGTTCTGTTCGGGTGTCAGATTGCCGTCTTCGCGGATCGTCTCGGTAGCTCCGATGATGCAGGTCAGCGGGGTTTTCAGCTCATGGGAGACATTGGCGATAAAGTCGCTGCGGAAGGATTCGAGTTTGCGCTGATTGGTCAGATCGATGATGGTCAGCAGCAAGAAGCGCTTGCCTTCCTGAACAATGACCCGCCCCTTGATAAACACAGTCTGCGTCGAACGCGCACGTTGCAAAGTGAATTCCTTCTCGAAGGTCTCTCCATTCTGAAAGGCCCGCTGCGCCAAAGTCAGCAACCCCGGAATCTCCGAGCGCGCCAGGTTGAATTTCGCATCGGTCCCCTTCAATTTGAAGAACCTGGCACCTGTCTGGTTGTACTTGACGGCATCCCCGTTTTCGGCAAAAAGCAGCACGGCTTCGCTCATCGCATTCAAGAGCGCTTCGATGGCGTTGCGCCCAGCAGTGACCTCCGCAAGCTGGAGCTTCAGCTGCTCGGCCATGTATGAAACTCCGCCAGCCAACTCGCGGACAACTCCGGAAGCAGATGTGTCAATGCGTGCATCGAGATTGCCCGAGGCGATTTCCGCCACCGCATTCTGCAGGTTTTGCAGGGGGCGCCGCACTCGCAGAAGAATATAAAAGGTCAGCAGGAAGACCAGTCCGCCGCCCAGCAACATGGCCAGCAACATGTGATTGCGTGCCATCCGCAAAATCCGGGTGGCCTGATCGGCAGTCACCGCCGCACGGATCACATAATCTCCCTGTGCGGTCGGCAGTTTCAGCGCATAATAGATCATCCACTGGTTCAGGCTTTCACTGTACCGTTTCACCGTTGCCGGCTTGCCAGCCAGTGCGCTCTGGACTTCAATGCGGTCGAGATGATTGCCAAGAAAGGCAGGATTTTCCGACGAGTCCGCTTCGACAAGGCCATCAGGCCGGATCAGGCTCAGGCGCAACACATCTTTCTGAAAATCATTGCAGAATTTCCGTGCCTCCTCGATTTTTTCCTGGTCCAGCATTGGTTTCAAGATCAGGGCTACCAGATATGTCTCCTGTGCGATATTGTTTTGTGCATCGTGCATGTAAGCCTGTTCGAAGGAACGGCGCTGCAACAGAAAAAGTGCAGCAAACAGGACTACCAGCACGCCCGCTACCAACGGCAGACCAAACAAAATTTTATCGCGATGCTTCATTCGGTAGATTCCTGTTTATAGCGGTATCCGACGCCTCGTACGGTATCAATATTGACGGCCCAGTCGCCGAGTTTTCGCCGTAGGTTGAGAATCTGCACATCGATGGCCCGTTCCGTAACCGGATATCCGTCGCCTTTGACTCGAGTGATGATCTGATTGCGCGTATACACTCGTCCCGGATATGACACCAACAGATGCAGAATGGCAAATTCGCTGAAAGTCAGATCGAGTACTTTGCCATTCAGCCTGACTTCATGCTGATCCTTGCGGATCACCAACCCACCCCGCCGGATTTCGTTGCTTTCCTCGGCATCGCTGAACTGCCGCAATTGCGCACGGACGCGGGCTATCAGTATTTTCCGGCTAAATGGCTTGGTGATGTAGTCAACCGCACCGAGTTCCAGCCCGATGACGACATCGGATTCCTCGCTGCGCGCAGTCAGCATGATGATCGGAATCGCACGCGTCTCCTCCTGACTCTTCAGCTGACGGCAGACGCTGAGTCCATCCATGCCCGGCAGCATCAAATCCAGCAGGATCAAGTCCGGCAGGCGCGACTGCGCCAGGCGCAGGCCATCTTCACCGTTGGCAGCCATATAAATGCCGGAATAGCCCGCTGATTCCAAGGTCATTTTGAGCAGTTCCCGGATCGGCTCCTCATCCTCGATTACCAGTATTTTTTCAGCAGCCATTAGTGTTGTTCTCCTTCATGCAGGTGTCGGACGATGATGCCCCGCTCCATGTAGATAACATCCTCACTGATATTGGTGGCAGTGTCAGCTATGCGCTCGAGGCATCGCGAAATGGTCAAGCAATCCAGATAGTATCCCGACTGATTTGGATATTCCAGCATCTTCTCGCGGACAAAAAGGTAAGCATCGTGGTGCAACTTGTCAACCTCATCATCGAGTGAAATCACTTCGGCAGCGATGTCGACATCGCGATAGGTCAGCGAATCAATCGATTTCTTCAGCATCCCGCAAGCCTTGCTGGTCATCTCTTCAAAGTCGAGCTTCTCGACCATGTTTTCGCCATAGGATGCCATGTCAAAGACGCGTTCGGCGATATTAACCGCCAAGTCACCGACCCGCTCGATTTCGTTGTTGACCTTGAGGATGGTGATGACCTTGCGCAAATCCCCGGCCACCGGCTGATAAAGCGCCAGAATCTTCAGGCACTCTTCCTCGATCCGGATTTCTGCGACATCGATGTCATCATCCGAATCGATGACCTTCTGGGCAAGGGAAACATCATGCGACAGCGTAGCCTGTATGGCCTGATGTACCGCATGTTCGGCCTTGCTGGTAACCTCGAGCAAAAGCATGGTCAGATTATCGATTTCACTGATGAAATGCACTGTCATAGCGCCCCCTATTCAGCCAAAACGCCCTGTTATATATTCTTCTGTCTTACGGTTCTTCGGATTGGTAAAAATCTGTTTTGTTGCGCCGTGCTCGATGATAACCCCCTTGTAGAAAAAGGCGGTTGCATCGCTGATGCGAGCTGCCTGCTGCATATTGTGTGTCACAACCATGATCGTAAATCGCTTCTTCAACTCGACCATCAATTCCTCGATCTTGGTGGTCGCCAGCGGGTCCAAGGCGCTGGTCGGCTCATCCATCAGCAGGACTTCCGGCTCTGCGGCGATCGCCCTGGCGATGCAGAGGCGCTGCTGCTGCCCGCCGGAGAGCGCCAGCCCGCTTGTTTTCAGCTTGTCCTTGACTTCATCCCACAGCGATGCACCACGCAAGGCCTGTTCGACCCGGTCAAATGTTTCCTTGCGGCTGAGCTTGAAATGCAGCTTCAAAGGATAGGCCACATTGTCGAAAACTGACATCGGAAACGGGGTTGGCTTCTGAAAGATCATGCCGACATTTCGCCGCAGTTCGAGGACATCGACCTCTGGCAGGAGGACATTCACTCCATCGATCAGGAGTTCTCCTTCCGCTCTCTGATTGCGGTACAGCTCGAAGATGCGGTTGCAGATGCGCAGGAAGGTGGATTTACCGCAACCTGAGGGGCCGATGACGGCCGTGATTTTCTTTTCCTCGACAGGCAGGTTGTTATCGAAAAGCACCTGTTCGCTGCCGTAGAAGAAATTCAGGTTTTTTGCTTCAAGTTTAAGAGGCATGTCGTTTCTCCCGGAACAGAATTCTGGTGCCGATATTAAGTGCCAGCACGAGAACGGTGATCACTAGAGCGGCTCCCCAGCCAGCCTGATGCATGGCTTCGAACGGCGAGTTGGTCGAGTATTCGGTAATCAGCACCGGCATGTTCGGTGTCGGACCACTAAAATAATCTTTTGGCCAGGAATCCGCAAATAATGCAGTGAAAAGCAGGGGTGCGGTTTCGCCGCTGACCCGCGCCAGCGCCAGCAGGATTCCAGTGATCAAGCCTTTGCGTGCGCTGCGGCAGATGATTCTCAGCGTGGTGCGGGTTCTGGTCATGCCGATGGCCAATGATGCCTCCCGCAATGCGTACGGCACCATGTCCAGCATATCCTCGGTCGTCCGCATGACCACCGGGAACATGATGATCGCCAGCGCCACCGAACCGGCAAAGCCGGAAAAGTGCCCGGACGGCACTACAATCAAGGTGTAGACAAAGAGTCCAACCAGCACTGATGGCATGCCCATCATGACGTTGGCGGAGAAACGCAGGGTCGCGGTGATTTTGGGGTGGTCGCGGAATTCAGACAGGCAGATGCCGGCGCAGATGGCCGGCGGTGTGGCCAGCAATGCGGCGCCCAGGGTGATCATGATCGAACCCAGCATTGCGTTGGCGATTCCTCTGTCGGGCATTCCGTATGGTTTCGAGGGATTGAGGAAAAATCCCAGGCTGAGCGATTTGCTTCCGGCACGGATGACATGGGTGACAATGACCAGCATCGCAGTCGCTGCCAGCAGTACCGCCAGCAATGAAAAAAAACGGAAGATATGGTTGGCGAGCTTTCGCCAGAACAATTTCTTTTTCTTCATTATTCCCCTCGATGCGCGGTAGCCGCGCGCAGATAGGACTGCGCCACGATTTGAATGAACAGACTCATCAGCAGCAGGATCAGCCCCAGCGCAAACAGGGCGCTGCGCTGCAACCCGTCCGCCTCCGGAAAGCAGTTGGCAATCGTTGCGGCAATGGTGGTTGATCCGGAAAAGGCATTCTGCGGCATTTCCATCATATTTCCAATCACGAAAAGGACAGCCATTGTTTCCCCGAGGGCGCGCCCGAGTCCGACAAAGACGCCTCCAAGGATTCCACGTATGCCATAGGGGATGACGATGTCCTTTCCCGCTTCCAGGCGTGTGCATCCCACTCCGTATGCCGCTTCCCTCAGCATCGGCGGTGTCATTTGCAGCACGTCCCGCAGGATGGCGCAAATGTACGGGAGGATCATAATCGACAGGATCAGGCCGCCGGTCAGAATGCCGAAGCCATTGTAATAATCCTCCGCCAGGAACCTTCCCACAACTGGAATCTGTTGGATTTTCAGGGTTTCCGCAAGGAACGGCTGAATTTTTGTCTGCATGAATGGCACCAGGACGAAAAGTCCCCACATGCCGTAAATGACACTGGGAATGGCAGCCAGCAAATCGATGGCATGTCCAAGTACCGCCCGGATCATCGGAGTCGCATGGACCAGGAACATCGCCGCCGCCAGAGCCAGCGGCAAGGCAATGATCAGCGCAATCAGGGTTGTGCACAGCGTTCCGACAATGCTCGGCAACGCGCCAAATTTCTCGGCAACGGGGTCCCATTCAGTGGAAATCAGAAAACGCCAGCCGAAAACGTCCCATACCTGCTTGGAATTCAACGAAAGCTGGATGAAAAATCCCAGCATCAGCAGACCTATCAGGCCCGCACAGCAAAAGCAGAACCACTTGAAAAAATTGTCAATCGAGGATTTCTTCATAGGCCACGGATCGTCTCCCTCCACATCTTTTTTTGCTCAAAACTTTCCGTTACGACATTACCATATTCCCCCGTAGTTAATGACCGATTTGAGTATTGTTAGAATTTGGTTAATTTCTTAACTTTTTTCTTGTCCACAGAAAACACTGAAAACGCGGAAATTTTGTAGAGCTGTTGCTTTGATGAATACGCTTGCATGTGGAATTGCGGTCTGGTTTGTTGCTTTCTCCGAATGCCAAGGTCGGCTTTACGGAGTTGAGTCGTCTGTGTGGTTACAAAGCGTGTGGGTGCCAGTCCACGCCAAGATTCCTATGATTTTTATTTTTTCGCCCCGAAAGGGTTGATTTTTATCAAACCTCTCTTTTCCAAGATAAATTCGCCCCGAAAGGGTTGATTTCTGCTTAAAATTTTCCTGTTGTTGCTGTATAGTATATGCAATACAAGGAAAAAGCTTATGAAAATCGAACTCACAAATGCATCGCAACTTGCGGAAATCGTCCGGCAGGAACGCAAACGGCAGAAGGTTTCCCAGACCCGGCTTGCGCAGCTTGCCGATGTAGGCGTTCGTTTTGTCCGTGACCTGGAAGGCGGAAAGGAAACGGTGCAGCTCAACAAAGTGCTGAACGTGCTTGAAACCCTCGGCATCGCCATTGAACTCTCAAGCATGGGAGACAATGAATAATGGAAACACTCAACGTTTTTCTCCTCGGTCAGCATGTTGGCGTCTTGGAGTCTGACAACGGGGAATTGACTTTCCGCTATCTGCCGGAGTATCTGCAGAAAACAGATGCCACCGCTATTTCCTATTCACTGCCACTGCGTCCGGAAGCGTTTGATTCCCAAGCAACGAGCATATTTTTCGATAATCTTTTGCCGCCGGATGTTGTCCGCAAACGTCTGGGAAAAATCCTTCATCTTTCACGGCACAATATTTTCGGATTCCTAAAGGCCATCGGCGGAGACTGCGCCGGGGCAATTGCATTGCATCCCGCTAGCGGCGCGGAAACAGAAGAAAATCCAACACCTTCTTACAGGGAACTTTCCGAAGAGGAAGCATCGCGGATCCTGAAGGATTTGCCGGGGCGACCGCTGAATATCGGCAAAGAAAAAGGATTCCGCATTTCCGGCACTGGTGCCCAGGATAAACTGATTGCCCGTGTCGATGCCGGAATAATCTATCTTCCTTTGTTCGGCGCACCATCCACGCATATCATCAAGCCGCCGGTTGCCGCATATCCCGAAAGTGTATTCAACGAATTTTTCTGTATGCGTCTTGCGAAAGCCATGAACTTGCCCGCGCCCTCGTGCAAAATCCTCACACTGGAAAAAATCTCGTATTACTGCGTGACCCGTTTTGACCGCCAGGTCTCCGATGGTCAAATCAGCCGTCTGCACCAGGAAGATTTCTGCCAGCTGTTCAGTGTCGATCCGGAGAAAAAATATGAAAATGAAGGCGGGCCGACTATTCCAGCATGCTTCCAACTCATCAAAAAGATGCGCATCGGCACGGTCGGACAGATTGACTTTGTCCGCAGAATCATTTTCAATGTTCTCATCGGCAACGGCGATGCCCATGCAAAAAACTTTTCCGTCCTCTATCATGGAAAGAGAATGCAGCTCGCGCCTGTCTATGATCTTCTGTCCACGGAAATCTACGACGCCCTTGCCCATGAAACAGCAATGTCCATCGGAGGTGAAACGGCATTTGCCAGAATCACCCGCAAGAGTTTTGTGCAGATGGCGAAAGAATGCAAATTCCGTCCGGAACTTGCACTGACTCTGATTGACGAAATGCTCGAAAAAATCATTGATGTTTCAAAATCACTGGCAGCAGAATTGAATCAACAATACCCATCCCCGGTTTACGAGGCAATCTGCCGGATTATTGAATGTCAGACTTCAAGACTTTCTGTGAAGTAATAGCCTACAAACCAAGCGGACACACCCTATACCACATGCGCGAGGCAGAAGCAGGAGACAGGGGCAGGTTTAAAAAGTGGCGCGACCGTCCCGGTTGTGATGGTGCCTTTCGTCTTTTCCTGCTGAATGACAGAGACAGGGTGCAGGGTGCAGGGTGCAGGGTGCAGGGTGCAGGGTGCAGGGTGCAGGGTGCAGGGGACAGAGTGCGTAGTGCGTGGAGACGCCCGTCTTCCATCCGACCTGTCCGACCTGTCCGACCTGTCCGACCTGTCCGACCCGTCCGACCTGTCCGATCCGTCCGATCCGTCCGACCCGTCCGACCCGTCCGACCCGTCACAAAAAGGCAAAAAAGGCAACTTGGGAGTTTTTAGACTCTTGCGCTTGATTTTCCAGCCAATAGAAATATCTTTCAGCTACTGTTGCTATTGGTCAATTTGTGCTTGTAGCTGTTTGTACAGGTAATGAAAAAGGAATAACGAACATGATTGAAAAGATCATTCCTTTTGGATATTATATAATCCGCACAAATCATACAAAAGACTTGCCGCCTGGCTGCCCTCCGGAGTACATATCCGTTGCAGGATGCATTTGTGAGGCGGTAATACCCGATGCGGACAATATTCCATTGGAATCATCTCATTTCGAGCCTGAAGTATTGGCGGAAAAGTGGAAGTTATCATTGGATGCCGCCAATGAACTTATGCGATTCAACCGAAAACACATTGCAAAAATAAACTATGCTCTGCTAAACTACATGAGTTATGAGACCGCCCGAGAAGTAAAAAACACCTTCTTTCAGGAGCAAAATGAGATTGCTTTGATAGGACTTGGGGCGCTGGACCCAGACCTTCTGGCAAATTCTGATATTCAACAGGTATCCCCCCTGCCGAAACATGGGAAACTGTTGGGATATGATCTTTACGAAATCGGCAATTGTGTTCCCGATGACGATGAAATACAAAAGCCGGATTATGCAAGAAACGACATAATGGGACTGGGCTGCGCCATTTGTTGCTGTGATGCAAAGGGTGAAATTCCGGCAAGACTGGGAATAACTCTCAACCGTTGGGGATTGTATCCCGATGACGATGCCGCGATACGGGCGCAGACCTTGATCAATCGGGAACGACTCGGAGAGCCTCGTTACTATATCCCGCTGGCATTGTTTCAATTGTAATCCCCCTGACGCAATGGCGTAAAGCCGACCTTGGCACACAAGAATTTCGCCGGAGCAGGCTCACCCGTCAAAGCAGCAACCCTACAAATTTTCCGTGCTTTCCGTGCTTTCCGTGGACAAAAAATGGGTTGTGGACGCTAGTCCACGCCAAGTCTGTTTGTGTGGTTCGTGGTTAAAAAATAAGTTGTACCTAAGTGTTCAGGCTTGCAGGGCAGCCATCAGGCGTTGCCGCAACTCGAGTATCCATTCTGCGGAGCATGGATACTCTGTCATTGTTATCGGTTTGGCAATGTCCTTGCGAATCATTTCCTCGACAGCGGGTCGCCCGAGTTTGGATGCGGCAAGTTCCAGCAGCCTGACATCTTGCATGGCCTCCCGCATCAGTTCATTACGCAGGGAGTCCAACGGGCCTTCCGCCCCCGGATAGACTAGAAAGGCATCACCTGAAGGGAAGCTTCTGTTGGCATCCGTAGTTGCAAAAACGTTGATTTCCGTGTCAAGGGAATACTGCGTGTACCAGAAATTGAACCCCCATTGCAGGAAGCCGCTGACACCGTGAAGCCACAACAGAATGCCAATCACACGGGTGCGTCCGGACGTCATGGCAAAGAAACGGTTGGGAATCTTATCCCCGATGCAGCAGTAATAAGCCCAAACTTCCTGAACTTTTCCGCGAAAATCCTGTATGTGCGTCAAATAGGGAATCGGATTCTGCACAAGTCCCTGTTCCAAAAAGGCAGGATCACTGAGTGCATCCAGTGTCGGAAACTCCTCCAGCACACTCCTCATCAGGTTGGCAGCGTGCCTGAAAGATTCCAAATGCTCCTCTGTAGGTTCGTCCGAAACTGCAAACCAGCATTTTCCAGAGAGTCCCAAACTCCTTAGAAGCGGCAGGAGTTGTTTCATCAGCTGCGCTAGAAACGACGCATATTCGGAGGATTCTGCGGGGACATGCCAACCGAAATATTTTTCCTCGCGCCCATCAACTTTAACCATGATCTTCGGCGTGGCGTGAGCACCCCATTGCGTAAAGGCATGGGACATTTCAAAGAACTTCATTCCGCATCGCTGCGCCAATTTCAGGTACCGTGTCAACCGACTGAAATTAAAGACAAACTTTTCCCCCTGCTTTTCGATTTCGAGGAGCTGAATCGTCGGGCGTTCCGTTCCGACTGCCGTATCCAGCGGCGGCGTCCAGAGCGGCGTATACAACATATTGATTCCATGGTCGGCGGCATTGCCGATGTACTTCTCCAACAGCGTCCAATATGCTTCGCTCCATGGTTCCACACGGTATTGCTTATAGATGCAGTCCGCATGAAGCCATTCCAGGCGCTTCAGCTTCTGTGGCAGCAGAACCTGAGAGAGAATTTCCAAGCGATAAGTCAGAATTTTATCATAGACACCATCAGGCGACAGAGGATTCCCATCGAAGGAAACGACATGGAACGGGATATCGAAAAGGCCTGGCTGCTGTTCCTCAGGAATGCGAACCGTAATCCAGAGTGCTGTCCATCCGCTAGCGAGAGCCTTAAACATTCCTCCCGCTTCCAAAGGATAGAGCAAGTCAGGATAGAGGCCCGGGCGTCCGTCATAATAGAGATTGTGATCGCCCCGGTTTGAGGTTGGGAGATCGGATGGCATGTTTCTAACGGTACGGATGGTCACATGACGCGCCAACGGCCCATCAACCGAAATGGACAGACATTTCCAGCTATCACCGGTCTCCACCAGGAAAGCAATCTGAAAAGAAAAAACCTCCCCGCGCAACGCCTGTCCACATGTAATCTCATCTGCGGAGAGTTCCTGAACCGGAAAGACTTTTTCCAGCGAACTTATGAAGCGTGTCTGAATCATATTTGAACCAATCCTTATTATCAAAAATTCACATAACCACCCAGAACTGCGGCATAGCCTGGTGTCTACAATCCGTTTTTTTAGCAACGAAAAGGCATCACTTGGGCAAAACAGGGGGGGGATATGCGAACCCACAATCTGATCTGGTGTTTTCTCCAACTCTCCCGTCGGAGCAACAATCTTATAAAGTCAGAAGCAATTCAGATTTCATTTTCCATATTCATTTCCATGGACTCGAGCATGATGCCGAAAGGATCAGCGCCTGCCGAGGTTGTTTGAATATGCAGATAGCTTATCCCCGTCTTGGTTGGGCGCAGAAAAGCTGCTGGAAGGATGCTGCCGTCATCAATTTGGAATGTGGCATCTGTTTTTTCACAGTTCCATCGCAATGTTAATGTATGCCAGCAATTCAGCGTTGCTTCAGACTTATGCTCAAATATACCAAGTCGGTCGACTTCCACAGAAATGGATGCATACTCCACGGCAATAGGATCGCTTGGGTTGATCCAGCGATCAGTCAAGATAAAGCGCGTTCCTTCACTCCCTTGTACCTGACGGAAACGAATCCGGACAGTGCCTGAAAAAGCAGCCGGGAAATTCCAAACGACGCCTTCGCAGTCTGAAATCAGCCGTGGATCGGGATGGCACCCGATCAACATCACTTCACGGTCGAGTCGTTCAGGGTGCGGCATAAGAACAGCTCCCGGACGACGGTTATAGGCACAATGACCGGTTATGCCGCGAAAACCGCCGACAATACTTTTATGGTAAAGATGATTGGAAATATAGCGAGTGCCATGACTAAAATCTTCAAAACGCGATTTCTCATCCAGCCACCCAGGATCAAACAGCACATAGCGCCGACAATATATATTTTGTCCTGCTGCCAGCAGAACTTTCCCATTCGGAAGTTCAACTGCTTGATTTTGATGAACACTCTTGTCATTATGTTCAAACCCAAACATCTTGGAACGAAAATCGGCATCGTTTCGAGCGGGGTTCAGAAGCACCTCTCTAAATCCACGCCAGGTTTTGCCGCAGTCGGATGATATTGCGGCATGCAGCGCATCACGATTGGTAAATGCATCTTCCGCAATGCCCTTGATAATATGATTGTCATTTCCCCCTATTTGAGAGCGATGATCGACCTCGGGCAGCGGAACCGTGTTGTTCCATATTGCCAGAATTCGATCACCGGAAAGGCGGTATAAGCCAGGCATCGTTGCACATGCAAAGAAAAGCGATGGTTCCGGCTTCGACCAAGTCAGCCCGAAATCCCGGGAAATTGATTCATAATGCTGATCGTGGGCGCAACGCAGCAAGGCATGCAAGGTGCCATCCGGATATTCGCAAATGACTGGTTCAATCCCGCAGTGGATCCAGCGCGCACCGCCGTGTCCGGGCAGTGGCGCGGCCGGGAGTTCCGGAGCAATGCAATCAACCTTTACCCATGTTTTTCCATCGTCATCAGAATAAAGGACTCCCCAGCTGACGATATTGTTGTTGTCCCGGTATTCAAAGCCGGCCAGCAGGCGCTTGATTCGCCTTAATGGCAATATCTGACGCTGGATATGAAGGTTAAGCCCCAATATTTTACGGGTGGTAAAAGATCCATCCGGAGATTCGGCCTGAGTACAGTATACCCCTGGTTCGGCATAGGAGGCCAGAAACGTATTCCGGAGACTAAAATGGCCGTCATGCCTTCCCCCGTAATTATGAAGCACGATCCAGCATTTGTTCCATGGGATTTGGGTCATGGCGCCAGGATGGGGCTCTGTGATTGGCTCCGTAATCCAATTCAAGCCGCCGTCATGGCTCTTCATTACGATAGGAAGCATATCTTCCGGGCCGCGCGATTCGTCATGCAGAGAAGAACCGTAATGCCGTATCTCGCCACCCGGCAGCAGCATCATATCCATGTGAGCATCGTCCGGCACAACACCGGTGACTACAGGTTCCCAGATTTTTGCCCTGTACATTTTTCCCTTGTCCTTCTGTAATCACTAATCTTTCGAACCCCAGCTTTATGCTAAAACGGACACGATGATAATCTACCGCTACCGTCATTTTTTGCGAATGCGGCTTGAAGGCTTGGCGAGCTGTTTATTTCTATTTTGTAATCCCTCTGTAGTACAGGGTTCAGGGGAATGGGGTGCGTAGTGCGTGGTGCGTAGTGCGTTGGGAACGGGTGCAGGGGGCGCAGGTTTAAAAAGTAGCGCAACTGTCCCGGTTGTGATTATTCTGACTGTCGTGGGGTACGGGGGATGTTCTTGTCCTGTCCACACTGTCCACACTGTCCACCACGTCTGACCCGCACTACGCACTAACGCACTACAAAAGACTAACCCATTACTCTATTTTTTCCTCTGTTTCAATCCCTTGAATATTTGTCAAGGTATTCGGCAATTTTGTTCCGCATGGTCAGAAACCCCTCTGCATCAGGATATTCAGTTGCATCTGGCACCATGCGTGCCGCTTCATCCAAAAGAGCTTTTCCCTGGCGATATTCCACAATGCCGATGCTGTCACTTGCCAAATGTTGCCGAAGCAATTGCAGGTAATCATAGTCTTCAAATGAATCGCGAAGAATTTCAAAACGGATGCTTGACAGCAGTTTTTTGCCATCCGGTGACGGGTATACCAGCCAGCCATTTCCTGCGGACCATTCCTGCATAACATTATCACGGATATATATGGATGGCACTGTAAAGGGATCTCCCCTTCCCCAACAACAGATGCCCCAGAAAAGATGTCCCTTGATATCGTTGCTGTCACTTGCCCATCCTACCATTCGCGGGCGCACTGCCGGTTTGTCGGTGGCAAAGACCGTATTCCAATAGGTGAAAGCGCTGGCGTCATGCTCGCGAATATTGCGCTTGCTGACTGGCTGGGTGACATAGGAGGAACACCAGATATCCACCACTTTCAGAAGTCCGCCATGCCAAGGCTCTTCAGTAAGCATGGTTTTCAAAGTCGGGCTTTTGCTCTTGACAAATGAATAAATTTCGGCAAACATATCGTAGCATATACTCCATGGCTCATCGACAAGATAAAGGATGACTTTGTCGGCCAATTTACGAGTATGCAGAAATTTTTCAGCTTTGCTTAAATAATCCCCAAGATGTTTTTGATATTTTTCTGACATGGAAGGGAAATTCTCCCAGCTACGAGTCTGGCCACCCTCGCCAAGGTAGACATTATTTAGACCAAAAATATTGAAATTGCATTCGTCAAAATAAAACTTTTCCATTTCAAGAAACTTGCTGGTATCAAGCTCGACCCCCTCTTCGGTCAATTGATATTGAAACTCCGGAAAACCGACTACCCCGCCCAGACGATTGCGGCTGAAAAGACGAAGACAATCCTCGATAGTTACTTCAGGGCAATATTGCCGGATATACTTGGTGCGAAAAACTGAAATACTCTTGTAGAAAGGGCTTTTGGGCAGGGTAAAGGCAAAGACACGGACTTTGAGCGCGGCAGTTGCGACAGTTTTTCCATCAAGGAGAAGGGAGATTATTCCTTGGTATTCTCCTGGGATTGCCTCGCGGGGTATGTTGAGATTGATCCACAGCGGATTGTTGCCCTCGGTCAGCTCGGTGTCTTCCTCTGCCATTAATGCATCCGGCCATGTATCAGGACGCGAGAACGGTGAAGGATTTGGAATATCAATATATGCCACCCGATTCACGCTGAACCGGTCGCTGCCAATCTCTGCGCCACCCGGGCCGAGCAAGTTGGAAAATGTGACGCCGAAGCGCTGCGGAGAGGCTTCTTTTGAAAAGGCAATCAGCTGGAAAGATTCGATTTCTCCCTTGCAGCCGGAAAGTTCAATGACGCCCACGCCGGCAGCTGCTGGCGCAGGCAAAAGGTCATCCCGCATGACTTTGCCGAGGCTGTGTTCCGACCAAAAATGAATATCATTGTATTCAGCCAGACGTAATCCGCTCTGACGGGCAGACGGGTTTAATATGTGTTCATAGACTTCCACCTCCGGCAGACTTATTGGGACTGAAGAATCTTGATTATAGAGTTTGAGAAAACGAGTTGTGCAATCAACTTTAAACCAGATGTTTGTCCTGTCTGCTTCCCGTTCTTCTTTGACTGCCAGGATTGGAAGGCGCTGATACCAGGCTTCATTGTCTGCAGCATAAAGCCCGAAAGAGTCTGCCAATGGATAATCCGGCTCTTTGGGACTGTTGACACTTATTTTTAGCAAGCGCACTGTTCGCGCTTGGGGCAATGTCATTACCAGGGAATTTCCGTATGAAAAATCAAAGCGAACGGGGCTGTCATCGTCGCTTTTCTGAGCAATAAAGTCCCGGATATATCTGCGATGCACGTCAGTATAGAGTCGTAACGATGACATGTCCAACTCATATTCAGGGGGAACATGCAGCTGAACGCCATGGCAGCTGTCATAGATTTGGACATTTCTTATTTGCGCATCCAGCTTTGCTTCCCACCCCCTGCTTCGAAAACCAAAGCCAATGCTTGCCTTCTCCAATGACATCGGCTTAAAACGGGCTCCTTGCTCCAATTGGAAACCGGGCTTGCCATTAACCGAAATCATACCAGATATAAATTGTGCGTCATCAAGAATCTTGTTGCGGGAATCATAGTTAAAAACAATGCGATACCATTCTCCTGCTTTCACCGACAATCCACTGTACAAATAAATGTTCCTTTTGCCAGCGACAGTATAGGTTGCATAAAGGTCTACCCCACGCAGGTTGATACCTATATTGTTATCTTTGTCCTGCCAGCAGGTAAACAGGGTGACGGGATCACGTTTATACGGATCACTTGTCCAATTGGGCTTGAATTCAAACTCAACGCACCCCCTTTCAGCATTTATATTTCCCTTGGCAGGAAACATAAATGCGCCATCAGGCGGCGTCATCTCCCCGGCTTCATTGAAACAACTCGCTTCCCCAAGGGTGCGCAACTTGATCATGTCGCAGAGCACCTCCGCCCCGGACAACGACACAGCCAACAGAAATAAACAAACCAATACCATGACGAATCCGGACAAACGTTTTGAAAGCATCATCACCTCCTGTGGAATTCAGGATAAAATCATAAAAATATGTAGAGAAAAAATTCTGCTCAGGGCCAGCAATAAAGGGCCCAAGTGTATCCAAACAATTTGGGGTCACCTTGCACAGCGCCCTTGTTCAGCGCCTCGACATGAAAATCAAGAAACAGCGTGTTTGCTCTCATGCTATGACGGGTATATACATACTCGTTTCCCTGCCCAACGGGTCTAACCCGGCTGATTTGTCGCATCGTTCCTGCATTAATCGAATCAAACAGCAAAGCGCGCCTTGACAGCGAAGGATAACGACTACCTGGGAGACCAAACTGCTCCATCTTGACCACTTTATCGTAACTGTTATAGATGGGCGCCTGCCCATAATACGGATAGGTACCGGGCTTGCGAGTGTCTGACGGGCAGTAGCAACCATGATAATTGGAAGACCCCCAATAACCGTCAAAAACCCCGTAACTGGTAGAGTTAACGAAAGGATCAACCCAACTCGATGACCCCGGAGCAAACGATTTGATGACTGGAATGTAGTCTTCATTGTCATCAGCATACAAAGCGTAAGCAAAGCCAATCTGTTTCAGAGTATTGACACATTTTGTTGCCCGCGCCTTCTCGCGCGCCTTGGAAAGAGCCGGAAGCAACATGCTGGCCAAAATTGCAATGATAGCGATTACGACTGTATAATAGTTTGCATTTTAGTGTACTTGCATTATATTACTCTGGTTTTCTTGTTTTCTATTTTTTGTGTCTTGTGTTCGGATAAAAAAAGGTGGAGTGCCATGT
>JAPXLT010000081.1:0-16524 GCA_033809415.1 Lentisphaeria bacterium
GGGGGCGCTGGTTTAAAAAGTAGCGCAACCGTCCCGGTTGTGATTATTCTGACTGTCGTGGGGTACGGGGGGATGTTTTTGTCCTGTCCACACTGTCCATCACGTCTGACCCGCACACCGCACTACAGACCCGTTACCTTGTCCTTGGCACACAAGGATTTCGCCGGAGCAAGTTCATCCGTCGAAGCAACAACCCTATGGAAAATTTTCGTGCTTTTTCGTGTCTTTTCGTTGTTAAAAAATAATTTTATTTTCCGATACAGAAACGTGCGAAGATTTGGTCTAGGATATCGTCGGAGAGGGTTTGTCCGGTAATTTTTCCCAGTTCGCTAATTGCCTGGTGCAGTGCGGCTGCGGCCAGTTCCCAGGTTTCGCCTTCCAGCTGCTGCGTGGCTTCCCGAATATATGTGGAGGCAGCCTCGAGGGAGTGGTAATGTCTTTCGCTGACTGCAAAATCATTCTCGAGTCCACTTTTCCCCTGCCAGACGAATTCCTCGATAGCGTCATAGAGTTGTTCGAGGCCGGTGCCGTCCAGGGCGCACGTGTAGAGCAGGGGGGCTTCTGGCGTAAAATCTGCGGGGGGCGCTGTCGGGATTTCCGGCAGGCGGTCTGCCTTGTTGGCGATATACAGGACTTTGCCGGGAGGCAGTTCCTGCTCGAGGACTTGTGGCGGCAATGGCATCGAGGCATCCATCACCCAGAGAATTAAATCTGCAATCGCCAGATTCTTCCGGGTTCGCTCGATACCGATGCGCTCGATGCTGTCTCCACCATGGCGGAGGCCGGCCGTATCGATCAGATGAATAGGAATTCCACGAATACTGACTGGCACCTCGATGCTGTCACGCGTAGTGCCGGGAATATCTGAGACGATGGCGCGCTCCTGACCGAGAATGGCATTGAGCAGGCTGGATTTGCCAACGTTGGGCGCACCGGCAATTGCCAGCTTGATGCCGCCACGCAAAATTTCTCCCTGACGACGACTAGCGGCACT
This sequence comes from Lentisphaeria bacterium, assembly GCA_033809415.1. Lineage (GTDB taxonomy): Bacteria > Verrucomicrobiota > Lentisphaeria > Oligosphaerales > Oligosphaeraceae > JAQVUB01. The sequence goes on from JAPXLT010000081.1 coordinate 995, forward strand.
GCGTTCCAATTGCAGCTGAATTCCTTGCAGCTGCTCCGCCATCGCCGGAACACTCTGCCACTCGAGGTCCTCCTCCGGAAAATCAAGCCGTGACTCGATTTCCGAAAGCAGGAAGAGCAGATCATCATAAAACTTCCTAACGCTCCGCCCGAAGTTGCCATCGAGTTGCCGGTTGGCCAGTTGCAATGCTGCCTCCGAGCCTGCTCGGATCAAATCCGCGACCGCCTCGGCCTGGGTCAAATCCATACGGCCATTCAGGAAAGCACGCTTGCTGAATTCTCCGGGATCGGCCAGTCGGCAGCCTGCCGCCAACAGGGCGCGCAAAGCCAGTTGTGCGCACAAGGCACCGCCGTGGCAATGCAGTTCAACGACATCTTCGCCAGTATAGCTATGCGGAGCCGGCATGCGTACTGCCAGGCATTCCTGGTCGATGACTTCACCACTTGCCTGGCAAAGCTTTCCCAGCGTCAACACCCTGGGAGGCAACTCGGCAAGACCGCAGCGACCGCGCCAAAGCCGGGAAGCGACCGCTACAGACTCCGCACCGGAAAGACGGAGCATGGCCACCGCCCCGCCTACCGCAGTCGCCGGTGCGCAAATAGTATCTTCTAGATAGATGGTGTCCAAAAAAGTTTTAACCACGAAATACACGAAAAGGCTTAACGGCAAAATGAGCGTTTTTAATGGACAGGGACAGGAATGGACATCATGGACAAGAATGGACGCGATAGACTAGACGTTTGATGGACGAATGGACAGGCACAAAAAATGTCACCTGCTGTACGTGTCCATTCCTGTCCATTGTCCATTGTCCATTCAGCAGTCCATTTTTGTCCATCCCGTCCATCGTGTCCATTCCTGTCCCTGTCCCTTGTCCATACCCCTCTACAGCAGTGGGATATGATTTTCGTGGCAGCGGCGAGCCATATCCGGCGGCCAGAGGCTGGCCTGAATTTCACCGATATGCGCTTTCTGCAAATACAGCATGCAGAGGCGCGACTGCCCGATGCCGCCGCCGATGCTCAATGGCATTTCGTCGGCCAGCAGTAACTTGTGCCAGGAAAGTTCGAGGCGCCTGTTTTCGCCGCGCAATTCCAGCTGCCGCAACAAAGCCGCCTTATCAACACGGATGCCCATCGAGGAAAGCTCGTAGGCTCGATCCAGCACCGGATTGTAGACGACGATATCGCCATTCAGTCCCTGATAACCTGGGACAGTCGGTGTTGACCAGTCATCATAATCCGGAGCACGTCCGTCATGCGGTTGACCGCTGCCCGGCAGGTTCCCACCAATGCCAATGATGAACACCGCGCCAAATTTCCGGGCAACTAGATTCTCACGCTCGCGAGGAGAAACCTCCGGATATTCCTTCTCCATGTCTTCCGCATGCAGAAATTCAATGTTTTCCGGCAAGAAAGGTTTCAAAACCGGATAATCCTGGCAAACATAGCGCTCGGTTCGACGGATTGCATAATAAATCCGCCGTACAGTCTCCTTGAGATACTCGAGATTGCGGTCGGCATCCCGAATGACTTTTTCCCAATCCCATTGATCGACATAGATCGAATGGATATTATCCAGGGATTCCTCGTCGGGACGTATGGCATTCATATCGGTGTAAATTCCTTCACCGGGTGCAGCCTTCAGGTTTCCGAGCTTCATGCGTTTCCATTTGGCCAGCGAATGGACAATTTCAGCCCTGGCTTGGCCGAGATCGCCGATGGGAAAGGACACTGGACGTTCGATGCCGTTCAAGTCATCATTGATACCCGTTCCCGCAAGGACAAAAAGCGGGGCAGTGACCCGTTTGAGATTCAACTCGAAGGCCAGGTTGCTCTGAAAATGCTGCTTAATTTTGCCAATAGCCTCTTCCGTCTGCAATTCACCCAGCAGAGGACGGTAGTTCTTAGGAATATAAAGTGAAGACATGAAATTTCCTTGTAGAGGGTGCAGGGGGCAGGGGGGAGGAACGCCGGCCTTCGTCCACTCTGTCCACAATGTCCACCTGTAGTAAAGAATTTCTCGCCGGTTTATTTTTTGATGATGCTGTTGACGAGGATGACCGGGCGGCTCCAGCCTGGAATTTGCACTTCCTTGCCGCTGATCTCGACATCGTGGTTTTCCCACTGGCGCAGGTCCAGCAGAGTGCTTTTCACATAACACAACGGATGCAGCGTATAATTTCTCCGCTCGCAAAGCACATGGCTGGCATTTTGCGAAGCCTGATTGCGAAGCGAAAGCAGAACACCAGTCCAACGCACCGGTTCCGGCTCCGCCTTTTCCGTTTTCACGGTTTCCGCCACCTGAACTTCGCCAGGAGGAGGCGTTGTTTCTTCTTTGACCGCCGTTTGTTCCGCCGGGGGGGGGGTCTCCGCAGCTTGCTCGATGGGCTGCACCTGAACGGTCACGGACGCAGTGGCAGTGGCAGTTTGCTCTTGCTGAGGTGGTACCGGAACCGTAAGCAGAAGACGTTTCTGTCCCGACTCGGCAGGGGCGGATTTTTCCGCATTTGCAGCGGCGGCAGCTTCCGCGGCTGCCGCTTCCCGAGCCTCCACCTGCTTCTGTAGCTCACTGACTGCATGAGCCTGCTTTTCCGCTTCCTCTTTGAGGGCAGCCAGGCGCTTGGCGTCCTCTTCCGCCTGCCGGGTGATCTCCTCGCGCTCCTTTTTACTTTGCTCGATGCGGAGAGCCATCTCACGCTTCTCGATGGTCAGCTTTTCCGCCTCGAGCTTGGCGGCCTCGAGCTTGGCCGCTTCAGCACGGGTTGCCAATTCCATGCGCTCGCGTTCGAGGCGAAGCTGATTAACCTGCGCTTCCGCATCCGTCAAACCCTTTTGCAGAGCAGCGATCGCTTCCTGGGTGGCGGCTTGCTTTGCTTCGGTCTCCTTCTTCTTCTCTTCGGCCTCGAACGCCTTCTTCAGAGCCTCCTCGGCTTTCAAGACCGCCTCGGCACGTTCTTTTTCCAACTGTTCGGCTTCGGCGCGGGCTTGATCCGCCTGCTGTTGAGCCTCCTGCCGCGCCCGCTCGATGGCTTCTGCTGTTTTTTTCGCTTCCTGCTCCCATTTTTCTTTTTCAGTCATGACCGTTTGCGCTTTTTGCTCGGCGGCCTGCTTCTGGGCTTCCAGCTGTTTCTGTTCTGTAGCCGCCAGCAAAAGAGCCTTTTCGCGCTCGAGGCGCGCCAGCGCCGCCTTCGCTTCAGCGGCTTCCTTCAAAGCCTGCAAGCGTTCCGCTTCGCGCTGCAAATTCGTTACCACTGTCGAGTCCTCCTGGGTCGCCTTCTGCAGCTTTTCCGCTTCGAGGCGCAATTTTTCCAGGCGTTCCTGCTCGGCCTTGAGTTTTTCCTGCTGCCGAGCGTGTTCCTCTTTCAGCAAAGCGCGCTGCTTCTCGAGGGCAGCCAATTCCGGAGCAGAGACAGCGACCTCCGGAGCCTGCGGTTTCGGTGCCGGCTGTTCACCCTCGAGTACGATATATGCGCTGCTGACCCAGGCGCTGGCCATAGACGGCGGATGCACCTGTACCCAGCCATTGGAAGGAAGACCAACCGTTTTTAGCGTCGTACCCGGTGGAATCCGGAAAAAAGGAGTGAAGAAATCACCGGCGCCTGCGGAGATGAAACAGGTGTCTGATATCACCTTGTTTTCAGCGTCCAGGTGTTCTGCACGAACCCAGCCCCGCACCGAATCCGGCAGCAGAATCTCATACCAGTCCTCTTTCTGCCCGACGATCTGAACGACATCTCCCCGTTTCAACTGGCCAAGACGCTCATAATACGAGGCAGGCTTGGCCCGGATGATCAGGGCATCACTAGATACCGTCCCGCGTTTTAAAACAGGATCCTGCCCCAAGACAACCAAAGCGGTCTGCAACAGCAGAATCGACAGCAACCAGTGCAGGCTGAATTTTTGCATGACTTTCCCTTTTTGTTTACGCCTCTTCCGTAAGACGCCGACAGCGTCCTCAAAGAAGATTTTCTTCCGTCCCAGGACAATGATCCTCTTTTCCATCCCAGCAGTATGTGCAAAGCGATTCCTTGGGCAGGCCAATCGCTTTAACCATATCCTCGAGGGTCTGGTATTTCAATGAATCAAAACCCATATCCTTGCGGATTTGTTCCACCATGGCAGCATATTGCGGAGTAGATGAATCCGTATATGCTTCCAGATGTTTGTTCTCGTCGCCTTCGAGAGTCTGCACGGCGCGCCGGGCGATCAGCTCGAGGTTCGAGCGGCTCAGTGAAAAATGCAGGTATTTGCAGCTGAAGAGAATCGGTGGGCAGGCGGAGCGCACGTGCACTTCCTTCACCCCGAACTCCGGCAGGCGGGCAAACGTGTCCTTCAGCTGCGTGCCCCGAACAATGGAATCCTCACAGAAAAGCAGCCGTTGCCCCTTGATGAAATCGGAAATGGGCAGCAGCTTCATTTTGGCGACATGGTGGCGTTCCTTGTTGACGGAGATGAAACTGCGCGACCAGGTGGGCGTGTATTTGACGTAGGAACGCCGATAGGGAATGTCCGCCTTGACCGCATAGCCCAAAGCATGCGCCGTCCCGGAATCCGGCACACCGGCCACCGCATCGACTTGTATCCCCTTGTCACGCACCGCCAAAGCCTCACCACAGCGGTACCGCACTGCTTCCGCATTGATATTTTCATACGATGAAGCTGGAAAGCCGTAGTATATCCACAGAAACGCGCAAATGCGCATCCGGGAAGCGGGCGGTACGACTTGTTTCAAGCCGCTGTTAGTCATCAGGATGGCTTCTCCGGGGCCGAGCCATCGGCAAATCTTGTATCCCAGATTATGCAGGGCGCAGGACTCGAAGGCGGCGGCATAGGCGCCTTTTTTTTCGCCGATGACAATCGGCGTACGTCCCATGCGGTCGCGGGCGGCATAGATGCCATCATCCGTCAGCAGCAACATTGAACAGGATCCCTCGACGCGTTGCTGGGCATTCCGGATACCTTCAGCATAACTTTCCTTTTGGCAAATCAGGGAGGCAACGATTTCGGTGGGGCTGACATCATCGCTGGCCATTTCGGAAAAGTGTGCCTTGTCGAGGGCAAAAGCTTCTTCCTTGAGCTGGGTCAGATTGTTGACCTTGCCAACGGTGGTAATGCCGAATTTGCCGATTCTCCCGGCGATAATCAGGGGCTGATCATCATAGTCACTGATGCAGCCAATGCCGGCCTTGCCATGAAAGCGGTCGAGTTCGTGCTCGAACTTTGCGCGGAACTGGTCATGACGGATATCATGGATGATTCGGGTGAAACCAGTTTCACCCTGCACCATCATCCCGCCACGCTGATTGCCAAGGTGCGAATGATAATCAATCCCGTAAAATAAATCATTAACACAACCGGAATCGGAATCGGATACTACTCCAAAAAAACCACCCATAAAATACCGCCTTTGAAAGGTTGGAAAAATTAGAAATAAAGTCCAATGTCAATACGGAAATATAACCGGGCGGAAGGCTCTTGGCAAACCGTTAAGCAGCGATTTACCACCGGATCCTATCAATTGCCGCTTCCCATGAATTTTTTTCGGGTCTTTTCGTGCTTTTCGTTGTTCAAAAAGAAAAAACCGTCCGGAATCGAGTCCGGACGGTTTTTTGCGGAACGAGGAAGACTTACCGGGCGTAGAACTCGATAACCTTCATGATATTGACATCGACTTTGATTTCCTCGGGAAGCGGTTCACGTGCAACGGTGACTTTGCATGCTTCCTGATCTTTTTGCAGATAATCCGGAACGATGACGTCGTTACCCTTGGCAATCTCGCAGATGACCGGAGAGCGTTGGGCATTGATTGAAATCACTTGACCGGGTTTCAGACGATAGCTGGCACGGTCAACAATCTTTCCATCAACAAGGACATGGCGATGCGAAACAAGCTGCCTGGCAGCCCAAATGGTCTTTGCCAAACCACTGCGGTATACGGTGCTGGCAAGGCGCATTTCCAGGTTCCGGATCAGTTTGTCGCCAGTGGTGCCTTCGCCAGATTTGGCTTTCTGATAGATGAAACGGAGCTGATGCTCAGTCAGATCATAAAAAGCTTTCAGTTTCTGCTTCTCGAGCAGCAACTCACCATAGGTTGACAGTTTCGAACGACGCTTGGTCGGACCGTGCTGGCCGGCGGGATACGCACGCGGGGTCGAAGTATCTTCTCTTCCATCCGCCTTTTTGACCGTGCGGCTGTTGGTCGGGCAGTTCGGCATACCCCAAATGCATTGCCCAATACGGCGGCACAACGTGTGTTTCGCACCTTTGCCAGTGCGCTTCTTTTCAGCAGCTTCTGCCATCTCTTCGTCCCCTTCTTTTGAGGTTCCCACCCGCGCACTCGTTCGCCGCCAATCCAACCCATCTCCGCATCACCTTAAAAATGCCAGAGTCCGTGGTGCTCCACGGAGGCAGCTATCGCGGGCTGTAAGCTGCTTAATATAATCTCCCTGATGTAAATTTCCAGCCGGAATCTTTTTCGTACTACTTCAGGGCTAATTCCAGCATCGTCGATCCGACCGATCCGACCGATCAGTCGGAGAAAACAATAGACCAGATCACAAATTCGCGTGCCATTCCATCCGTCGAAGCAACAACCCTACAAAAAATTTTCGTGCCTTTTCGTGCCTTTTCGTTGTTAAAAAATAGGTTGTGGACGCCAGGGGGTTGTATCGACATCGCCTGGGCTAATTCGCTGCAGGGCGGCCTGTGCCGCGGCCAGCCCGGCCACATAGCCCAATTGCATCATCGTGCGCGACAGACGGCAGCTGGATGCGGCAATACTGCTGAAGCCGGCGATGCGTCCGGCAACCAGCAGGTTGTCAATGTCCACCGGCAACAGGCAACGATATGGGATGCCATATGGGCCGGGTGTGTTGCGGACGATGCCCCCTCCATGGCTGTCCATCGTATGATCCGCAGCGGTAATACTGTCAAGGGGCCAATGCTGCGCCAGAATATCATTTTCCGTCAGCATATACCGGCAGAGCACCCGGTGCGTCTCCCGTAAACCCAGACCCGGAAAGAGCATTTTGAGCTGGTAGCGGCGGAATTCCGGCCATTGCGTCTGCAAGAAATGCCAGTATGCCAGCACCCTGCGGCGGCTTTCCGTCAATGCCTCCGCTTCGTTCAGGCGGCATGCGGTTTCGCCATCCATGGTCGGCAGCATATTGCAATTCCAGTCCCCGTTGGGATATTCCGTGGCGACCATCAGCGGAAATTCCGGTGCCCACCAGCATTCTTCCGGAACATCATCCGGCAGCGGCTGGACGGCTTCCTCGTCGGCGGGGCAAATGCGGAAGATGCGGGTTGCCCCGTTGCGTCTACGGGTTGGCTTTTCCGGGGCATCCGGTTCCTGGAACTGCTCGCGCCCATCCTGTCCAGTCAGCAAGGAGCAACCAGCCAGCGCCGCCAGCGTTCCGCTGGCATCGACAAAAATCCTGCCCTGGCAGGTTTCGCCGCTTTCCAGGGTCAGCTCCTTGATGCAACGGTTTTCAACCTGGCAGGCGGCCAGCGAATTCCCACTGGCAATGCTGCACCTCTCGGTGGCCTGCAGCAATCTCCGGGCAGTTTGATCCCATGCAGATGCTTCAAAGATGATCCCGTTCCAGCGTTCAGGCGGGTTACAGCCTTGGTAATTCCAATTTGGCTTCAGGGTATCTTCATATCGCAAGTCCGCATCGAGGCGCTGTTCACAGCCGGGGAAAGCAGCAGCCGCGCCAGTGTAAAAATAACGGTGCCGGGTTATTTTGTAAATGCCGCAGGCACCTGGAATTTGCTTCAGGTGCTGGTAGAATTCCTGTGCGAAACCATCGGCGCCGTAGACCGGTTCCCAGCAGTTGACTCCAGCATAAGTGGACGTTCCCCCCAGGATTGCCTGTCTTTCGATCAAAAGGGTGTGCGCACCACTTCTACTGGCTGCTACTGCCGCAGCGGTGCCGGCGCTGCCTCCGCCGACAACAATCACGTCGTATTTCATTGGCTGTGCCTTGATCAGAACGGAATGATTTCCTGAACCACAGGCTGCACCATGATTTCCGGGAAACAAAGATGATCCGGGGTTTCACAGATGCCGGCGACAATTTCACCCATCTGCTCCCCGGTCATCACCAGTTGCAAAGTCTCCGGATCAAAATCGGGGCAATTTGCCGCCTTGGAAAAATCGGTCGCTCCCCAGGACGGCGTCAGCACCGTGACCCGGACTTTATGGGGACGCAGTTCCGTGTACAGCGCACGGCTAAGCCGGTCAACACCCGCCTTCGCGGCAGTATAGGTCGTATACCCCGGCCAGCCATAGTGCGCACAGACGCTGGATACATTGATGATCAATCCGGACTCCTGGGCGATCATCACGCGGGCTGCACGCTTGCAGCCGAGCAGCACTCCGGTAAGGTTGATATTGACCGAACTGATGATTTCCTCGTCACTGCTTTCCGCCAGCGGCGCGATGCGAACCGCTGCCCCGGCATTGTTGATCAGCACATCCAGCCTCGGGCCATTCGCTTCGAAAACCCGATCCCAGTCATCCGGGTTGCAGACATCCGCCTGGACATAGGCGACCCCGAGCTGTTTGGCAGCCTGTTCGAGAACTTGCAGACGGCGACCGGTTATCAACACCTCCGCCCCGCGCTGCTTCAAGACCTTTGCCATTCCATAGCCATATCCACATGAACCACCGGTGATAATCACTTTCTTGTTACGACAATCCATTGAACAACTCCTTGTTAATTGTTAGACCAAAAAATTCAAAAACACCCTGACTAAAGATAAATTGAAAAAAATGTTTTGCAAATGGAAACGCCCTGATTACTACCCCTGAGTCGCAATCCGTCTGTGGTGCGTAGTGCGTAGTGCGTTGGGAACGGGTGCGGGGGCGCAGGTTTAAAAAGTAGCGCAACCGTCCCGGTTGTGATTATTCTGACTGTCGTGGGGGGTGGGCTTGTCTTGTCCACACTGTCCACATTGTCCACCACGTCTGACCCGCACCACGCACCACGCACTACGCACCCTGCACCCTGTACCCTGTACTACAGATCACAGATGCATTACCTTTGAACTTTGAACTTTGAACTTTGAACTTTAAAATGGCTGTTACATGGGGAAGCGGTGGATTTTCGTTCGATTAATTGCACCGGCATTACCTCGATGTAGCCCGATGATTTTTCCAGAATGCTTTTTTGCAGAAATTGCTCGAAGACTCGACTGCCGAGCTGTTCAAGGTTTTCACCAATGGTTGTGATTTGCGGCACAGCCAGTCTTGCAAATGTGAGATCGCCATAGCCGACGACGGAGACATCCTCCGGTACATGAAAGCCACTGTTCTGCAGAGCCATTATGCATTGCATTGCCATATAGTCATTGATGCAGAACAGAGCCGTTGCAGGGTGGTTCAGGAAAGACTGACAATCATTGAAAATTCGCAAATCCTGCTGCCGGACGCCCTGACTGCGAGCTGCTTCAACAAAGCCGTTGATACGATCAATGGCCCATGGTGACCTGGGGTGAGAATTGATGATGGCGAATTTCCGGTGGCCGAGTTCAAACAAATGGCGGAATGCCAGCTGCCCGCCTGACCGGTTGTCCGAATAGATGTTGACACAGGAGGAAACCGGTTTCGAATTATTGGCAAAGGCAATCGGGATGTGATGCTTATTCAAGGCTTCATATAGCTTGTAGTGAAATTCCCTTTCATGTGATCCAAAACAAATCACACCGGCCAGGCATTGCCCTACAGCAGTTTGAACAATCTGAGAAATCTTATCCGGCAGGCTGTCGACATTGATCACCTTAATGTAGTAACCTGCCGCCTCGGCAGCCACCATGATCCCCAGCAGCATCCTGCTGTTGTATTCACTGGTAATTTCATCGGTGGCGCAGCAGACTACTTTGGTAACGCCGGTAGCAAAGGAGCGGGCGATTTCATTGCGCTGATAGCCCAACTCATCAGCCAAGGCAAGAATTTTCTCGCAGACCTTGCGACTGATTTTCTGTTCGGCTGCTTTTCCATTGAGAACATACGAAACCGTCGCATGCGATACTTGTGCGACCTCTGCAATATCTTTGATGGTAACCATCTCTGCTCCTAGGGGAAAATCGCGTTTTACGGTTTTGGCCCTGGTTGATTGTTTTCGGGGGCAGATTGCTGAATGTCAGCTGCCAGCAGCTCGAGAACTTCCACGGTTGACAAAGCCCCACGGAAAATTCTGCATTCATCGATCAGGCCCTGAAAGATGTTATTGGTATGAATATTGTATCCCCCGATCCTGAGCGGAGTGCCCGAGGAGACATTTACAAATTCATTGGCTTCGGCTGAGGCGACGAGTTTTTCGCCGTTCAGATGCATTGTCCAGCAGTCGCCGTCCCAGCTCAGGGCGACGAAATACCAGCTGTTCATCTGGATTGGGTTCAACGGGCGGTTGCTTGCGATGCAAACAGCAGGCTTTCCGGCTTCGGGAACCACAAGCAGGCGCAACTGACTGCCATCCATGCGCAGCATGAACCCCGGTTTGGTGGACCAAGAATTCTTATAATATAACAGGCAGGTGCTGTGTTGTACCGCTAGCGACTTGAACCAAAGGACAATGGTGAAAGGGGACGCGTTTTGGAGCTGTTCAGTATGCAGTTCCAGAAAACGACCGTATTGACCGTTCCCACCGGCACGAAATGCCATTCCTTTCAGTCCAGTGGCAGTTGCCGGTTTGTCGGAAAGTTGATCCTGGATTTTCAGGCTGCAAAGAATCTCGGCACGGTTTCCGGTGATCTGATCTGCAAAAAAGTGCTTTTGGTTTTCCACCAGTATGGATTCGCAGGGCAGATGCATCAGTGGCTCGATAGCCGAAAGACTTGTCAGAAAGCCATAGAGAGCCAGGATGACGGCGCAACTCCGGAGTTTAGGGAAAACATTCAAGCGGTAGCAGCATGGAATGGAAAAGAAAAAAAATCGTTTCATGTACTACCCCAAACTCCTTTTCGTACTACTATCGCCCAAAACCTTCCTTTTTGAGAAAGATTTTTTATGGACGATGGACAGGGACACGAATGGACACGATGGACCGAATGGACACGAATGGACTGCTGAATGGACGATGGACGATGGACAGGGATTATGTCGCGCCCTTACAGGGCTTTGCGGATGGTGTGATCCCTGACCCAGGGCGTTGCCCTGGGCTGGTATGTCGCGCCCTTTCAGGGCTGATTCCAACATCGCCGATCCGACCGATTTGTTGTCCGTGTCCCGTCCGTGTAAAGTCCGTGTAAAGTCCGTGTAAAGTCCGTGTGGGTTGTGGACGTTCGTCCGCGCCAAGCCTTTTCGTGTCTTTTCGTTGTTAAAAATGGGTTATTGGAAAGCCTGGATTTCGGAAGGCTGCGGAAGAATGGGATGTTTCCCGGTGAAAACGATGCGGAACTTCTTCAGCTTCGCTGGCTTGAAAGTCAGCGTGCAGTCTAAGAAGCCGTTGTCCCGCCGCTGGGATTTGCCGTCGATGGTGATCGGCCGGAACGAACCATCCGCGCCGCCGCCCTCGAGGCGGAACAGCAGCTCCTCGTCCGGCGGCACGGCTCCATTGATGGGGTCCCAGCTGATGCAGACCCGGCTGATGTTTTCAGGCTCCGGAAATTCCACACCAAGGTATTTCTCCCCCGCCATGTATTTGTTGGGAACGCCATGGAAATATTTCACAAGCATTCCGTCGATCAGGCACTGCTGGTGCGCAGGTACTCGCATGTCTTTGTTGTAATGCTCGGAAAAAAGCAGCCGAGTGCCGCGAGTGAAATAACAAAGATTGCCGCTGCTCTCAAATTGCCCCTGCTGTTTGCGGACTTCGGCAAGGATGGTTTCCGGCGCGACAAGGTTCGGGGCGGCCGGATCGCTACTGAAAAGGCGCACCTGGAGGGGTTCGAAGGCGACAGACAGCTTGCCGCCGTTTCGCTTAACCGGCGGGGCGGTGCTGGCCAGCTCATGCAGCCTGGCCGCCGCAAGGTCGGCAGGCAGGGAAATTTCCACGGAAATCTTGCGGTCGTGCGGATTGACTGCGGTGATGTAGATCTCCCCGCGCAGCATCTTGGCGGACACATACACCGCGTCCGCATCGCGCCCGGACAACTGCAATGCCACCTCCTCAGTGCTCAGCCAGACCTCCCCGAGGGCCCTGATTTCACGGGTGATCAACGGTATTCCAATATAGTTCTCCAGGTCGCAGCGTATATGATGGGATGAATTCCAGATGATTCCCTGGGCACCGCAGGCAAGTGAAAGAAAGACTAGGCAGCGTGATTCAAGGTACGTGGGATAGCGTGGCGTGCGGTTGGGCGCATAGGGGAACATGGGAATTGCCGACAGGATCGGTTTGCGCGGCCCCAATCCTTTCCTGGTGTCATTCAGCATCAGCGCAAGGTTCTCGAGCGGCTGGTTTCTGCCATCGACATGATAGCCCGGGAAAAAATCAATGAAGGCAATGTCGCAGTAGCCGCCATAAAGCAGTGCGGGGCCGACGGCATTGAAAACCATGGTTGCCGGATGATATGGATCTGCTTCCTGGATCAATCGGTACATGTCCTGCGTATAAAGCGGCGAAATTTTACTGGTGGAGGGTTCATCAACCACATACCAGCCGGATAAAAATCCGGCATGCCGGTATTGCCGCAGGCGTTCCTTGATTTTCGCCGCATTCTCCGGGGGTATCGGGCGCATGGCCAGCGCTTTGCCCGAGCCTTCAGGATGCGACCAGAGTTCCTTGGTTTCAGGATACCAGAGGTACTGCCGCCCCGCTTTTTCATACTGTTCCAATTTCCGCCGGGTGGCGTCATTGCCCAGGTCCGGCGCCGGAGCGTAGCAGACGATAAAATCCACCGGGTCGCTGTCAGGAAGGTAGCGCCAGTAGTCGGCATAGCTGCCAATCGGGAATACCGGCTGCCCGTTGCGGACGATCCGGCCATGCTCGTTGACCCAGGTTTCAAAGGGCGCGGGCGCATGGACGGTAAATGCGGTCTGGGCGCTTGCAGTATGATTTTCACTGACTTGGGCGGTGATCCGGCAATGGTAGGTCCCGGGCGGCAAAGCCGGTATCGCAACCGTGAAGGGCTGCCGCATGAATTCATTGAAAGAGGCAGTCTTTTTCAGCAGGGGAGCCTGCTCCCCGTCCCCGAAAATGCAGAATTCCGCCTGGACGGAGTCCGCCACATCGGTCAGGACATCCGATTTCAGGGCGAGAATCAGCTCAGGACATTTTTGTGTGGAATAGATGGCGGAGCGATAACCGGGCTCGAGCACTTTCAGGCTCAGCTCTTCGTAGTGGACCAGCATCGGCGTCTGGACAAGGCCGAGCATGTTGTCCTGCGCATCCGCCAGCACAAGCGAACAGCGGTACTCGCCGGGAGCCGGAAGCTGGACAGAATGCTGGAAGTTGAAGACCTGCCCCCGGTCGATGAAGACAGTCTCCGAAGTGGTAAACGACTCCGTGCCTTTCTCGTCCTGCGCGGGGACGAGCGAACTGATGATTTTAATGATTTTGCCCGCCGCGGTGCAGTTGTCGATGGAGCCTCTTATTTCAACCGGGTGGACATTTTCCCTTGGCTGCAGGCTGATCAGCGAAAGGCCGTTGACACCCCAGTACATGCGGTCGTAGGCGGCGGCAACCCCCTGCAGCGGCTGATAGTTTCCCAGGTCCAGCCAATGGCTGACGGCGGCGTATGGCCAGGATTTTTGCTTGCCGGAGTAGCGGTTGCGCACCAGGTTGAAGCTCCAGCTGTCGGCGGTGACGGCCTTCCGCAGCGGCAAGGTGTCCAGCACTGAGAGCAGGGCGGCGATGGGCATCCGCATTTCAATATTCCATGCCTGGTCGCCGACGCTGGTTTTCACTTCCAGCCCGATCAGGTCCCAGCCGGGAATACGGGTTTGCCCGACGATCCTGGTGTCGTAGACGGTTCCCAGGCTGTTGACAATCAATTGCAGGTACTGCTCGGACCCCTTGGCCGGATTGAGGAATATTTCCACGGAGTCATCACTGTAGACGTTCAGATCCCGTCTCGTGACTTTTGCCCGCATATCCTTGATGGCAGGTTCATGGCAGGTAATCCCGAGATATAGGTTATGCTCGTCATGCAGAAAACGGAACTCCGTCCGGATTTGCTCCTGACTTAGAAATTCAGTGGCCTTGGCATGCTGCCAGGCGTCGTCCCCGAGAAGCCCGTCAATTTGCGGGCTGGAAGTGATTCTCCGGCAGAGCACCTCTGCGCCGAGGGGTTGAAGCAAGCAGAACAACAAAAAAAGAAGCAATGATGTCTTATGCATGGTTAGTTTGCTCCAAACAGGTTATGGGTTATTGTGCATACAAACAGGAAATCCCATGGAATCTTCTTAAGGATAAGGCCAATAGGAGATAGCTTGGAAATGCCTACAGACAGCACCCCCCGGTGTAATAGCTTCTCCTTTGCTGACCGCGCGGGCGCTGCCATCCAGAAACCACAAATTGGCGCGTGAGGAGTGACGGAGATGCAGCTTGTGGGAGCTATATATATAATCGGATAAATAGGCGGTAGGACCACCTTTGCTGGCATCGTCAAAGGAGACGTTAACGACACTGTCACCAAGGAACCACGATTTGCTGGGAGGATTTGGAGTCTTCCCAAGTATGCGCTGAAAGCGAGCTAGTGTATTACTATACTCGTGCAGATTTCTATTCATACCAAGAGTCCGGTCTTCACTAAGGGGGTTAACTTTGAAGGACGGGCAGGCAAACAGTTTATAGTCTTTCTTAGGCATATAGCCGAATGCAGTGAGATAATATCGCCAGAAATGGTAGTTAGACCCGCCATAATTGACGGCATTCGGTGGCGCAAAAGAGTCCCAGTCCTCAGCATACATGGTACAACCCAGACCACATTGCTTCAAGTTATTCAAACAGACCATCTCCTGGGCTTTCGCACGGGCTTTCCCTAAGGCCGGCAATAACATGGAAGCAAGAATCGCGATAATAGCAATGACTACCAGCAGCTCAATCAATGTGAACAACAATAACGGATTACGATGCCTCTGCTTTTGATTCTTGTTCATCATTTGCACGCCTCCTTGCTTTGTTTATACACGGTCGAACAACCCATTACAAAAAAAACACTTTCACGTGTAAGTAACAAGAATGTACTGCATCATATTTCTTTTGTCAAATGTTTTTTATTTTTTTGTTTTGTTTTTGTTTTGTGGTCGTCGGCTTGACAATTGCGGTTGGAATATTACTTTATTAAGACTGTCAATTTGCCCGATGGTGTAATGGTAGCACAACTGATTCTGGTTCAGTTTGTCTTGGTTCGAATCCAGGTCGGGCAGCCAGCTTTCAAAGACCTGCAACTATTTGAGTTGCAGGTCTTTTTCTTTTCCGGGAGATGATGAGGAACTAACCGCCAAGACGCCAAGGACGCCAAGCAAAGAGAAATATGACAATATGAAAACTTTCATGCTACTATCACCCAGAATCTTCTTTTTTGTGAAAGATTTTCAAAAACCAGATGCGCAAGTTGCTGGCCTTGAAAGCCTTTCTC
>JAPXLT010000082.1:0-16456 GCA_033809415.1 Lentisphaeria bacterium
GGTGAAGGGTGAAGGGTGAAGGGTGAAGGGGGGGGGTTATCGTTCGATTTTTTTGAGATAATCGATGGCTTCCTGGTATTTGAATTCGTTACTGAGGTTCGAGCGGAAATCTTCGACGGTGATGAATTTCTGGTAGCGGATGTTTTTCAGCCAGCGCAGCATTTCAGGGAAGTTGTAGAGTCCTTCGGCCATGGAACAGCATTCCCATTTCCACTGAACTGTGCCATTGGCATCAGGTTCGCCGGCCACTGGACGATGCCCGGCAATGTGACAATGCGCAATATAATCATCGAGCATCTGAATGACAACACCGGTTGTTTCAAAACCATCCGAGACCATATTGTTGGGATCAAAAATGACGCCAACATCCAACGGAGAAAAATTGCTCAGAATGCGCAGTGCCAGTGAAGCGCTAGTGTGAATGGTGCCGCCATGCGTCTCGAGAACCAGCTTGACCCCGGAGCCGCGGCTCAACTCGAGGCAGCGGGCATACCCGGCGACTGTTTCACCGTAAATCGCCGCATAATTGTCGGAATCCAGCTTGCTGAAAGGAGCGGCGGCGGCTACGCGCATCAGCGGCGCACCAACCGCAACCGCGCCCTCGAGCACCTTCTTGAATTCTTCGAGGTCCGTGCATTTCACATAGGAACCCAAACCTGCCAAAGCAAGACCGTGATCAGCAAGCACACGCTTGACTTCAGAAGCACGCTTGACCAGATTGTCAGGAGAAAGATCATTCCTGTGAAAACCCCACGGACTTGGGCTGGCAGCGGCCTTGGCATCCTCCGGATTCCGGCGCACACGAAATTCAATGCCGTCATAACCCAACCGCGAAAGAAAACGAACCTGCTCGAGCAAATCCATCTCCGGCAAAGATACCGTCGTGACACTGTACTTCATCATCAGAATTTCTCCATGTTACTAAAGAAAAAGCCGCCCCGGTAGAATTACCTGAACGGCATGAAAAAAAATATAATACAATTTATTGCATTGGTCGCTGTTGTACACTCGTCAAGCCATGTTAATCTTTAAACCAAGACTCATTGTTCAAATAATCATATTCTGCTTTGGTTAATGACTCCATGATCTGTGTTTCGGGGACTTTTTCATTGTCGCTGCCTACATACCATTTCATGTTGAAATAATGATTGAGGGCATACCAATCTTCGCCATCACTTGCGGATCTGGATGAAGTAAATCCCTCGACATGTCCATCGCCGAAAAGGACGTTGCCATATTGATTGCCATGATTTTTATTTTTATCCCGGCACATGCCCATTTCGGCATTGAAATCAGTCAGAGCCAGCCCGGCAAAGTACAGATAACTGCAGGTGGCATCGGTGAAATCTGTACTATCTTTCGCTTTTTTATCTTTTGTGCTTCTACAGATAAAGACCTGTGTGGTTTTCAGGTAGTCAAATTCAAGCAGGGTTTTCAGATCAATTGCATCGTGAGCCGGATCCCTGCCAGCAACCGGTGTAATTCCTCTGTTATCGTTGGCATACATAATGATTGACATACCGATTTGTTTGAGTTGGCTGGTGCAGTCCGAGCGGTTGGCCTGTTCGCGGGCTTTTTGCAGGGCTGGCATCAGCATGGCGGCGAGGATGGCGATGATTCCGATAACCACCAGCAGTTCCACCAGAGTAAAATTCTTACGCATTTCGATTGAACTCCTTAGATAAAAACGTGTCAAAGTGAACGGTACTACTATAAAACCGAAAGATGAAAATCACAAGTGTGATTTGCTGAATAAAACGCCCAGTCAGGTGCTTTTATTGGTTGGCATGCTCTCGTTTTGTGGTGATGGGTTCTGTAGTGCCTTTACAAGGCACCCTGATTTTGGGAGGCATCCTACCCCCAGGGATTAAGCATGGTTAAGCGCCTACGGCGCAAAGCATTGTGCCGATCTGTAGAGTTGTTGGTACAGGGCGTTTTCATTCATTTTCATGGACAGTGGCTAGAACGGGAAACGAACGGCTGATCGGCGATGTTGGAATTAGCCCTGAAAGGGCGCGACATACCAGCCCAGGGCAACGCCCTGGGTTCGGATATCCACCCATCCGCAAAGCCCTGAAAGGGCGCAACATAGGAGCCAGCCACAGCGTAATTCCTATCCAAAATCTTCCACACAACAAGAAGTTGGGTGAAAGAATGAATGAAAACGCCCTGGTGTCTCGTCCGTGTCGAGTCCGTGTCCCGTCCGTGTAGGTTGCGGTCGGTCCGATGTGGTGGTATTTTCAAGTGGGGATGTTTTTTTGTTGCAAGGGTTTATATTTTGAGTTGTGCCGACGAGTAGTCTTTTCATTTCAAACAAGGGGAGCTTATGCCCTCACACGAAGAATTATGGTATGCAGCCAAATCCACCCGGATTGTCTATATGCCTCCAAAGCTGCTGGAGACCTTTGGCGAGACCAGTGTAAACTACCTGGTGCTCTCCGAAGATATGGATTTTCCGGATAAGATTCGTTTGCGCCGCGGTCTGGTCAGTGCCGCGCGTCCACGCATCATCACGCCGCAGTATTTCCTGAAACAGGCCGTCTCCAACTTTGGAGAAGATGCAAAAAAGTACTTTTCTGAAGTGCTCAATGCGAAGGACACGGCTCGTTTCATGGAGTATGGCCTGGTTTTCCAAAAGCAGGAATACAGTGAGGAAGTGGTCGGCGGTCAGCTGCACGAAATCGCCGATCAGGCAGCCCGGGATGCCCAGGATAACCTCAGCGAATTGCGCGGGGTGATCATCGCCGTTGATGATACCTGGGAAGTCTCACTGCTGCATTTTATCACCCAGCTGGTCAAGCGCTCCGTGCCGCACAATGCCCGGGAAATGGCCGGGCGAGGCTTGCTGGAACTCGGCGGCGGAGTGCCGGTCGGCCTGCGCAACGAACTCGATGAAGATTTCAAAGCATGTGACACGCTCGGAAAAGCACATAATCTGGCGGCCAAAATGCGCGATTATGGAGTTTTCGAGGAATTCGAAGACCGCTTTTACGAGCTATATAAACGCCTGAAATCGTAACAAGCAAAAGGGAGAATAATGCTGATCCAAGTTAATTTCAAAATGGATGAGGGTTGCGCGGATTTGCGTCCGCTCAAGCAACATGTCGGGGACTCCGGCTTTGATCTGAAATCCCGTATCAATACTGTGCTGAAAAGCGGCAAATTCATGGCCATACCTACCGGCCTCTTCCTCGAATTGCCGCTGAATACAGAGGCTCAGGTTCGTCCGCGCAGCGGGTTGGCCGCCCGCATGGGCATTACGGTGCTGAATACGCCTGGTACGGTCGATGCCAGCTATCGCGGCGAAGTCCAGGTCATCCTGATCAATCATAGTGAACAGGATTTCGTTATCCATCGCGGAGACCGCATTGCACAGCTGGTCATCCAGACCATCCCGGAAATCGATTTCGTCCTACAGGACTCCCTCAGCGATACCGTGCGCGGCAAAGGCGGCTTCGGCAGTACGGGACGATAATCGAGTTTTTAACAACGAAAAGGCACGAAAAGTCACGAAATTTTTTATGACGCGTTCCCGCCAAAGCAGGAGTTTATTCTGGCTGATGCTGATCCTTCTGGTCAGTTTCATCGGCCTGTGGAAGTTTTACCAGTTCTGGCTATTCAAGGGAATGGCTCGCCGGGAAGCGTTGTTCACGCCCCTGGCGGAAGCTGCCGCAAGACGTCATGATGTCCCGTCGGCGCTGGTGAAGGCGGTGATCTGGAAAGAGAGCCGCTGGTTGCCGACGGTAGTCGGGCGGCACGGTGAAATTGGGCTGATGCAAATTACTTCCGGCGCAGTGGAAGACTGGCAACGTATGACAAAACAGCCAACTCCAGCGCGCAATGACCTTTTCAAGCCGGAACTTAACATCGAAATCGGCACTTGGTATCTTGCCTGGACCGGCAAGCACTGGCAGGACTACAAAGCACGGGAAATCTTGCAGCTGGCTGAATACAATGCCGGATACAACCGGGTCAGCAAACTCTGGAAGCCGGACTCCCCAGATCAGGCACTGCCACTCGATAAAATTAGTTTTCCGAGTACCAGAGATTATATTAAGCAAGTACTCGCACGCAAAGAGCATTACGAGAATCAAAAACATGCCAATAACCAGAATCAATTTCAGTCCGGACAGCCATGAGGCGCTCTTCTCGCTGCTGCAAGACCGCAACGAGAGCGTCGCTTCACTGGCCATGGAACAGATTCTGCAAAGCAGCGATTTTGACAAGCTGATGCAGAATTATCAGGACAGCCCGGATGGACTGGTGCGCAGACGGGTGCACCAGATGGGAAATATCGCCAGAAGACGCCAATTGCTGGAAAAATTTCTGAATTCTGTGCAAAACGACAGGATGGACCCCTGGCAGGCGATGATGCTGATCGATCACCTCTATGACCCGCAAAGCTCCTTTACCTACCTCAATGAGATGACCAATGAACTGATCCGGGAATTCGATCCGCGGCGCAGCGGCACCGCCGCCGTGGTCAAATTTATGAAGAAACGCGGTTTTCTGGTGCCCACTCAGAATGTGTTTGACATCAGCAATTATCTGCTGGGCGATGTACTCGAGTCCCGGATGGGCGCCGCCCCGTTGCTGTGTATCATTGCGCAGCATATTGGCACTTTCCGCAATTGGCAGTGCCGCATCTGCTTGCATTCCGGGCGCTTCTGCCTGCTGGATGAAAACAGCGCCTTGATTGACCCCAGTGAAGACTGGGCGGTGAAAAAGAAGATGACCACTGAGCAGTATCATGCCTGCACGCCCAAGGAGGTTCTTCTGGTAGTGCTCAGCCAGCTGTTCAGCATGGCGATAATCAACTGGGAACCCTGGGATATCCACCTCTTCTCGAGAATCCTTACTTCCCTGTACCAACTCGATCACGGGCAGCTCCCTTATCCGCTGGGAAGTTTTTTGAGTCCCGTCCGCAAATACCCTGCAATCAGCGAGCAGTAGTCCAAGGCGTCAGTAACCTGGATAAGCGAGGATTTCTTTTTGAACAACGAAATGCCCGAAAGGACACGAAAAAATTTCATGGAAGTTGCTTTTTATGCGCAAATGTGATGTGTTCGCCATGAAATTTTTTCGTGTCCATTAGTGTCTTTCGTTGTAAAAAAAACTGTCACCCAGCTTTACTGACGCAATTACAGCAGAAAGGTGTGACATGAAGGATTTTTCAAAAGTATTCAGTCAAATAGCCCACTTGGCCCAGTATTCGGACTCGGGAACCGAAAAGCCGGAACCGTTGCTGTTGATTGGCGCCCACTTTTTGCGTGGAATTATCCTGGCACTAGTTGCCGGCTTGACCTTGTGGGTTGTCCGTCATCCGATCCTGTCACCATTGCTGGCGACGGTTGCGGTGAGCCTGGTCAGGGGATTTCTGCTGGACTGGCGTGACCGTCTGGCGCCTTGGCGCTTGCTCAAGTTGTACTTTCCGGGGGTTGGCGAGGGTGCCCACAGCGCACCCGAGCAGTATTTTCGAACCTCTCTGATGAACTGGGTTATCTTGGTTCGTCCGGCGCTGTATTTTTTCATTCTGCAGAATGGCTGTTGGTACTGGCTGATTCCGATATCGGTTCTTGCCGCTGCTTTTGGCTATGAATTGACTTCGCATTCAACATCCGGCAAGGCGGAATGGCAGCACTGGGCTGCTGCCGTCGTCATTACTTTGCTGGTGCTCCTGGCAGGGAAATTTCAAAGTACCGGGCTGGTGTATTTCCCAATCGGCCTGCTGACCTGTATTGCCGCCTGGCTGCTCTCGACCTGGATGAAACGCCTGCCTGTGCGTCCGCAGAATCTGGTCAATGCAGTGTATCTTGGCGAATTGGCTGTATGCCTGTTCTTTTTGATCGGAATCGCCTTCTGAAAGCCGGACTGCTGAAAATATGCCCAAAATATTGCCTCTATCCGGTGCTTCCCGCGGAGTATTCCTCGTTCTTCTGGCCTGGATGATCTGGGCCGTGGACCCGATCCTGATCCGGGTGATAGGGCAGGTTTCCAGCCTGGTGCTGGCGGGTCTGGCTCTTACTGCCGGCGGCTTGACTGCTTTGCCGCGTGGTCTGAAAGCACTCCGCGAGACTCCCCGCATTCCCGGCAAGTATTGGCTCCTTTTTCTGGTCTATATTCTTGTTTGCACCGGACTTGCGGAGGTCTGTTATATCAATGCCGTGCAGCGGTTGAATCCAGGGCTGGTCAGCGTCACTTTGCGTTCGCAGCTGATTCTGGTTGTGCTGATAGGTTTTTTTGCCTTCAAGGAACGTTTCAGCGGGGTCACTTGGCTGGGGATTCTGATCATCCTAGTCGGCAATCTGCTCAATGGCTGGTACCGATATACGCACAGTGGGGATCAAATCGGCAAAGCGGCTTTGCTGGGCTGGTTCCTGGCCATGGGCGCCATGGTCTGCTGGGGGCTCGGAACCGTCTTTGGCAAAGTGCTGCTGAGGCGTTTTGCCCCCATCACGATGACCGCCCTGCGACTGACAACCGCCGGCATCCTGCTGATCATACTGTCGCTCGTCCGAGACGGAGTCACTGTCTGGCAAAACCTGGAACTCTGGCAAGTCCTGCTGATTATTGCCAAGGGAAGCCTGATTTCCGCATTGGCCTATAACTTGTACTTCCATGGCTTGAAAACCGTTAAGGTGGGCGTGGCTGCCGCCATCGAGCAACTGGCGCCGGTCTTGACTTTCTTCTATACCTGGCTGGTGTTCAGGGAAACGATCAGTCCGCTGGAAACCTGTTTCGTCGTGCTGATGCTCATCGGCACCTTTACCACAATCGCAGGAGAGGGTGCAGGGGACAGGTGACAGGGTGCAGGGGGCAGGGTGCGGGGTGCAGGGTGCAGGGTGCGGGGGGCAGGGGGCAGGGTGCAGGGTGCGGGGGGCAGGGGGCAGGGTGCGGGGGGCAGGGGGCAGGGTGCGGGGGGCAGGGGGCAGGGTGCAGGGTGCAGGGGGCAGGTCAGACGTTGTGGACGTTGTGGACGTTGTGGACAGTGTGGACAAAGCAAGGACATCCCCCCGCACCCCACGACAGTCAGAATAATCACAATCGGGACGGTTGCGCTACTTTTTAAACCGCATGCCCTCCCGTCCGTCGAAGCAACAACCCTACAAAT
Source organism: Lentisphaeria bacterium (assembly GCA_033809415.1). Lineage (GTDB taxonomy): Bacteria > Verrucomicrobiota > Lentisphaeria > Oligosphaerales > Oligosphaeraceae > JAQVUB01. The sequence continues at coordinate 7,112 of JAPXLT010000082.1, forward strand.
TTTCCGAGCCTTCCGTGCTTTCCGTGGACAAAAAGTGGGTTGCGTTGCGGGTTTGGGTTGAAACTTGCGCAAAAGCGGTTACAATAGGTAGAGTTACTTTCATGGACATTTTTTGTCCGCAGTATTCACCAGAAACAAAAAAGGAGACCCTGTTCATGCGTAAACAAAGTGTCGTAGCTCCGGATTGGTGGGATTACACTACCATTGATGATGAGCTGGTAGCTGATGCCGCCAAATTGACGGTCAAGGATCTCGAGAAGTTGAGCCGTCCGGGCTTCAAGGTCGTCATGTATGATACGATCGAGGATTTCTATCTGGCCGAAGCGTTGGAATATATTGACGCGTGGAAGCAGTCCACTCCGGATAATCCTTGCGGAGTTTGCGGCCCGATCGGCCCGACGGAGCAGCTGCCGCTGGTAGCGCGCCTGGTTAACTCCCTCGGCCTGAATCTTGGCAAGCTCGAAGCTCAGTTCTGGGGCATGGACGAGTGGGTTCAGGATGGCGTGGCGGTCGGCTTTGACCATCCGATGTCTTTTGCCAAGTGCAATGATGAGCTCTGTTTCGATAAAATACAGCCAAAGCTCCGCCTGCGGGAAGCAAATACGCATTATCCTAGCGGTGATTTGAGTGTTTACAGCAAGAGCTTTGATCAGTTCAAATGCAAAGTGATGCAAGGCGGACAGGGCGACGTCAAGCACTGGGCGTTCAATGATCCGGTGAAGCGCGAAGGCAAATATGCCAAGAATCCGCCGACTCCTGCTGAATACCGCAAGCTTGGCACACGTATTGTTGATCTGCATCCGATGACCGTCATGCAGAATGCGCGCACCTCCGGCGGCGGCAATATCGCTCTGGTTCCCACGCGGGCGGCGACAGTAGGTCCGGTGGAAACTTGGAAGGCGGAGAAAGTCTCGATTTGGCAGGCGGGTTGCCATGACAATGCTTTCGGCATGCGCTTGACCACGTTGATGATTTCCAAGAAGATTCCGGATTCAGCCGTGCCCATGTCATTGCTGGCTGATCATCCCAACGTGCAATTTAACTTCTTCCGTCCAGGTCTGGGTACCTGCAAAGTCGAAATGCACTAATTAACCCCCCGTCCAAAAAGGATTTTTTAACCACGAACCACACGAAAAGACACGAAAATTTTTTATAGGGTTGTTGCTTCGACGGATGGAATTGCATGCAGATTTACGGTCTGGCTTGATGCTTTCTCCGACGGATCTTGGTTAAAAACCTTTTTGGACACCCTCTAATCAAAAGTCAGGGGGCGGGAAATATCCCAGCCCCCATTTTTTTTGTCGAAAGGAAAATTTATGAGTAAGAAACCTGCTGTTCTGGCCTTGGTCGCGCATCCCGATGACATCGAATTTATGTCGATGGGCGCCATGTTGATGCTGCAAAAGCATGGTTGGGAAGTGCATTATATGACGATCGCCAATGGCTGCTGCGGCACTGCTGTGGACGATATCGAGACGATCTCCCGGAAGCGCAAAGCGGAATGCCAAGCGGCCTGTGAGCTGGTTGGTGCGATTTGGCACCCTTCGGTCTGCAATGATCTCGAGGTCTTTCACAACTGGGATATCATCAGCAAAGTGCTCAGTGTTATCCGGGAAGTGCGCCCGCGCATCATTTTCACCCAGTCCATGGATGACTACATGGAGGATCATACGAATTCCTGCCGGGTCGCGGTAACAGCGGCTTTTGCACGGGGGATGCTGAATGCCAAATGCGATCCGCCCCGCCCGCCGATCCAGGATGATGTCACCATCTACCACAGCACACCCCATGGCCTGATGGATTCCCTGCGCCGTAAAATCGAGCCGGAAATTTTCGTCAATGTCGAGTCGGTGATGGATCAGAAATGGAATATGCTCGCCTGTCATAAATCACAGAAGGAATGGCTCGATGTCAGTCAGGGAATGGATGCCTACTTGAATGTGATGAAGGATTTCGCAGCGGAGATGGGTCAGCGTTCCGGAAAATTCAAATATGCGGAAGGGTTCCGGCGTCACTCCTGGCTGGGCTTCTCGAGCAAAGAGATTGATCCGTTGCGCGAAGTGCTCGGGGCGGATGTCATTGACAATCCGCGATATCGCTAATCGAGTTTTGGAAGGCAAGGCATGGCAGACTATATTGTTTCGGAAAAGACTGGTTCTGCGATCCAGAGTGCAATTGATCTTGCTGCGGCAGCCGGTGGTGGCAGAGTCTGCCTCGAACCCGGCCTGTACTTGTCCGGCACCTTGTATATGAAGAGCAATGTTGAATTGCACTTGCCTGCCGGCGCGGTGCTGAAGGGGCATTCAAAGCCGGATTTGTATGATGACTTCTGCGATCCGGGCTTTGATGCAGTTTCCCCGGAAGGCAGCCGCAAATGCCTGATAGCTGCGGCGCATGCCGAAAATATTGCGATTACCGGGCAGGGCGAAATCAATGGCTCCGGCCCGGATTTCTATGATACGAATGTGCCGCTTGGAGCCTTTTTTGCCAAGCCGCCTCATCCGCGACCGAGGATGATCCAGTTTTTCAATTGCCGGAATGTTATGTTTACTGGAGTGTCCTTTATTGATTCCCCAGGCTGGACTTTCTGGCTGCTGGGATGTGAGGATATTCACATCAGCCGGGTGCGGGTGACGGGTTGTCAGCAGATGATCAACAATGACGGGATTGACATTGATGACTGCCGCCGTGTCACTGTCAGCGACAGCTTTTTCCGCACCGGGGATGATTGCCTGATTCTGCGGGCGATCCGGCGTTCTCCCGAACACCATGCTGTTTGTGAAGATGTGACGGTTACCAACTGCGTGTTGGACAGCCGTTGCCAGGGCATCCGGATTGGCTGCCCATCGGATGATACGATCCGGCGTTGCACGTTCAGCAATATCCTGTTCCGCGGGCAGGGCAACGGCATCAATATCAACAATCCCATACGCTACCTGAGAAAAGGTTGCACGGGCTACCTGCATCTGGAAAACCTCACCTTCCAGAACTTCATTATCGAATCCGGCAGGGTCCCGGTCTGGATCAATGTCGAAAACACCGTGCGTCTACGCTATATCGGCTCCATGAGCTTTAGTAATTTCCGTATCCGTGCGCCGCAACCCATCCGCCTCGAGGGGAATCCAGATACTTGGCTGGAAGACTTGCGCTTCAGTGAGATCACAGTCGAAACCAGTGCAAGCACTGCCCTGGCCTCAGAATATGTGCGCCGACTTACCCTCAACCAAGTGGAACTAAATCACAAAAGCTGAAGGTTTGCAGAAGATTTTTTAACAACGAAAAGACAGGAAAAGGCACGAAAATTATGAAAAAGAAAATTGGTTTCATTGATCTTTTTATTGACGAATGGCACGCCAACAATTACCCGAAATGGGTTGCGGAATCGTCGTTGGGTGGTGAATACGAAGTCGCATACGCCTGGGAAGAGGCTGCAAAGGCAGACCGGCGTGATTTGCAGGAGTGGTGCCGCCAGATGCAGATCACACCCGCCGCTTCGCTGGAGGAAATTGTGCAAAAAAGCGACTGCCTCTGCGTGTTGGCGCCGTCAAATCCAGAAGTCCACGAGCGTTTGTCAAAACTTGCCCTAACTTCTGGGAAGCCCGTTTATGTTGACAAGCCGTTTGCACCGGATTTTGCGACCGCCAGCCGCATCGTGGAATGGGCGGCCAAACATCAGACACCGCTGATGAGTTCGTCTGCATTGCGTTTTTCGGTCGAGCTGGATGCAGTCGCTAAACTGCCCGGGCCGGTGGAATTCTTCGCCACGACTGGCGGCGGTGGCAACTTCCCGGAATATGCCATCCATCAGATCGAGATGATCGTCACTGCAATGGGGACAGGGATCGAGGCGGTGACTGTACAGGGCAAGCCGGAGCGCCTGGCGGCGACGCTGCATTACTCCGACGGACGCCTGGCTACACTGGCTTATTCGCCGTTCCTCTCGTTTACCTTTCATGCACAGGCAAAGGAGCAGACCGTGATGAATCAGGCCTGCTCGAAATATTTCGAAAATATGATCGAGGCAATGCTGAAGTTCTTTGCCACCAGGCAAACGCCGGTCCCTTTGACGCAGACCGTCGAAATCGCCTCCGTGCTCGATGCCCTGGTGCAAGGCATGACGCAACCCGGAAAACGCATAGCCGTGCAAAAATAAACCTGTTTTTAACAACGAAAAGACACGAAAAAGCACAAAAATTTTGTAGGGTTGCTGCCCAGACGGATGAGCCTGCTCTGGCAAAATTCTTGTGTGTCAAGGCCGGCTTTACTTTTTTAGTCGGAGGCGAGTACAGGCATGGAGCTTGCCATGGTGCAAGAGTACAAGAATCGCTTTGAAAAATATAATACTGCCTTGCCAGATGATTTATCAGAAGTCATTGAAAATGGGACGCTTACTCCATTTGACGATTCCCCGTTATATCCGTGGTGCCTATGCCTGCCTGATGAAATTGTGCGTTTAAAAGACTTGGTTCCCTATTGTCTGAAAAAGAGGCACTATATTGTTTTTGCGCGGAGATGTGACATGGATCAAGTCGCCGCGATAAATCCGAATGAAACAGATGCCGTATTAGAAATTCACTATCAGACAGGAAACAAAGCCTTCATTGACATCACAGAACAGTTTTCATCAATATCTGAATGGGTGAGAAATATGAAACGATGAACAATCGCTAAGAGAAGATGCCTGAATTGCCTATGCAAGAACATTTTGTCCGTGCTATGCGGCGCTTCCTTCAATTGGGCTGCATTGCTTTTTTGGACAGTGCGTCGATTGCCTCGCCTACTTCTTGTCGCCATGCATCGACTTCCGATTGTGAGCAATTATTCATAATTTCCGGCAGCCTGACTGAAATCATATTATGCAAATATGTCTTTTTTTCAGGGGGCAGGCTGTCTCCTGCCTGTGCGAGAAGTTCTTTCAACTTCACGATATAGGCAATATCCTCGAGTCCCTCGCTGACGGCCTCGAGGTGTTTGCTGGGAACCGGCTTTTTGTGAAGATCACGCCTGGTGATTCCGTCGTCGTATCCATCCCGGAAATCGAAGCCATCATCTCCGCCACCTCCAGCCATGCAGGTCCAAATAGCGAAGCCGGGAAGATTCATTGTGTGCGCCAACCATGGGAGAAACCGGTAATAGTCCAAGATTGGCAAGGTTGACATGGCCGTGTTGCAACGGTAGACCCATACAGTGCAGCCGCGATCCCGGAAAAATTTGGCGATGCGATGCCCTTCCTCTGGAGAGTTCGAGAAAAATCCGCTGATGACAGCCCAATTCTTGAAAAAGTCAGTGAGGCCGGCTTCTTCAATGTCCTCGAGGGTGGCACCGGTTGGTGGCGGGGTGGAGAGGTAGACCGCCTGGAAAACCCAGTCTTCCTTGGCATCCAAGATGACTTTGCGCAAAGCGGCATTAGTTGGAATATCACTCTTGACAAACTCATCTCTGATCATCGACTTGAAGATGAAGTCTCCTGGGCCGAAGCCGAGTTTTTTTAGTCTGCCGGCCATCAGCTGATGCCACTCGAGGGAATTGCAGGTGCCCCAGCCGAAGACAATGCGCATTCCAAGCTCCTTTGCCGTGTGGAAAAACTCCTGATTGGCGTTCAGTACCAGTTCCGGATTAAAGAGCTGTCCTTCCGGCAGCTTGCCGCGTTGATTTTCGCGCTCGACACCTCTGGTATAGAGGAGGGATTTGGTCCAGCCCCATTTAACATGCCGGGAATGCATGAGCCGCAGCATGGCCACTTCATCATTGTCAAAATTATTAGGTCCCCAGAAAAAGGCGTCGATGGGCCAGTCTCGTGTTTCCGGCAAGGTGAAGTTCCACACTTTTATATCTACATCAATGCTCTCTGTTGCGCGGCTGAAATCGTACAATGGCTTGATTTCAACAGTGGTATTGTAATCACCCGGGGGCAGTCCGCGCGAATTGAAGACAATCCAGACCCGGATTGCTTCTCCGGGAGTGACGGTCACGATATTTCCAGAGTTCTGAACTAGCGGTGCAGTCAGCAAATCCCCCAGGTGATTGATGAATGGCTCTGCATACACTTCGAAATGATGGCTTGCCAGAAAGGGTTTGTTACGCACATTGCTGCTTCGGGGAACGATGCGCAAATCCAGACGTGGTCCGCAAAGCAAACCGGAAAGCACAAAGGCCTTTGCTTCGCGTTCGTTACTAGCCTGCGAAAACTTGATTGTTCTGGTAAACTGATAATCTTTGCCCGGCAGAGCCGTCGGGCTGCCATTTTCCCATGGCGACACTTCCCACAGTAAATACTGGTTTTTCCTGCGAAAATGCTGGAATCCATTGGCTAGGCTGGTGATTTTCTCGATTTCATCCAAAGGGACTGTCTTGTCGGCTGCAATTGCCTGTTCCATCTGCGACTGAAATTGGCTGATAGCCAGTTGAATGCGTTGCAATGACTGGCAGGCTCCCTGGTAGATTGGATGCGACAATGTGCGCAACTGGCCTAGCGACTCCAGCAAGGCGGCTGCTTCTTTCCCTAATTCCGACAAACCCGGGTGCACATAAGGGAAGTCCCGGTTAAGCACAACAGTGCCTAAGGTCTTTTTTTGCGAGTCTTGAACTTGCAGAACAATCCGGCAGACTCGATCATCGCTGACTGTTACCGGGACTGACAAATGCTCCAAATATGAAAATTTGCTGGACAAGGTTTCAAATAGCTTGTTGTCGTTGGCGAACAGAGACGATTGCACAATGATCTCCTCCGGCCAGCTGCCCTTCAATTGCAGGTTTAAACGGTTTACCCCCAGCAGGAAATGGTTGTTCTTGCAAGTCAGTTCCCGATTGGCGTCGCCAGTTCCTGCGGTAAAGACTAGCTTTCCGAGGTAGTGCCGCTGATTGAAGGAACCGGATTGAACGACCGGGATGGAGACCGCCGGTGTGCCGTGATGGTGTTCACGCCCGAGTCGCACCCCCCAGAATTCGCCTGGCAAAGGCGTCGGCCTGTTTAAAGCGGCAAAAGGAATCTGCATTTCGACTGTCCAGCGGTCAGAGAAACGCTTGGTCGCCACTTTCACGCCTCTGCCATTCCAACGACTGTTGCCACCCTTTGCATCATACACCGCTCCAATCGAGTTGACGGCAAATTGGTAGAATTCCTCGTTGCTGCCGGACAGGTCCAGGAAGAATTCCAGGCATTCATCGCTATAGATCGCCTGGTCATTTTGATCATACCGGGCCAGGTGATTGGTCATGTCAGGATTAAACAATACGGCGCTGATCAGCAATGCGTCCTGATGATACAGCAAACGAATTTCCGTCGGAGGTGGCAATTTGCTGTTGGCATTCCGGTGGCCGAGGGCTGTAATTGGCGTTTGATTCATCCAGGCAGGCTCGTCGATCACACCATCGAGAACAATCTGGTCATTGGTTTGCATGGCCGGGAACTCGATCGGCAAAAGCTGCGCAGCCAGACCGGTATCGGTCTTCTCAACAGGTATCGGATCGAAGGTCATCAGTGGGCGAGGCTCTCCAGCGTCGCCAGCAGAAAATTCCCGCCCGCTGCGGATATATTCGTAATCCCGGCGAATTTCTTCCGCAGTCAGCGCACGCTTGAGGATTCTTACTTCGTCAATCAGTGCCTGGGCATTATGGGTTGTCGGTGAACCAAGGGTGAATTCGACCGGTTGTTTAGTCATTGGACGGAATTTGTTGCTTCCCTGCAATTCGCCATTGATATAAAGGCAGAAGACTTGCTTGGCAGCATCCCAGGTCGCTGCCAGATGCAACCAGTTATCCATCGAGTCAGGAATGTTGGCGCTTATATTCCCATTGCGAGAATTACCATCCTGCACAAGGGAGATCACTTGTTGTTTTGGGGATTTTTGCAGATAGAAGGAGTTTATCCCCAGAAAACTTCCTTTGTGATTGCTATTATCAAAAACCAGCTTGAAAAAGACACAATGCCCATAGCTGTCCATGCGCCATTGTGGTTTTACCAGCATCTGTAATGTTCCTGCCTCGGTAGAAAAATTGCCTGCTGCGGGAAAGGCAAGAAATGAATTTCTGCGGCCAGCGTTGAGCGCTTCTGCTCGAGGCACGCTGTCTTGAAAGGGGTATCCAAGAGTCTGGCTGGTGATTTCCGCTTGCCGGATCATGCCATCATAATTTCCCACTTCAGGCTCGATACTCTGGTTAAAATGCGCCAGGAAAAGCAGGTCTCCCGCATGAGTCGAAGGAGTATTGCCGAGGGCAAGCGATATTCCGCAAATGGCAAAAAATGCACAGACAAATTTCATCGATTTTTCCTCTTAAAAGTCAATGATAGTGCCATGTGTGTCACGGATTCGGAGGATGAACGAGGTTTTCTGGATTGCTCCTGGGTCCATAGTTTCCACATGGCCATCTTGAAATACGACGTTTGAGCGCCGGTCATGACGCAAATGCAGATGGCTATCCGAAGAGCTTCCCTGAGCGATAAAGCTTGTACCTTGATGGATAATGTTCTTGCTCATATATCCGCCTGTTGCATCGCCATAGATCATGCGCCTTGCAGCGCTGGTCGTATAAAAAACGGCGCGATTGGTGCCATAACCGCCATTTAGTGGCTTGCTGGTTTCAAAATGCATATATCTTCCACTGGCAGGGATGAACATTCCGTATGCGTGCGCAAATGAACCACGATACAAGTTCCAGGAAGAATTGTAGGGAATGCTCGGGCATACGATGACCTTGCGAATACTGATCGGAGTGCTGTTCCAGCCGACGCGTCCCATAAAGACCCATGTCCACGGAAAATCATGCTGATAATAACTCGGAATATTCCCTTCATTCTCTTCCGCATACATATAAGTTAATTGCATAAGTGTACGCTGATTGTTTGAACAGGTGACTGTCTGAGCTTTGCTTCTGGCTTTGCTTAAGGCCGGTAAAAGCATCGAGGCAAGAATGGCAATAATCGCAATAACGACAAGCAGTTCAATTAATGTAAACAAATTAAATAGCAATGGACGCCGAAATCTCCTGTTCTTCGCAAATCTGAATATAAGGCTTGACATCGGATTCTCCTTTCCTGTTGTGCTGGATAAATAACCAGTGACTCAAAAAAGTGGCATGGTTAACTATACCACTTAGTCCAACAAAAATCAACCTGCAATTTGGAAAAACTTGCAATCTGCGCTTGGAATGATGTGATGTACGGCGTCAGTGAACCTGGATAAGCGAGGAATTCTTTTTGAACAACGAAATGCCCGAAAGGACTTGACGTGGACTGACCGCCCACAACTCACACGGACTTTACACGGACGGGACACGGACTTTACACGGACTTTACACGGACGGGACACGGACTTTACACGGACTTTACACGGACGGGACACGGAC
>JAPXLT010000083.1:0-16270 GCA_033809415.1 Lentisphaeria bacterium
GGGTGCAGGGTGCAGGGTGCAGGGTGCAGGGTGCAGGGTGCAGGGTGCAGGGTGCAGGGGGCAGGGTGCAGGGGGCAGGGGGCAGGGGGCAGGGGGCAGGGGGCAAGTTTAAAAAGTGGCGCAACCGTCCCGGTTGTGATGGTCAGAACTGTCGTGGGGCGCGTAGTGTGGTGGACGTCTGTCTTCTGTCCACTTCGTCCATAGTGTCCAGCCTGCACCTTGTATCCTGTCCCCTGCACCCTGTCCCCTGCTTCCGCCTCGCACGCGCGGTAAGGGTGGTTCGCCCCCTGGTTGGGTGGGGCTTGGAGGCTGTCTGAACCACGGTGAAAAAATAGTGCTTCAAAAGCGATTTTTCAAGCAGAATCATAAGAAGTCATGCAGAAACATAGGGATTCCTAGAAAATCATAGAATTCCTAATCCTGGAAATCCGTGTAATCTGTGGATAAAATGCAACGAACCCTTTTGGGACACGATATATGTCGAGGACGTCCAAAACGGGTGCGTGGTGCGTGGTGCATCGCTGGCACAACTCCGCAAAGCCGACCTTGGCGTCCTTGGCGTCTTGGCGGTTCAATGAAGAGGACCAATCGCCAAGTACGCCAAGTAATCGGAGAAAGCAACCAACAGACTGCAACTCCGCATGCCATCTCATCCGTCGAAGCAGCAACCCCTAAAAAAATTTTCGTACTACTATCGCCCAAAATCTTCTTTTTTAGGAAAGATTTTTCTGGAAATCAATCTTCAAGTCATTGGTATACAGCCTTTTAAGGTACTGCCAATTCCTGTCTTTTTTTTTCCGACTGATCTGACTGATCCGACCGATCCGACCGATCCGACTGATCTACTTGATCCGTCTGATCCGTCCGATTTGTTGTCCGTGTCCCGTCCGTGTCCCGTCCGTGTCCCGTCCGTGTCCCGTCCGTGTCCCGTCCGTGTGGGTTGCGGGCGATCAGTCCGCGCCAAGTCTTTTCGTGTGGTTCGTGGTTAAAAAATCCTTTTTAGACAGGCATGAGTTTTTCAAACTCTAGTTTGACTTTCGTTATCCTTGGGCTGCGCAGTGAATTGGTTGCTCCCAGTGCCAGGCGATACTGCAAGTAGTTACCCGGATCGAGTATTTGCTTATTAACCGGTTGCCATGTGCTACGTTCCAAATCCTCTTTGTTTGCGGCAATTCGAATCATGGCATTGACCCAGGTTTTGGGTGGGCATTCTCCTTCCCAGGTAATGTTTAGCAATCTACATTTTTCTTCGCATTGATACGCTGCTGAAATATAGAATTCCTCGTCGCTACGGTCAAGCTGATTTCCCGGTTCTACGGCACTGATGCCATGTGGCCCAACGGTTGGCAAATCAGTGCTCCGGCTGCGGTCAAAGCCGTTTAGTCCATTCCACCATACCGTTGAAAATCCGACATGATCGCCATCGACTTTATGATTTGCCACTGCCAAATCGACATAGCCGTCTTCGTTGAAGTCAGCTGCTATGCAGCCGGAGGCCGAGTGCGTGAAAAGCAATTGCCGGTCAAGTTCGCTGAAACTGCCCTGCCTATTCCAATATAAAATCGAATTGATATCTCTTTCCTTGCCGTTATGATAGTTACTTACAAAGATGTCCAGCCAGCCGTCATTATTGAAGTCGGCTATGGCCAGGGCTACTGCCGCATCTGCCTTTAGGATGGTCTTGTTGTTCTCCCGCAAGCCTTCTGGCCCATTCCAGTATATGTGAATGAAAGAATGGTGCGGGTTGCGTGGAGTTAGGTCGCCGGTGCTCGGCGTCTCCACGTGTGTTCCTATGATCAGGTCCGGATAGCCGTTGCCGTTGAGGTCTGCGGCCCTGGCGCAAGTGCCGTGAAAAACTGCCAATTCGGCGCTGCGTTTCAGGCTATATCCATCTGGCCCGCCATAAAATATCAAGGTTCGATCCGCATTAATCAGCGGCACTACGATATCCAGGTAGCCATTTTTATTTATGTCCACCGCCAGTATCCAACGCGCTTCGCCTTTCCCTTCAAAAGATATCGTTTGCGGTTCTTTGAAGCCATCTGCTCCGCCATGGAAGATTTTGAGCGCCTTCCATTCGTCTCCGACTGCGATTATATCCATATAGCCATCATGGTTGAAGTCGCCGCACACTGCTCCCCAGCCCACATTGGTGGGCAACAGGAAGGTTTTTTCCGGTATAAAGCCATTTGCTCCGAAATGATGCACATGGAATCCCGGATCCAGATGCAATGAGTTTTCTGAGTTATTACAGACGATGAGTTCAGCCCAGCCATCATCATTCAGGTCTGCTGAAACCACATCAACCGCGCACCAGCCGGGCAGTTCCGTCATTCTTTTTGCGGCGTATCCTTCCGGGCCGCCCCAGAAAACAGAGACTTTGTCATATCCGACTGCCGACCGCGAGAAATGATTTATTGCCAGGATTGCGCAACTGCCATCCGGGCGTGGCACCGCAAAGACCCTTTGCACATCTTCACCGATCAGCTTTATTGGTTGCTCGGCCAAGCCATGTTCGCCGTTGCGATATACCAGTATGTCATTTGTGTAACTGTATTCCGTGTGGCTTTGTGCGATTACCAAGTCGTCGTAGCCTTTGCCATCAAGGTCGCACATGACGACATCGGAGGCTTGTACCGTAGGGATGGGCAGGCGTTCCGCTTCCTGAAATTTCCCGTCTGCAAAGTAGTAAAGATAGCTAAACTGTTGCTTTGCGCCCTCGGGAACATGTCTTGCCGCAATCAGCAGCGCCTCTTGCCCCTGCCGGTTTATCCTGCCGGCTGCCACTGACACCGCATTAGGCACCGCCAGGGAAAATGCCTCACTTGCATGCTTCCCTTGAAACGAGTAGAATATTACGCGTCTGGCGCTGATGACCGTCAAGTATTGTGTTCCATTTATCGTGACAACCTGAGGCAGCGGCGGCGATTTGAGTTCTTCTTCCATTTGGCTGCGCCTTGATTTGTCTTGGAGCTTTGCCATTCGGTCTTCCAAGGGCAATTCCGGCATAGTAGTGCAGCGTTCTGCCGAAATACCCTCCGGACCACCCCAGTAGATAAAGGTATCGGTGGAATCATTGCGTCGCACGATGAGTTCATCATAGCCATCGTTATCGAGGTCGGCTGCGCAGAGTTGTCCGGTATGCAGGGGCAGATCGATGAATTTGTTCCATTCCAGTCCCAGTTCACTTGGGTAAAAGATGCGCAGCAAGCCGTATAGCGGCAGCGAGAAAGCCAGAGCCGGCAGCTGCCCGCCCTTGAATTTTCCTGCGCATACCGACTCGGCCCAAGGGCTGGGCAGGCGAATGCGCCTGTTCTCCGAATAGGGTTCTTTGCCGCCCAGGTAAATATCGCTCGAGGCAAAGGGTTGTCCCAAGTCATAGCGTCCACAGATGATCAAGTCCATGTTGCCGCTGTTGTACAGGTCAGCCACTGCGCCTGATACTGCGCCTTGGGCCGGCAACTTCCCCATCGTGCCGTCGTTGTAATAAATATAGGAGGGGCATCTTTCATGATGGTTTTGGCAGTTGGCAAAAACCAAGTCAAAGTATCCGTTGTGGTTCAGATCGTATTGATAAATACGCTGTAGCACCCCGGCGCGGGAAACATAGAGATTTTGCCCGCCGTTGCCAAAAGTACCACGGCGAAAGGCCTCGAAGCCCTCAGTGATCCATTCACTCTTCATTGTTTGCCTCGTAGTTAAAAGCGCCCCGTCAAACAGAGCGCATGAATCTTATGTGTCGCTGTGAGAACTGCAACTCGCTTCGTAAAGCAGGTTTCAGTTTTTACTTTCGTCTGCTATAATATCACTCTTGTCAAATAGTGTCAAGCCGGCATATTTTTCTTTGGGTTGTACTTTGCCGAAAGTCAGCCAGATGATTCCAATCAGTGTGTAGCAGATGAATGTCGGCAAGCCCAGCCATTGGAAACTGACCGCACGAGCCGTCTCGCGGCAGTAAATATTGCTGAAAATTGCCCAGATGATCAGGGCAAGCCCATAGCCAACGAGTGATGTTCCCAACACCAGTACCGGCGTTGTAAATCGCTTGCCGCGTTTGCGTAGATAAATCCAAAGCCCCAGAACTAATAATCCAATGAGGATGAGTGGCAGCGAAAAACACCATTCCTGTGGTCCTGCCCAGCCCATTGCCATGCCAGGCTGCCAGTCCCTAATAGTTGCGGTACTAAGGAAGTACCAAGTGATCATTCCCAGTTGCAGTCCCCAAAGAAGTCCGGCAGTTACCCAAACCAGCAGAGTACTTGCACGACGGGAGAGTACTGCAAAGATGAAAGCAGGTACAATTACAACTTCAAAGGCATTAAAAATCGTTGAGGCTTCCACCACGCTCTGGGCAAGCCGTTCTGCTGAACAGGTGATCAGCAAGCCAAGACCGCAGGCGATCAAACCAATGGCAACGGTGGCAATGCGCGATACCTTTACTTGGTCAATTTCGGTCATTCCCGGATTGAGATAGCGCAGATGAATTTCTTTCAGGTAGACGGTGGCCATACTGTTGAACACGGCGTTTAATGTGGAAATAACTGCTGCCAACATCCCGGCGATGATAAAGCCCGGAATAGGGGAGGGCAGTTGTGTCGAAATGAAGGTAAATAAAGCCGTATCGCCACTTTTTGCCGAAACATCAGGATTCTGAGCAAAAAACGTGAAAACCGTCAATCCGATAATCCATAGGATAATGATCGTCGGAATCGTCAAACAAGTATTTACGACCTGAGTTTTGACCGCTGCCTTGTAACTGCCACTAGCTAAAAGCCGCTGTACAGTCATCTGATCCGATGCCATAATACTGATAGGTGCCAGTATTTGCCCCAGCAAAAGCAGCCAAAAAGATAGGCGGACATAAGGATTCAACATATAAAATTCGGGTTTCGCAAACTGATCAAGGCCACGCCCATTTTGAAAGGCGTAGACAATTCCTCCCCAAAGCCCGCCGTCGATTTTTATCCACAGACCTCCGAGGATGCAAAACAGTCCGCCAATTAAAACCACAAATTGCATGACATCGGTCCATACCACCGCCTTGAACCCTCCTGCGGTTGTGAAAATCAAAGCAATCCCACCACAAAGCAGTATTGTAACCCAGCCCGGCCAACCTGCGGCTCCCTCAAAAATCTTGCTGGTGGAGAAGAGCACCATGCCCAGATAGATTAGTCTTAAATAAATGGTCAGCGAAGCAACCAGCGTGCGTATTTCTGGGCTGTAACGCCGTTCCAAGTATTCAAACGGGGTGAACGCACCAATCTTGAAGTAAAATCGCATGAAGATACTGCATGTTACTACTGTAAACAAGGGTGTAAGTAGACCTAATACCCAGTATGACAGACCGTGGTTGAATATTTCACCAGGAACCATGACCAGTGAAAATGCACTCAAAGCAGCCATCAAACAGGATATGCCAAGCGCAAAGTACGGCATTTTACCGCCTCCAAGCAAGTAAGCCTTTGAATCCTTTTTCGATGATGAACAAAAGTAGCCAATCACTATCAGGCCTACCAAATAGCCGGCCATGACTACATAATCAGAAATACTCAAAGAAATCTGCATTTTTTACCTTTTAAAATTTGAGGACAATTTCCAAGATGAAAACACTTTGGATTTGAGATGACAGAGAAATTTTATTCCAACCGACCATGTCCGACTGAATGAATCGCATCGGGCATGATGGGTTCTCACCCCTTAGAAGGTGATAGAATATAATTGAGTGTTTTGCAAAATGAGTTCGATTTGGAACTCTCCATCAGGAAGCTGTTCAAAGAGTGGGATGTGGACACTATCCTGGGTTAGCAGGCGTTTCTGATAACCTGGCAGGGGCTTGCCATTGGCGAGCAGACGCACTTCAACAAAGCCGCCATCATTGATGCTGGCATTCATGGACAAGGTTCTCTTTCCAATGACAGGCACCGTCAGCATGTGCGCTTCTTCAGCACCAGCTTGCGCGGCAAAAAAGCCATCCTTGCGGTAAACCATTATCCCTATGCCGCTGGTGGCGTTACGGGTATGCTCAGCCAGCTTTTTCCATGATCCCTGGAAGTGCTTTTGAAAGAAAGGCCAGTCTTCCAGATGCCTGGGTTCATAGCGACGACGCATATACTCTTCAGTGTAATTGGACACAGTATTCTGACTGCTATGGACAATTTCACTCTGAAAATGGTAATGGTCATTGACCCAGTACATCAGCTGATAGATTTTGCCATTGCGTTCCACCGCCGAAGTACTGGTATATCCTCCGGCGTGAAACCAGTCTCCCAACGGTCCATTGGGCATCAATTGTGGCTTGTCCTGAAAACGTGTCCAACGGAAGCCATCCCAAGTATAGATCAATTCCCAAGAAATTTGTTGATGGAAAGCGTCATAGCGGTTCAAAAAAGCCACTCGGAGACCTGCGCCATTGGGCACCCGGAAATGGGCTCCGCCATATTGTTGATCAGCTATGGGTTTATTGTCGGATGGCGGTGCGACGTAATTTTGTTCCCAATGAATTCCGTCTTTGGTTCTCCAGACTGCTACAATACGGGCACGGTCATAGAGATTATCATAGCGGGCAATATAGGGCATATAGCGTATCAGATGGCGTCCATGCCCGTAGCAGAAAGTCTTGCCGTCATCCTCGAGCCACTGTCCAAAACCAAGGTCACTGCCAGAATTGCCAGGTTCCAGGGCACCGGAAGGCGGGAACGTATCTACAAGCGGAGTCCTGGTCAGGATAATTGCCTCGCCCGGACTGCGGTACCATATAGGCCAGACTGTGCAAGGTGCCGGTGTCAGTATCTTCCAGTCATACTTCTGATAGCCTGCTGTTCCTGGTGCTGACGGACTGATCATCAGGCATCGGATCTGATTGAGATTAACCGGACCATGCTTTTCCGGATCATAAAAATGGTATTCGATCTTACCATCGGGCCCAAGCTTCTCATTCCAGTCCGGTTTTGCAAGAGGTGGAATGTCACCAGAGAGGGGAGAGTCTTGCGGTGGGAGCTGTGCCGTTCCTTCGCTGATTTCCCACCGATCCAAACTGTCATCCAGAGCTACTGCGTTGTATTTTTTGGTTGAAGCAATCTGCCAAAGACGGTTCATCGTATGAAAATTCACACGGATACGTCCATCCTTATCCAAGAAGATTTGTTCTCCCATTTGGATGAAGGCATCATCATTTCCGGGGACGCCCCGAGTAACCAGATGCCGCTCAGCCACTGCGGGGAGAAAATCGATTCCGCTGTACTTTTCCAGGAAGAAGCCGTCCGGGAAGAACATTTTTTCTCCGGTCATATCTTTGCGTGGGATCGCTTGGCATGGCGGTGAAGTTCTATGACGCAGCAGGCGCTGGATCTTGCCAGCCTTATCTCTCTGTTTGACGGAGGCATCCGTGATGGAAGTCAGATACTCGCCATTGGGAAACTTACGTAAATCATAGTAGATGCTAGTGCGTCCAGGAGGCAATTCCAGCTGGCGGTTACCGAAATCCTGTTTCGTATTGCGTTCCATCAGTGAGATATCCACCTTCAGCGTTGCATCCGTGTGGTTGACTAAAGTCAGTTCCGCCTTGTCGTGTCCTGCATACTGCATATCATAGACAGGGAGTCGATACTCGGCATCCAGCTTATCTGCCCAAGCCTTATGCACAGCCCAATGAGAGGGTCCGGCAGGAGGATAGACTTTACAGCCAGTTAGAGTTGCCGCCGCAGAAAACTGCATTGAAAGTTTCAGAATTTTAGAAAGCGGCTTAAATTGCAGATAGCCTCCATGGCCAAAGGGGAGATTTTCACCAATTTCGATCCAGTGGCCGAGAGAATTCAGGGCACGCAAAGTTACGGGTGGCACGATATCATCCTTTGCAGTGATTAGCAACGCACCTATCGTCGCTTCGGGAGAAAATTCTATTTCAAATGGAACTCCAGCGAGTGCGTCAAATGGTTCACCGGCCAGCAATCTGGCAAATCCGGCATGAGCTGAAGTAGCATCGTCTGCGAGATTTATGCGGCCAGTCAATGTCGGTGCATCGGCCATCTCGACCACCACGTCATCAATAAAGGTATAACAACCTACCGGAAGAATATTGATGAAACGAATTTCATCAAATGGTCCTTCGGTAAGGAAAGGAAAATCATTAGCACTTATCTTTTCTTTGTCGTCAGGGGAAACAATCATCGGGCGATAGCTTTTTTCCATGGCATTGAAGAGCACCTTGCATTCTACCCACTGATTCGCAGGAAGGGCTTGCATTTCACCGCAAGGTTGCCACCCGACACTGATATTGTAGGCTTTGGGTTCATATCCTGCTTGCAGGAGGATGCCGCCCATCGGCGCATTGATCCCATCTTTGTAGAATTGCAGTACGATGCCATTGCCTGTTGGAAGATAACTGCTGAACTTCAAAGAATAATCATATCCATCCAAGGGCGAGACCTTTAAGGCAACATATCCGACGGATTCATTACGCATGACCTTCAAGGCGTAAGGTGCGGAGGCAACTTGCTCTGTCACCAACGTAAAATCCTCATTGGTCGATGCCACTACCTTCCAGGAACCTCCCAAGACTCCGGAGGTGTCCCCGCCGTCTTTCAAAGCGCCTGGTGCAAACTGTGCAGAATCAAAATTCTGTTTCAAGAGTAATTTGGCAGTTGCTGGCAAGCAGCTCAGCAAGATGGCAATACATAGTGCCGATACAAAAGGACTATTCTTCATAACTGATCCCTCCAGCAGCAAATTTTCGGGATATTTCCACTTTTTCAGGCCTCGCTCGATGGCTTTTCCATCGAGCGAGGCCTGAAATTCACAGCGTACTCGTCAAAATAGCATCTTTTGATATGTAGTATTTCAAGGAAGTGCCATCATAGAAATTGGTCGTATCGTAAATATTCCGGTGGAATTGGTGTGCCCGGAATGCTTCGACATGACCATCAAAATGTACTGCATTGGCACGCCCGGAATGGCGGACATGAAGCAAAGCACTGCCGGTAGAAACTGGCCATTGCATAAATTGACCACTGTAAGTGATTGCTGTCTCCGTCAGCATCGGAAATCTTCCGGGGTTTGATATTTTCGTAGAGACATAGCAAACGAAACTATTGGCAATTGTTTTCCATGGGCTGGTTGTTGTCATATAGTTTTGCGTGGTAGCATAGCAATGAAATGGTTGACTACGGGAAGAGCTTAGTTCCAGAAGCTTAAACGTAGGCTGCATGACGGGGCAGGTAATGATGTTGGACTTCTCTTCAATATATTTAAAATACATATAGGGTCCTGGCCATATCTGATTGTAAAGCCATTTGTTGCCAGAAGTAGGCCAAGTGGTTATGTTCGCACCCTCATTGTAGACAAAAATCATTCCATTGTTGTCATCGCCATACATCAAAAAGGCAATGCCAAGGTTTTTCTGATTGCTCGTGCAATTTACGGCACGCGCCTTATCACGGGCCTTGCTCAATGCCGGCAAAAGCATCGATGCAAGAATAGCGATAATTGCTATGACGACCAAAAGTTCTATCAGTGTGAATTTGCAACGAATCAAACGAGTTTTGTTCATGAGCGCACCATCCTTTGTCCTTTTAGTTAGATTTTTCATTGCCAGTTCCTTAAAAACATTAGGGATTTTCCTTGAAGATTTCCTCGTTGCACGTCTTTCCGATGTGTTCCTTGACCGCCGCCACTGCCGCCACCGGATCCTGTTTCCGAACTGCATTGAAGATGGCCAGATGGTGTTGGTGCGTTTGCGTCAAATTATCGTATTGCCAAGGTTGTTTAAAGACTGCTGGAATATGTAGAAAGGTATGGAGTTTCTGGAGCAGCTTGTCGTGGGAAGCTGCGATCAGTGCCCGGTGGAAATCGCGATCCAGATGGGGAAATCGTTTATAATCAGCACGCTTTACGGCTTCTTCTGCTTCCTCCATGATCAGCATCATGCGCAGAATGTCCTCCCGCGTGGCACGTTCACAGGCCAGGCGTGCAGCCTCCGCCTCGATCGCGCTCCGGACCGCATAAAAAGTCCGGTTTGTCGTATTGCTGTAATCAACACGGCGATAGCCTTTCTGGGGAAGGCACTCCAAAAGTCCTTGTCCCTCGAGTGACATCAGCAATTTCCGGGAATTGCTCCGGTTCAAGGAAAACTTGCTGGCGATCGTGCGCTCGCTGAGCAACTCATCCTTGCTCGCTTCCGGAGAAGCAAGATATTCCCGAATTTGATCTTCTACAACGGCTAAATCAGACATAAAATGCCTCCGTAATTGGCATGAAAACGACCTGTCAAACAAAAAACTGGCTGAGCTGGCAGTCTGGTTGAACTGGTTGCCAGTTCATATTGTAGTACCTTTTTCAATAAATGTCAAGTCTAAATGTGATTTTTTTTCTTTTTCTTTTTTGTCTTGTAAGGTGTCAGTGAACCTGGGTAGGCGAGGAATTCTTTTTGAACAACGAAATGCCCGAAAGGACTTGGCGCGGACTGATCACCCGTAACCCATTTTTTGTCCACGGAAAGCACGGAAAGCTCGGAAAATTTGTAGGGTTGCTGCTTTGCCGGATGGAATGACCCGCGAATTTGTGATCTGGTCTATTGTTTTCTCCGACTGATCAGTCGGGTCGGACGGATCGGACGGATCAAGTATTACGAACATCCCCCCGCACCCCGCACCCCGCACCCCGCACTGCGCACCCCGCACCCCGCACTACGCACCCCGCACTACAGAAGACAACTAGTTTTTTAGAAACTCATTTAAAGCTGTAACGAGGGCTGACATATCTTCTGGGTAAACATCTCCAATGTTGCCGAGTCTGAAGGTTGGCATTTTGGTGAGTTTACCGGGGTAGATTACAAAGCCTTTTTCTTTGAGTGCATTGTAGAGACTTGCAAAGTCAAGGTTCCCGAGTTCGAAAGTTGTAATGATGTATGATTGGTATTCAGCTGGGATAACAGCTTTGAATCCAAGTTTTTCCAGACCTTCGGTCAAGGTTTTGTGATTCTCGATGTATCGGTTTTTACGAGCTTCAAGGCCGCCTTCCATCTTGTAGTTATCGAGTGCTTGCCTTAGTGCCAGAAGCACATTGGTTGGAGAAGTGAAGCGGAACTTGCCGTTTCCGTCGCCAAAGCTCTTATACTGGTCGTAAAGATCGAGGCTGTGACTGGAAGCATTGTCGGCGCATTCTTCTAAGAGCGCCTTCTTCACTACAACAAAGCCAAGGCCGGGGAGACCTTCCAGGCATTTGTTTGAACTGGATGCGAGGGCGTCGATGTCAAGACCAGGCATATCGATATCGTATGCACCAAAGCTTGACATTGCGTCAACAAGAACCTTCTTACCATAAGCTTTTGCAAGTTTAACTAAATCTTCGAGGGGGTTAATAATTCCAGTTGTTGTTTCGCAATGAACGAATGCAACTGTGCTGATGTCTGTGGTTTCTTTGAGTTTTTCTTCTACTGCTTCTGCATCGAGAGGGTTAGTCATATTAAACTCTAAAGGAATGTATTTTCTATCTATTCTGTCGGCAATTGTGAGCATGCGCTTTCCATATTCGCCATTGACTAAGAAGAGGATGGTTTCATCTGTTCCAATGAGAGTGTCTAGCATTGCTTCTACTGCATACGTGCCACTGCCTTGGAGGAGAACGGTGGTGTAGTCCTCGTTTGCAGAAATATTTGTTATGTCATTTATTACGGAAGTAGTAATTGCCTTATACTCATCATCCCAGGTGCAATGGTCTGTGAGCATTGCATTTTTAACTGAGTAACGCGTGGTGAGTGGACCAGGTGTTAAAAGCTTTCTGTCGGCGTTAAGTTCAAGCTTTCTATTTATGTCGGCAACAACCTCGAGGAGCTCGTCCATATCGTCGATGATGTAGTCTGCGCCAGCTTTGTAGTAGCTGGCGCGAACTCGCTTTTTGTGTTCTTCGAGTTCGTCTTTCGACAAAGCTGCAACTTCTTCACGATTGAAGCCGAGCTCGGATGAACCCATGATTACGCCGACAGTCCAGCAGTTGGCATTTTTGCCTTCTTTAATGTCCGCAGTTGTGTCTCCAACCTTTATTGCTTCCCTTGGTTCTGAAATGCCAAATGCCTTGAGGTTTTCCCAAATCATGTATGGATATGGTCTACCCTTTGCTGTCATATCTGGAGAAATCCAGAAATCCGGGGCATAGCCTGCATCTGCAACCTTCTTTAAAACAGGTTCCATCATCTGGGATGTGTAACCAGTAGTTGAACCTATTTTTATCCCCTGTGCTCTTAGAGCATCTACTGTTTCTATGACATGGTCCTTGATGTCGCAGTGCAGTTCAATGTTAGCAAAGAGTGTTTCTTCGAATTTTTCATATGCTTTTAAAATCTGTTCCTCTGAAATTGGTTCGGGAAGCATGGCGGCAATTGCGCGAGTATGGTCTATCTTTAAAAGACCCATTGGCTTTCGAGCCATCTCGTTGGTAATCTCTATTCCTATGCTTCGATATCCATCGACAAATCCTTTTATCGGCGCAAAGCAGCCGTAGTCAATGGTTGTTCCTGCCCAGTCAAAAATTACTGCCTTAATGTTTGTAGCCATTTATACCTCCAAAATCTCTTTATATAAACTTCTAATCGTTTCCGCACAAAATTCCATCGGGTTATTACTAAGTCTCTCAATGTTAACTGAACTAACCAGAACATCCAAATCCTGTGCCTTCACGTTTTCTGGCGGATGGATTTCCAGTTTTTTTAGCAAATCCTCGAAGAATGAAATTGCCTGTTTATGGTTTTCTTGTCCCAGGGCAATTGAAATATCCTCGAAATTATTCATCTGTTTCCAAACCTTAGGCAAACAAATTGCAACAGCATGACCATGCGGAATGCCATACATTGAGGTGAGCTTATAACTCATAGCATGAGGTGCTGTTGTGGTAGTTATGTTTATGGCCTTGCCTGCCAAATGAGAAGCCCATAGCATTTTTTCACTGCCCTTCTCCTCATTTTTTAAATAGGAGTCCATGTTATCGAGTATAAGTTTTATTGCTTCCTTGGAATATCCTATGCTTTCGTCTGTAGCCTTTTTGGACCACCAGGACTCGATCGCCTGGCATAGAGCGTCAAGCATAGTGCACTTCTTTTGGTAAAGTGGCAACGTCTTAAGTAATTTTGCATTCAAAACAACATAATCAGGAAGAAGTCTCTCGTCAGCGAGAGATTTTTTTTCGCCTTTTTCATAGATGGCTGCGAAATGCGTCGCTTCACTGCCAGTTCCTGAAGTTGTAGGGATGGCCATTATCGGCATACCGCCGTATAAGTCATGGTAAAATTTAATTGCTTTTGCCGTATCTATGCTACTTCCGCCACCTACAGCAACAATAAAATCACACTTGTTTTCTTTTAAAATTTTTGTCCCTGCGAGTATATCTTCATAGATTGGATTCGATGTAAAGCCATCAAACTTTACAACTTCACATGGAAACTTTATACCAAAGGAATCAAAGGCTTTGTCGCACACAAGCAGCGGTCTTTTACCTTTTAACAAGTCAAACGCCGAAAAATCATAAAAGACCTGTTGCATTTTCAAAATTCCTTATAAATTTTCGTGCCTTTTCGTGTCTTTTCGTTGTTAAAAAATAGGTTGTGGGCGGTAGCCCACGCCGCGCTTACCGTGTCTTCCGTGGACAAAAAATGTTTTTATTCTTCCGGGAGGTGTTTTATTTTCACGGCTAGGGATTGGCGGAATTCCGGCAGCGGGATTTCGAGGGCAGCTTTATCTTCGCTGATCACCCGTTTCTCCTGGTGCAGGATTTCGCCGGAGCGCGAATTCCAGATTTCGAGGGTGTAGGAACCTGTCTGCAAATGATTAACCGTCAGCTTTTTACCGCTGTGCAGGGCAGGTTGCATATTTTCCACTTCTGGGAAGTAATAGTCCGTATCGAAGAGCCATGCGTAATAGCGGTCAGGCGCTTTCATTTCGTTGACGCTTAGGGGACCGTTGTCCAGACGGTACTCGTTGCGTTCGAGTCCGCGGCGGTCTTCATTGGCGCCGAAGCGGTTGATTGCGTCAAATGGCTCGTATAGGTTTTTGTCTTCGAGCAGTGCGAACCACCAGTACATTGGCAGGATGCCTGCTTCGTTGAAAAGACCAGTCCAAAGTCCGATTTCGACTTGCTTCATCAAGTTGCCCATGCTGTCGGCATAGGAGGAACCGCCATATTCCGTGATCACCAGCGGCTTGTTCCATTTCTGAGCGTAGGAAACCCCCGTTTTCAACATCTTGACCAGTGCGCTGGTGCCGCCACCTGGATTGTAATAGGCATCCGTCGAAAGAAAATCGAGTTCCGGCAGATTGGCGATGGCGTCATTGATACGGTGATATCCCAGCATCCAGTGCGTCGTTACCGGATGTTTGTAGGGATCGATCTTTTTCAGGTAGGCGCCCATTTCGGCATGCCATGCGGCGACACTGGGATGGTGGTAGAATTCAATGGTCGGACCAGTCAGATCGACTTCGGTAAACAGCTTCCAGCTGAGCAGATTCGGGCTGGCGCCCCAGCGCGCAACAATATAGTCGGCAGTATTGCGGAAAGCCGTTTTTGCTTCTTCGGAGGTATAATAATCTTCGCATTTTTCCAGAAATCCGCCTTTGGCTTTATTGTAGGGGTTTCTTGCCCATTCGGTATCGTAGGTCATGCCGAATTTTCCATGATTGTTCAGCACCAGGATCAGGTAGATGTCATTTTCCTCAGCCAGGCGCAGGATATGATCCAGCATCCATGCGCGATACTGGTTGAAATGCCCCACCCCATGAAAGCCCGGCGCGTCATTGATCCATTCCAGTGCTAGCCACCAGGACGACATCCATACCTCGACGACATTGATGCCATGCTGACGATACTTCGGGAAGAGATGATCATATGCCGCCAGCCCCATGTCCTGCCAGGTGGAATAGGGAGCGACCTGTTGATAACGCAGGTCAAACGGCGAACGCACGTTGACTCCAACTCCCCAGAAAGGCGTTTCGTCCTCATATTGCAGATAAGCCCGGTGCTTTGGATCGGTTCGAACAAAGCCATGCCATGGTCTGATATTGCTGCGGACACGGAATTCAATGGGGGGCAGGTTCCATTCCCGCCCGTCAACACGCCCCAGAATGCGCATGGAATGCGTTCCCTCGAGGCGTGGGCAGTAACGGATTTTCCACTGCGGGCTGCCTGCCGGCAATAGGCAGCGTGTCTTGTCCCACTGCGAGGAATCGTAAAGGAAATCTTCATAATAAAAAGCTCGTGTGATTTCCTTCTGCCCATTCGGCATGGTGATCTCTGCTTGGATATCCGCTGAATCCGGCTGGAATGGGTTTAATGGCCAGTTGTTCAGCCGAAAACTGAATTCGATCCGCTGTCCGATACGAGGTTGCCGAGGCTGGAAAGCCAGATCGTAGACTTCATGCCGGGCAGACTCCTGCGGATATTTCCATAAACTAGCGCCGAGCAACTCGATCTCACCGGAAAATGTTTCTGTTGCACCGGTTTCGGATTCGATGGCGAAGCCGTATTCGAGCAGGATTTTAGATGTAAGCGGGTTCCATGGGCGCTTATGCCCTTTGCCTTCCCAAGCTTGTTCTGCATCACGGTTCCGAATCGGCAGCTGAATTTGCAGAATACCTCCTTCCGGACGGATCAGCGGACGACGGTTCTGCCGCCAGAGAAAGTCCTTGTCCCGAGTGAAAATGACTAACCGGGCGGATTCCGGAAGTCCTTCCGGAATCTTGAATTTCATCTGCAGATGGGTCGCCTGTTGCCAGAGTGTCGCATCACCGAGTTCCGGCTGAACAAACTCCTGGCGTCCAGGTAGCTCGACCGGAACGGGCAACGTTTCCCCGGCAGGCAACGGCGTGCTGGTCGGTCCGGCCGCAGCTTCCCAAACCCGCTTCTGCCAACCTTCGAGTGGCAGGCTGGCAACCTGCTCTGCGGCGGAAGTGATTTGACTGCTAAACATCATCAGAATAAGCAGAAAGATGGTTGGTCTTGGAAATCTTATAGTCATGGCATTCTTCGATGGAAATTTATCGGGTTGGTGCCGCTAGTATACGTAGGGGGGCGCACAAAAAAGGTTTTTAACCACGAAAGGCACGAAAAAGCACGAACTTTTTTAGAGTTGGGTGGTGTGCTGATCGTAACATTCAGAAATTCTGTCGTCAATTATTTTCGTACTACTATCCTCAAACTTCTTGTTTTTTGTGCAAGATCTTCAAAAATCAGATTCGCAAGTTGCTGACCTTGAAGCTCTTTCTCATTTTTGAGAAGATTTTTGAACTTTTTG